>NZ_POUC01000547.1 GCF_002891435.1 Streptomyces cahuitamycinicus
GTCGGCACCTCCCTCCGACACCTCCGCCGGTACCTCCGCCACAAGGCCGCTCACCCGAGCAGCCACCCCCCGTCCACCGTCAGCTCGACGGCGTTGACGGACCGGTTGCGCAGCAGGAAGTCCACCGCGTCCACCACGTCCGCCATGGCGGCGAGCCTGCCCGTGGGTGTCTCGGTGCGCAGCGCGGCGAGTACCTTCTCCGGCTTGGCCTGCCAGTACGGGCTGTCACCCACGACACCGGGATGCACGGCGTTGACCCGGATCGGAGCGAGTTCGACGGCCAGGGAGTTCATCATGCCCCGCACCCCCGCGTTGACCGTCGCGACCGTCGTCGCGCCCGGGTAGGGGCGTTCCTTGGCCTGGCCGCCGAACAGCACGATGGAGCTGTCGTCGTGCAGCCGGCTCCGCAGCGTGTGCACGACCTCCGTGTAGCCGACCAGCTTCAGGGTGACCAGCCGCAGTGCGGCGTCGATGTCGTAGTCGCTCACCTTGTTGTCGTCCCGGGAGACGCCCGCGATCACGAGATGGTCGACGCGCCCCATGCCTGCCAGGGCCGCCGCGATCTCCAGCGGCCGGGCCAGGTCGACGGCGAGTCCGCGGGCACCGCATTCCTTCGCGACCGCTTCGGCCCGCTGGGCGTCGCGGCCGGTGAGGACGACGTCGTCACCTTGTCCGGCCCGCACCCGGGCGAACTCCAGCCCGATCCCGGATGTGCCGCCGACGACGAGCACACTGCTCATGACTTCTCCTCCAGTGCCGCACGCAGATAGTCCCAGTCCCGCGTGAACCGGTACGAGTGCCGTGACGGCGGTTGCGGCGCCTGTGTCTCCAGCCAGCGCAGCGTCCCCTGCCCCGCGTTGACGAAACCGTGCACACATCCGGCGCCCGCCCAGGCCAGATCGCCGGGCTCCAGCCGGTACCGCTCGCCGTCCAGGGTGGCCTCGGCCACGCCCTCCAGGATCAGATAGGTCTCCTCGAAGGGATGGTCGTGGGTTCCGATGACCCCGTCGGACGCGTACTGCACCATGAACATCGTCGACGCGACCGCGCCCAGATCGCCGTCGATCATCATCTTCACCGTGATCCCGCTGTAGACCAGCAGCGCGGTCCGCATGCTCGCCGTGGCGGTGAGCAGTTCCTGGGACTGCTTGCCGGGATCCATCTGGCCGGGCTCGAAGTGGCCGAAGCAGCGGGTGCGCGGGTCGCGGACGTCGATCCGGGCCGGCTCGCGCGCGGGCAGGTCCGGGACGGCCTGGGTGTCGTGTCCGTAGCGGGCGCGCGGCACCGGGGCCAGCATGTCGGCCCAGCGGCCGCCGGTGCCCCCGGCCCCGCGCCAGGCGTGCGGGACGCCGGTCGGCAGCAGGCCGTAGTCGCCCGCCTCCAGCAGGTACGAGCCGTCGGGCAGGTCGAGGATCACGCTCCCGTCGAGGAGGTGGAAGGTCTCCTCGTACGAGTGCACATGAGCGGGCACCCGGCCGTCCGGTAGCAGTTCGCACAGGCCGAAGCCGGTGTGGACGCTGCCGTCCTGCTCGCCGACCAGCGCCCGGCGCCGGTGCCCCTGGCCGTCGTGGGGCGGCTCGGGCAGGTCGGCGGCGTGGCGCACCAGGTGATTCGTCATGCCGGTGCCTTAGCCCCCTTGGCCTCCTTCGCGGCGAGGAGCCGGTCACGGGACTCGGCGACGAGCCGCAGGGCGCGTGCCGTGTCGCCGAGGAGCCTGCCGTCGCGCTTGTGGATCACACCGTCGACGAGGACGGTGTCCACGTTGGACACGTCGGCGCACAGCGTCACCGCGGCCACCGCGTCGTGCACGGGGGCGACGTTCAAGGCGGTGGCGTCGATCCCGAGGATGTCGGCGCGCTTGCCGGGGGTCAGGGAGCCGGTGCGGTCCTCAAGACCGGCGACGTGGGCGCCGTTCACGGTGGCGATCTCCAGCATCTGACGTGCGGTCAGCATGGTGTCGGGGACCGGCATGTTGGCCTGCCAGCAGTCGGCGTTGACGCGTGCGCGTTCGGCGCCGAAGGCAGCGCGGATCTGGGTGAACATGTCGCCGGGGACGGTGGTGACGACGTCGATGCTCAGCGACGGCCGCAGACCGTGCTCGATGGCCTGCATCACGGGCGGCCAGCCGTGCCCCATCTGGAGCTCCACCTGCGGCGCGACCGACACCGTGCCGCCGCTGTCGGCGACCATCCGCCACTCCTCCCCGCTGAGGTAGCAGCTGTGGACGTAGGTGGTGTCCGGGCCGAGCAGTCCCAGGCCGTGCAGCTGCCTGACCATGCCGAAGCGGCCGGCGAGGCGCCCCATGGCCACGTGCACGGTGATCGGGAGGCCCAGCTCACGTGCCATGGCCCACTCGGCGGTGACGACCTCGTCGAGGCAGAAGCCGGGGCCGCGGGTGGCCAGGCCCATGGTCAGCAGCCCGTCGTCGGAGGGGAAGTGCGTCGACCGGATCCGCCGTACGTCGTCCGCCGGGATCGCGATCCTGCTCTCGAACCAGTACTCCGCGAGGGAGGTGTTGGCGCTGCCGTACGCGTACCGCGCCCGGATGCCGGATTCCTTCAGGCCCTGGACCGCCGCGTCCGGATGCTCGGGCGTGTTGTTGATGTGCGACCAGTCGACGAGCGTGGTGATGCCGGCGTTGATGCACTCCAGCGCGCCCGCGAGGTTGCCGGCGTACACGTCCTCGGGGGTGTACAGCGGTGCGAAGGTGTCGAGGATGTCGACGAAGTAGTCGTCGAGGGTGGCGTCGGGGGCGACGCCCCGGATGGGGGCCTCCCAGGTGTGGCGGTGGGTGTCGACGAAGCCCGGGATCACGATGTGGCCGGTCATGTCGAGGATCTCGGCGTCGGCGCTGATCTCGGGTTCGACGGCCGCGATCCTGCCGTCCTCGACGAGGACGTCCCCTTGGGGCAGGTCCCCGATGTCCGGGTCCATCGAGATCACGTGACCGGAGCGCAGCAGTGTCCTGGTGGTCATCGCGCTTCCTCCCATGGGGTGTTCGGTGGCGGGTGTGCGGCTCAGTAGGCGGCGAGCCTGCGGACCTCCGTGACGACCTTGTCCACGGTGGGGATGACCTGCTCCTCCAGCGCGTCGGCGAACGGCAGCGGGACGCACTCCCCCGCCACCCGCCGCACGGGCGCGTCCAGCAGGGCGAATCCCTCGTCGGCGACGACCGACACGACGGTGGCGCCCCAGCCGCCCTGGTACGGGTTCTCCTCGACGGTGAGGAGCCGAGAGGTCTTCTCCAGCGAGGCGAGGACGGTCGCTGCGTCCAGCGGGACCAGGCAGCGCAGGTCGATTACTTCGGCCTCGATGCCCTCCCCGGCCAGGACGTCGGCGGCCTTCAGCGCCAGGGGAACCATCGAGGCGAGCGCGACGAGCGTGACGTCGGCGCCCTCCCGGACGACCGCGGCCCGGCCCAGCTCGACGACGTGACCGGGCGGGGGCGGCGGGCCCTTCGTCGCGAACAGCCCCTTGTGCTCGAAGAAGACCACCGGGTCCTCGCTGCGGATCGCCGCCGCCAGCATGCCGATGACGTCGGCCGGTGTCGCCGGCGCCGCGACCTTCAGCCCGGGGACGGTCAGCGCCCAGTTCTCGGTGGCCTGGGAGTGCTGGGCGCCGAAGCCGAGCCCGCCGCCGTTGGCGGTGCGCACGACGAGGGGGACGGTCACCTGGCCGCCGGTCATGTAGCGGACCTTGGGGATCTCATTGGCCAGGTAGTCCCAGCAGCAGGCCAGGAAGTCGGAGAACATGATCTCCGCCACGGGCCGCATCCCGGTCATGGCGGCGCCCATCGCCGCGCCCGCGATGGCCTGTTCGGAGATGGGCGTGTCCCACACCCGCCCGGGTCCGAACTCCTCCAGCAGCCCCGTGGTGGTCTTGAACACCCCGCCGGCCGCGGCGATGTCCTCCCCGAGGCACACCACCGACGCGTCCCGGCGCATCTCACGCGCGATGCCCTCGGCGACGGCCTCCCGGTAGGTGATCACGTCCGCCATGCGGCACCTCCGTCCGCCCACACGTCGGTCAGTGCCTCCCGCGGATCGGGCGGCGGCGCGGCCTTCGCCGCCTCCACGGCCCGCTCCACGACGGCCCTGGCCCGCTCGTCGGCCCCGGCCACCGTCTCCTCGCCCACGCCCAGCTCGGCCAGGCGCCCCCGCGCCAGGTCCAGCGGGTCGTGCTTCAGCCACCGTTCGACCTCCTCGGCCGGGCGGTAGGCCGCCGGGTCGGCACGGCTGTGCCCGAAGTGCCGGTAGGTCTCGGCCTCCAGAACGGCGGGCCCGTCTCCGGCCCGGGCCCGCCGCGCGAGCCGTCCCACGGCCTCCTCGACCGCCACGACGTCGTTGCCGTCGACGACCTCGCCCGGGATGCCGTGGGCGGGGGCCCGGTCGGCGGCGGGGCGGGGCACGGC
>NZ_POUC01000548.1 GCF_002891435.1 Streptomyces cahuitamycinicus
GGTAGGGGGTGGGGACGACGCTGTAGGTGACGTGGGCGCTGACGGTGCCGGCGAGGCCGGCGAGGGCGGCGCCGAGGGCGAAGGCGACGAGTTTGACGCGGAAGCCGTTGATGCCCATGGCGGTGGCGGCGGTCTCGTCTTCGCGGATGGCGATCCAGGAGCGGCCGATGCGGGAGTCCGCTGCTCGTGTGTAGACCAGGACGACGATGGCCATGATGAGGACCATCAGGAGGTAGTAGTTGGCGAAGCGGCCGAGGGTGAATCCGCCGATGTCGTGGGCCTGCCCGAAGTTGAATCCGAGGAGGTTCAGGTCGGGGATGGAGGGGATTCCGTTGGGGCCGTTGGTGACGTCGGGTCCGGACTGGCCGTCCATGTTGTTGACGGCGATGCGGAAGATTTCGCCGAAGCCGAGTGTCACGATGGCCAGGTAGTCGCCGCGCAGTCGCAGGGTGGGGGCGCCGATGAGGACGCCGAAGACGAGGGATGCGGCGGCGCCGGCCAGGGCGGAGGCCCAGAAGGGCAGGTGGACGCCGGAGATGGTGGAGAACTCGGAGCCGGAGACGAGGGCGGCGGTGTAGGCGCCGACGCCGAGGAAGGCGACGTATCCGAGGTCGAGGAGTCCGGCGAGGCCGACGACGATGTTGAGGCCGAGGGCGACGGTTCCGAAGATCAGGATGTTGACGCCGATGTTGGCGTAGTGGTCGTCGGTCTGGGTGAAGGGGAAGGCGATGGCCGCGGCGAAGCCCATGGCGAGGGTGAAGCTGCGGTTGCCGGCGGCGAGTGCGGAGAAGCGGTCGAGGAGGCCTGCGGTGTGCAGGGCCCAGATCGCGAAGGTGACGACGAAGAGGTAGCCGACGAAGAGTTCGCCGTACTCGGTGTCGATGCCGTAGGTGAAGACGCCGAGGCCGATGATGGTGACCACGGTGATCATGGCCCGCTGGATCCAGGGTGCGGTGGCCTGGGGGGCGGGGATGTGCTCGGGTTTGGCGATGTAGGCCTTGACGGCTTCCTTGGTGCTGCTGGTGCCGGTGCGCTCCTGGGGGAGGGCGAAGGCGCCGATGACGGGCAGCAGGGAGGCTATGGCCGCGATCCAGCCGCCGGGTTCGAGGTTGACGACGCCGCCGAGTTCGGTGCTGATGGCGATGACGGTGAACCAGGTGACGGCGAAGCCGCCGAGGGCGGTGAGGGCGAGCGGTGCGTTGTTGCGGGCGGGCAGGAGCCAGCCGAGTCCGCGGAGGCCGTAGGAGGCGAGGGCGAACAGTGTGGTGAGGATGCCGGCGGTGAAGGTCAGCCACTGCAGGCCGCCGGGGTAGCCGTTGAAGGTGAGGTCGCCGGGGAATTCGGCGGTCCAGGTCCAGGCGAGGAACGCGGAGGCGGCGGTGGCGGTGCCGCCGGCGAGCAGGAGGCCGCGGGCGGCCGCGGTGGGCAGCGGGATGAGGCCGTGCGGTGCGGGCGTCGGGGTGGGGGCGGCGTCCGGCGTCGGGGTCTTGGTCGTCTCGGTCATGTGATCACGCCCTGTCCGCGACGCGCTCGCCGAGCAGGCCCTGTGGCCTGAAGAGGAGCACCAGGATGAGGAGGCAGAAGGCCCAGACGTTGGCCCAGCTCTGGCCGCCGAGTTGCTGCATGCCGGGGATCTCGTCGATGTAGGCGGAGGCGAGGGTTTCGGCGACGCCGAGGACGACGCCGCCGAGCATGGCGCCGTAGATGTTGCCGATGCCGCCGAGGACGGCCGCGGTGAAGGCCTTGAGGCCCATCAGGAAGCCCATGCGGTAGTCGACGTTGCCGTACTTGAGTCCGTAGGCGACGGCGGCGACGGCGGCGAAGAAGCCGCCGATGGCGAAGGCGATGACGATGATGCGGTTGGTGTCGATGCCCATGAGCTGTGCGGTGTCGGGGTCCTGCGCGGTGGCCTGCATGGCGCGGCCGGTGCGGCTGCGGCGCACGAAGAAGGCGAGGGCGGACATGCAGAGGACGGCGGCGAGGATGAGGAAGATGTCGGCGTCCTTGATGGTGACGGAGCCGATGTCGTGGGTGGTGTCGAGGCCGGGGAAGGCGCGGGCGCGGTCGGCGCCGGGGTAGAAGTTGCGTACGACCTCCTGGAGGGCCAGGGAGAGGCCGATTGCGGTGATCAGCGGTGCCAGGCGTGGTGCTCCGCGCAGTGGTCGGTAGGCGAATCGTTCCGCTCCGACGGCTATGAGGATGGCCACGAGGGCTCCGCCGAGGAGCATGAGGGGTACGGCGAGGGCCATCGAGGTGCCGTCGGGGAGGATGTAGAAGTAGACCGTGAGGGCGCCGAAGGCCCCGGTCATGAAGATCTCGCCGTGCGCGAAGTTGATGAGCTGGACGATGCCGTACACCATCGTGTAGCCGATGGCGATCAGCCCGTACATCGAGCCTAGGAGCAGCCCGTTGGCCAGCTGCTGCGGCAGGGTGTTCACCGCGTGGCCTCCATGTCGCTGGTGGTCGTGTGCACTGGATGCGTGCGTGGTCGCGTGCTGTGTGGGGGTGTGAGAACGGGCCGCGCGGTTGGGGTCCTCCTTCCGCGCGGCCCGTGGTGAGGCTTGCTGGGGGCGGTGTTACTGCAGGTCGGCGGTGCCGGTCTCGACGGCCTTCCAGGCGCCCTTCTCGACCTGGTAGACGGTCAGCTGCTTGTTGGTGGTGTCGCCGTACTCGTCGAAGGCGATCTTGCCGGTGAGGCCTTCGAAGTCGGCCTTCTGGACACCGTCGACGACCTTGGAGCGCAGGTCGTTGATGTCGGTGGGCACCTTGCCGCCGTTGGCGTCGGCCGCGGCCTTGACGGCCTTGATGATGGCGGTGGTGGCGTCGTAGGCGTAGGCACCGTAGGCGCCGTAGTCGCCCTTGTAACCCTTGTCCTTGTACGTCTGGATGAAGGTCTTGGCGGCGGGCAGGGTGTCGGCGGGGACGCCGATGGCGGTGGCGAGGTCGCCTTCGGAGGACTTGCCGGCGGCCTCGATGTAGGTGGTGGCGAACATGCCGTCGCCGCCGAACAGCGGGATCTTGACGCCGGCGTCCTTGAGCTGCTTGGTGATCAGTGCGGACTCGTCGTACTGGCCGCCGTAGTAGAGCAGGTCGGCACCGGAGTTCTTGATCTTGGTGACGAGGGAGCCGAAGTCCTTGTCGCCGGTGTTGACGTGGTCGGTGCCGACGACCTTGCCGCCGAGCTTCTTGTACTGCTCGTTGAAGATCTTGGCGAGGCCGGCGCCGTAGGTCTGCTTGTCGTCGACGACGAAGGCCTTCTTCTTCTTGAGGCCGTTGTAGGCGTAGCCGGCCGCGAAGCTGCCCTGCAGTTCGTCGGTGGTGGCGGTGCGGAAGTACGTCTTGAACGGGCGCTTCTTGTCCGTCTGCCAGTTCTTGCCCTGGGTCAGCTCGGGGGCCGTGTTCGCGGGGGAGATCTGGACCATGTTGGCCGAGGCGAACACCTGCTGCATCGTCTGGGCGACGCCGGAGTTCAGCGGGCCGACGGCGCCGACGGCGGTTTTGTCGCCGACGATGTTGGTGGCGTTGGTCTGGCCGGTGGCGGGCTGCGCCTTGTCGTCCAGCGCCTTGAGCTTGAATTTGACGCCCGGGACCCAGTTGTTCTTGTTGGCGTCGTCGATGGCTATCTGGGCGCCGTACTGGATGCCGAGGCCGGTGGTGGAGTTCTCACCGGAGAGGGGGGCGTCGACGCCGATGGTCAGCGTGGTGCCGCTCCCGTTGTCTCCGCCCTTGTCACCGCTGTCGTCTCGGGAGCCGCAGGCGGTGAGAGTCAGAGCTCCGGTTGTGAGCACGGAGGTAAGAATCACCAAGGAACGCTGTCGCACAATCAGTCCTTTCACAGGCAGGCCCCGCCCTGGTCGGGGGGTGAGTGCCGCGCTGGTACCGAACTCCCGATGGAGGCGGTGACTGGCCGTGACTCTAAGCCCGGGGTAAGGGCAGCGGCAGCGGCGTGGGCTGGCTTGTGACTTTCTTGTTATGACGGGGTGGATGTCCGGTCTCGGCGGCGGACCCTCTCGACGGGTTTGGGGGATTTTCGCCGAGGTCCGCATTCTGAGAACTCGCACTTCCGGTTGGCCATGGCTGAGATCGTGCGGTACTCGGGCCGCGCGCGGCCGGGAAGGGATCGGAAAGGTCCCGGGCAGTGGGTGCAGCCGTGAATGGATCTGTGGCGTTGTTTTGCGTGCGCGTTACGGAGTGTTACGCCGAGAAAAGGGGCGGTCGGCGGCCGGGGAAGTGCCGGGAATCGGAAACGGTGATGCCCGGGGTGAATGCCGCGGGGGTGTGGCGGCCGGTGCGGGCGGTGATCGCGGCGGTGGCGGCGCCGGGCGTGTCCGGTGGTCCGGCGAACCGGAACGGGTCGGCCTTCCAGGGGAGTTGAGGGGGGCCGGAGCGGTGGCG
>NZ_POUC01000549.1 GCF_002891435.1 Streptomyces cahuitamycinicus
CTCCAGGACATCGAGCGGGCCGCCGGCGCCCCCTTCCGCGACCTCGGCATGCCGGAGATCGCCGACGACGAGCCGCCCGCCCTCGACGTGCTGGAGCACTACCGCCGGGCGGGCCGCTGCTGGGTCGCCTGCGGCCCGCAGGACCGGCCGGTCGCCTATCTCCTCGCCGAACCCGTCGACGGCGCCCTGCACATCGAGCAGGTCTCGGTCCACCCGCGCGCCGCCCGCCGGGGCGTGGGCCGCGCACTCCTGGCCCACGCCGCCGAGCGGGCCCGCGAGGAGGGGCTGACCTCCCTGACGCTGACCACCTTCACGGAGGTCCCGTGGAACGCCCCCTACTACGAGCGCCTCGGCTTCCGCCCGCTCCCCGAGGCGGACCTCACGCCCGGCCTGCGCGCGATCCGCGCGACGGAGGCCGGACTCGGCCTGGACCGCTGGCCACGGGTGTGCATGCGCGCCCTGTTGTGACGGGCGGGCCGGCGCACCTCAACCGTCCGCGAACCTCGCCCGCAGCTCCACCTTGCGTACCTTCCCGGACACCGTCATCGGGAAGGAGTCGAGGATCCGCACCCGGGCCGGAACCTTGTAGTGCGCCAACCGCCCCTCACAGAAGGCCCGGAGCTCCTCCAGTGTCGGCGGGTCGTCCGGGTCGCGGGCGATGACGCAGGCCAGGACCTCCTCGCCGTAGCGCTCGTGCGGGACGCCGACGACCTGGACGTCCTGGATCTTCGGGTGGCCGTAGAGGAACTCCTCGATCTCGCGGGGGTAGATGTTCTCCCCGCCCCGGATGATCATGTCCTTGATGCGGCCGACGATCTCGACGTAGCCGTCATCGCGCATCACGGCGAGATCGCCCGTGTGCATCCAGCGGCCCGCGTCGACGGACTCGGCGGTCTTCTCCGGCTCGTTCCAGTAGCCGAGCATCACGCTGTAGCCGCGGGTGCACAACTCGCCCGCCGTCCCGCGCGGCCGGGTGACGCCCGTGGCCGGGTCGACGACCTTGACCTCGATGTGCGGCAGGACCCGGCCGACCGTGCCGGTGCGATGCTCCAGGTCGTCGTCCCGCCGGGTCTGGAGGGACACCGGGGACGTCTCGGTCATGCCGTAGCAGATGGAGACCTCCGCCATGTGCATCTCGGTGACCACCCGCTTCATCACCTCCACCGGGCAGGGCGAGCCCGCCATGATGCCGGTGCGCAGCGAGGAGAGATCGTAGGAGGCGAAGTCGGGGAGGTTCAGCTCGGCGATGAACATCGTCGGGACGCCGTAGAGCGACGTGCAGCGCTCCTGCTGGACCGCGTCCAGGGTGGCCTTCGCGTCGAAGGACGGGGCGGGGATGACCATGCAGGCGCCGTGCGAGGTGGCGGCGAGATTGCCCATGACCATGCCGAAGCAGTGGTAGAAGGGCACCGGGATGCAGATGCGGTCCTGCTCGGAGTAGGCGATCAGCTCACCCACGAAGTAGCCGTTGTTGAGGATGTTGTGGTGGGAGAGGGTCGCGCCCTTCGGGAAGCCCGTCGTGCCCGACGTGTACTGGATGTTGATCGGGTCGTCGCAGGAGAGTTCGTCGTACGTCGCGTCGGGGGTCGCCCGCCCGAGCAGCGCCTCCCAGCCCGGGTCGCCGAAATAGACCACCTCCCTCAACTCTGGTATTCCGCCGCGCACTTGCTCGACCATCGCCCGGTAGTCGCTCGTCTTGTGAGCGAGGGAGGCGAACAGCAGGGACACGCCGGCCTGCTTCAGGACGTACGCCACCTCGTGGGTGCGGTACGCCGGGTTGATGTTCACCAGGATCGCGCCGATGCGGGCGGTGGCGTACTGGACGAGCACCCACTCGGGGCAGTTGACCGCCCAGATGCCCACCCGGTCGCCCTTGGCGACCCCGGAGGCGTGCAGGGCGGAGGCGAGCTCGTCGACCGCCGCGCCGAACTGCGCGTACGTCCAGCGCCGGCCGGACGGCACGTCGACCAGTGCCTCGCGGTCCGGCCAGGTGGCCACCGCCCGGTCCAGGCCGGCCCCGATCGTGTCGCCGAGCAGCGCCGTCCCGCCGGTGCCATGGCTGTAGGAGCTCACCGGAAGTCCTCCTCGCGGTACTCGGCGTCCGACCCGGCCGCCGTGGCCTCCCGCAGCTCGATCCGGCGGATCTTGCCGGAGACGGTCTTGGGCAGGTCGGCGAACTCCAGGCGGCGGATGCGCTTGTAGGGGGCCAGCACCTCGCGGGAGTGCTCGAACAGGACCTTCGCGGTGTCGGCGCCGGGCTCCCAGCCGGCGGCCAGGACGACGTACGCCTTGGGGACGGCGAGCCGCAGCTCGTCAGGGGCGGGGACGACCGCCGCCTCTGCGACCGCGTCGTGCTCCAGCAGCGCGCTCTCCAGCTCGAACGGGCTGATCTTGTAGTCGGAGGCCTTGAAGACGTCGTCACTGCGCCCGATATAGGTCAGATATCCCTCTTCATCCCGGGAGGCGACATCCCCCGTGCGGTAGTAGCCGCCGGCCATCGCCTCCGCCGTGCGGTCCGCGTCGCCGTGGTAGCCGGTCATCAGGCCGACGGGGCGGTCCGACAGGTCCAGCGCGATCTCGCCCTCCATGGCGCCCGGCGCGCCGGACACCGGGTCGAGGAGTTCGACGCGGTAGCCGGGACTCGGCCGGCCCATCGAGCCGGTCTTGAGCGGCTGGCCGGGACTGTTGGCGACCTGCACGGCCGTCTCGGTCTGGCCGAAGCCGTCCCGGACGGTGAGGTTCCAGGCGCGGCGGACCTGCTCGATGACCTCCGGGTTGAGCGGCTCGCCGGCCGCGACGACCTCGCGGGGCGGGGTGCGCAGCTGTGTCAGGTCGGCCTGGATGAGCATGCGCCACACGGTCGGCGGGGCGCAGAAGGTGGTGACGCCCGCCCGATCCATCTCGGTCATGAGACGGACGGCGTCGAAACGCGTGTAGTTGTGCAGGAAGACGGTCGCCTCGGCGTTCCACGGGGCGAACAGGTTGGACCAGGCGTGCTTGGCCCAGCCGGGTGAGGAGATGTTCAGATGTACGTCGCCGGGGCGCAGGCCGATCCAGTACATGGTCGACAGATGGCCGATCGGGTACGAGGTGTGGGTGTGCTCGACGAGTTTGGGCCGGGCGGTGGTGCCCGAGGTGAAGTAGAGCATCAGCGGGTCGTCGGCCCGGGTGGGGCCGTCGGGGGTGAAGTCGGCGGAGGCGCCGTAGGCGTCGTCCAGCGGCAGCCAGCCGGCCGGCACCGCACCGGCGGCGTCCGCGGCGATGCGCGTGTAGTCGCCCGGGACCTCGGCGAACTTGCCGGTGTCCGCGGTGCGCGCGATGACGTGCCGGACCCGGCCGCGCTCGACGCGGTCGCGCAGGTCGGCGGGGCCGAGCAGCGGGGTGGCCGGGATGACCACCGCGCGCAGTTTCATCGCGGCGAGGGCGGTGATCCACAGTTCGGCCTGGTTGCCGAGCATGACGAGGATCCGGTCCTCGGCGCGCACGCCCCGGGCCCGCAGCCAGGTGGCGAACCGGGCCGACCGCACGGACATCTCCCCGAAGGACAGCCGGGTCTCACGGCCGTCCTCCTCGACGAGGTGCAGGGCGGTGCGGGCGTTGCCGTCGGCGATCTCGTCGAACCAGTCGAGCGCCCAGTTGAAGTACTCGGGGCGTGGCCAGCGGAAGCCCTCGTAGGCCCTCGGGTAGTCCTCGCGGTGCTCCAGCAGGAAATCCCGCGCGTCGCGGAACAGTGCCGTCGCCGATGTCATCTGTCCTCCTGGGTGCCGGACCATTGCCGGGCGGCTCCGAGCCATCGTGTAATCCGTGATGCAGGTCTCACTACCCCCGAACGGGGGGTGCGCCCGCGCAAGGGCCGTAGCGAAGGGGCGATCAGGTGACGACAGACGCGTCCGACGCGGTCGAGATGCGCAGCGCGCTGCTGCGTCTGCGGCGGGGCACCGGCCTTCCGGTCGCCTTCGGCGGCCTGCTGGAGGCCGGGCAGCAGATGCGCATCAGCGAACTGAGCGGTACGGCGACGCACGCCCTGCGGTCGCTGGTGGTGACGTCCGGAACCGGTCTCGGCGGCAAGACGGTGGCGCTGTCCCGGCCGTGCGTGGTGACGGACTACTCGGCCTCGCGGCAGATCAGCCACGAGTACGACGCCCCGGTGTCCGCGGAGGGGCTGCGCTCGGTGCTGGCTGTGCCGGTGGTGGTGCGGCACCGGGTGCGCGGGGTGCTGTACGGGGCGCTGCGGACGGCTCTGCCGCTGGGCGGCCGGATGCTGGACGCGGCGGTCGAGGCGGCGCGGGACGTGGAGCGGGCGCTGGCCGTCCGGGACGAGGCCCGCACGCTCGTCGCCGGGGCGGGGGCCGGTGCGGGCC
>NZ_POUC01000054.1 GCF_002891435.1 Streptomyces cahuitamycinicus
CCCCACACCCTCAACGACCGCTACGACCGGCCCGACCGCCCCGGCGTCCCCTACGTACGCTTCCCCGGCTGGCTGTTCTGCGGATCCTGCCGGGCCATGGTCCGCTTCCTGCACGAGCAGGAGAAGCCCGGCGAGCCGCCCGTCTGCACGTCCTGCTCCGCCGCACCCCGCCTCACCCCCATGCGGTTCGTCCGCATCTGCGCGGACGGTCACCTCGACGACGTCGACTGGTGGTACTGGGCCCACTCAAAGCTGGCCCCCGAACTGCGAGCCACCTGCGCCGAGTCGAAGCACGCCTGGAAGGCACGACGGCTCAGTTTCCGGGTCGCCGACCGCGCCTCCGGACTCGAAGCGCTCTCGGTGCGCTGCGGAGCGACCGGGGAGGGCGGCACGTCGTGCGGGGCCGAGCGGGACCTGCTCGACATCCTCGGCCCCCAGGGCGGCCACTGCCCGGGCCGCAACCCCTGGCAGCGTCCGAACGGCAAGGCCTCCTGCGGCCAGCAGGTCCACATCGTGCAGCGCACCGCCGGCAACGTGTACTACCCGGTCGTCTTCTCGGCCCTCGACATCCCCCGGACCGACGAACCTCCTCGGGCGGAAACGGACTTGGCGGAGGCGGTCCGCGGCCACGGCTACTGGACGAATTTTCTCGACGCACTCGGCACATCCCGGGCCGACTCCTTCCGCGGCTACATCAAGGAGGACACCGACGCCCCCGACAGCCTCATCGACCAGCTCGTCGCCGAGGCCACCGGCGCCCCCGCGGCCCAGCCCGCCGACCGGCCGGAGCCCGCGAAGCTCGACCTGAGCCGCGACGAGTGGTATGCCTTCGACGCCGTCGAACTCCCGGAACCCACCGCGGAGTTCGCGGTCCGTCGCGGTGGACTCGGCCTCGCCGGTGAAACCGAGGAGCCCTGGGCCACCCTCGACGCGCACATCGGCGGGGTCGTCCTCGCCGACCGTCTCCGCGAGGTACGGGCCCTGACCGGTTTCCGCCGGCACTCCCCGCACGGCGCCCTCGTCCGCGCCGACACCAGCGGCCGCCTGCGCTGGCTGCCCGCGACCGAGGTCTATGGGGAGGGCATCGTGCTCACCCTCGACGAACAGCGCCTCACCGCCTGGGAGAACGACCCGCGCGTGCAGGCACACGTCCACGGCGTCCGTACGGACCTGGACGCGTCGTTCCGCGACGAGCAGCTGGCCGAGACCGTCGGCAGCGATCTCTCACCCCGGTTCCTCCTCCTGCACACCCTCGCCCACCTGCTCATCCGCCAGCTCTCCTTCGACTCCGGCTACACCACCGCGAGCCTGCGCGAGCGCGTGTACGGCCGCCCCGAGTACGGCCAGCGCGGACTGCTGATCTACACGGCCGCCGGTGACGCGGAGGGCACCCTCGGCGGCCTGGTCCGGCAGGGCGAGGCACCGCACTTCGCCGAGACGCTCGTCCGAATGCTGGAGGCGGCCGCCTGGTGCTCCGCCGACCCGCTGTGTGCCGAGCACACCGGCCAGGGCTTCGGCAACCTCAACCGGGCCGCCTGCCATGCCTGCACCCTGCTGCCCGAGACGAGCTGTCAGACCGGCAACACCCTCCTGGACCGCGCTCTGGTCGTCGGCTCCGCCCGCGTCCCCGGCTACTTCACCGACGTCCTCACCGCGAGCCGCGAGTACGCGGCCACTGTCCTGGGAGGACCCGCATGACCACCACTAACGCCCCCGTCCTCCACCCCGACCTCACCCCGGTTCAGCGCGACTGCCTTGATGCCCTGCCGCTGACCGGCCACCACGTCGTCAGCGGCCCGCCCGGCAGCGGCAAGAGCCTGCTGGCCGCGCACCGAGCCGTCCACCTGGCCCTCACCGGCCGCCCCACCGTGTTCCTGTCGCGCTCCAACCTCCTTCGTCAGCTCCTGCGCGACACCCTTCAGGGCCTCACGGTCCCTGGCGCCCCCGTCGAGGCCGCCACCGTGCACGGCTGGGTCCTGCGGCACTTCGGATACGGCGCACCGCGCACCCAGGACGGCTGGTTCGACTGGACGTCCCTCACCGGCCTCGCCGCCGAGAAGCTCGGCGCGGACGACTCGGCCACGCCCCACCTCGTCGTCGACGAGGGCCAGGACCTGCCGCCGGGCTTCTACCGGCTGGTCCGGATCGCCGCCGCCTCCGTCACGGTGTTCGCCGACGAGTGCCAGCGCCTCACCGAGACGAACTCCACCCTCACCGAGATCACCACCGCCCTCGGCCGCACCACGGCAGGCGCCGAGGTCGGCGGCAACCACCGCAACACCCGCGAGATCGCCGCCCTGGCCGAGCGGTTCCGCGTCGGCGGCACCCGCCCCGAGCCGCCCTTCCGCAGCGGCCCACTACCCGTCGTCCGCCACTACCCGGGCGACAAGGACCTCGCCGCCGACATCGCCACCATGGCTGCCGAGCAGCCGCGGCATCGCATAGGCGTCATCGTCAACTCCCTGCGTACGGCGTCCGACCTGATGCGCCGCCTGGAACGGGCCGGCCTCGCCCACGACCCCCAGCTGTACAGCTCGACGGCCTCCTCCGGCCGCTACCGCGACCTGGACCTCACCCGCCCCGGCGTGGTCGTCGTCCACCGCGCCAGCGCCAAGGGTCTCGACTTCGACACCGTCGTCGTCGCCGACGCGGAATCCGACGCCGCCACCGACCCCACGGCGGCGACTCTCCGCATGGCCTACTACGTCATGATCACCCGGGCGCGGGAGCGGCTGGTGCTGGGCTGGCGGGGCACCCGGCTGCCGCGGCACCTGGAGGGGCTGCAGGGGTGGGTGCAGACGCGGTGACGGCGCGGCTGCGGCTGCGAGGATGCGATGAGCCGGCCCGGTTGTGGCACGGCCCGCTGTGTGGCGAGTGACGTCCGAGCGCTGGGATCGGAGAGGACGAGGATTCACCGTTCTTACCGGACGTCAGCCGTAGGCTGTTGTGTGGAATTTAGGTGGAGACGATGATCAACTACCGCAAGGCGACCGTTCCGGTGTGGACGCTGGCGACCGGCGACGTCCGGGTGCCCGCATTGACCGGAGACAAGCCGATGACGGCTGAGCGCCTGGGTGAACTGCGCAGCGTGCTGGCCGCCCTTGCCGACGAGCCGATCGCCACACTTGAGGTGCATCCGCTGCCCGACAAGCTCGACCGCAGCCGAGGCATCCCGCTCGATGCGGTGAGTCCCCTGGCACAGCACTTGTCGCAGCTCGTCACGCAATCAGCGCGGAGTTCCTCCACGGCGGCTACGGCGACCGCTGCCGGCGAAGGCCTGTATCGCATGGTGGTTCCGGCGAAGGTCGCCGCCCAGTTCGGTCAGGGCATCATTCGCCCGATGGCGGCGAAGGCGGTGTGCGGTGGCGTCCGCGGCCCACTCGTGGACTCAACGGGGCGTATCGTCGCCGGCGCGACGTTCGTGCCAGTCGGCCAGGCGGCAGCAGCGGGCGCAGTCGGTGGAGCCGGTGCGACAGCCGGCGTCGCGGTCGCCGGCAGCGCTGCGCTCACCGTGGCCGCGCCGCTCGTGCTCATGGCCGTGGCGGTGGGGGTGAGCGCGAACGCCGACCGCAAGCGCCAGCAGGCTATCGAACACATCACAGAACTGCTGGAGCAACTGCACGAAGACAAACTCGACGACGAGCACAGCGAACTCGACGGCTGCCGCGATGCCATCGACAAAGCCACTGCCATTCTTCTCGACCAGGGCAAGCTCGGTGTCTCGCTGGGACTGGATTCGGCGGTGCATGCCATCAACACGGCGCTGGGCGCCGCTGACCGCCGCCTTGCCCGGTGGCAGAGCGCACTCGACAAGCTGCCCGACGGCGAGCCCGTCGAGATCGGCATGCTGACCAAGGCGTTCCCCGGCGTCGACGACCAAGGCGGCGTGTTCCGCGCCCACCTCGAACTCGCTGCCTTGGCCATTGCGCTGAAGCAGCGAGTCAACGTCCTGCAGGCCGTCGAGCATGCCCAGAGCGACCCTGACAACCTGTTCGAGAACTTCACGCGCGCACTCAAGCGCGATCAGCAGCGCCTCGACGAACTGGAGTCGGGCATCGCCGGTGTCCTGGTACGCCTGTCGGCGCTGGAGCTGGCACGCCCGAACGGTTTGCGGCCCGTCTTCACGCCTGGTGAGGTGGATCGCCTGATGCGCGCGACACACCGGATCCACCGGCTGGGCGACGGCGTCGCGGTCAACGGCCGCACCACAGACGTGGCGATCGAGATCGTCCGTGACAGGGACGGCTCCGTGGTCGTGTTCCCCGCGCTGCCCGCTGACGCGTAGGCACGCTCGCACTCACCTGGTGAGTGGTGCGCACTGTCCTCCCTCCCGGAACTAGGTCACGTCGTTCCTGAAGCGGGAACCTGCCGGATCTCGCGTCAGGACGCGTGCTGAGGGGGCAGGAAAATATGCCATTCTGATGACCAATCAGGACTCGCGTGCATAGGGTCACGCCATGGTGAGGCTCGAAACACTGCGGGGGTACCTTCTCGAAGAGGTCCTCGCCTGGCTGCTGCGGTCCAGTGGGTACCGTCTGCTGACGGAACAGGACGACTCGGCCAGGCCGCCGTGGAAGGTGTTGGAGAAACGCAAACACGGACTGGTGGTGCGGGGCCGCGGGGCCTGGCACCAGGCGGACACCCTGGGCGAGTTCCAGTACGTGCCCCCGTTCTCACTCCCGATCCGCCTGTTCGCCGAGGCGAAGTTCACACGCATCAAGGTCGGTCTCCCCACCGTGCGCAACGGCCATGGTGTCGTGCATGACCTCAATGAAAACGTCGTCACCACACTGAGCAACGGCTCCGGCCCGCACCGCCCGAGGACGCGCTATCACTACAGCTACGCGATCTTCTCGACATCGGGGTTCACCCAGGATGCCCAGGAGTTCGCGCTCGCCCATCAGATCTCTCTCATCGACTTGTCTCTGCCCGACTTCCGGCCGCTGCGCGACCTGGTGAGGGTGGCGGCCAAGTCGGTCTACGACGCCATGAAGCCGATGCCGCGAGTCAGCGGCCCACTGTGTACGAGATCCGCAATTATTTACGACGGCACCTGCTGAATCTGTGGGACGAACCCGCAGCCGATGCCTCCGCGGTGACCGATCCGCTCGACACGTTGGCGGCGGGCCTGCGCCGCCGGTCGTCCCTGGGACTCGTCCTGGCCTTTCCCGCCGCTCCTTTCGTCCTCGGGCTCGTCTCCGACGATCTCCATGCCTTCGTCAGACACGCGCGCGAACAGCCCACCCACGCCGTCCGCGTGCACAGGATCCACCGGCCGGTGGGGCATCCCGTGTGGCTGATCGAACCGCGCGAAGGCCATGCCTACAGGCTGACCTTCAGCCTGCCGGAACAGGTCGAGGCATGGATCCTGGACCAGGAGGAGGGAACGCGGTCCCGCACTCACTGGATGACGCGGAACCTGCTCTCCGCCATCACCATGTACTGGGTTGACGAGAACCACACCCACACCTTCCAGCTTCACTACAGCTCGGACGAGTTCCGAGAGGCCAGCGGGAGGCCGATGAGCGACTTCGGCGAGACATCCAATCTCTTCTGATGCCGGAGGCATGCCCATCTCGACGCGGACCGCCGTCCCGCGTGACTGATGCCGGGTGGGCGCTTCAATTCCCTGTCTTTCGAAGCAGTTGTCTCACGTGCTCATGGAGGATCCGACGTTGGGGCAGATCGACACCCGTCTCATCCAGACCGCGGTCATCGGAGGCTGTGACTCGGACCAGCCGGTGATTCTCCCTGAACAGCCGCACAACCTGGACGAGTTCATCCGTCAGTTCGGGAGGGACGATTTCTGGTGCGGCACGCTGCTCGGCGGCTGCGGAGAACCGCTGCGCCCCAAGCGGTATGTGACGAGGGTCTGCCACTTCGCCCATGAAGCCGACCCCGGCCGTGGGGAGTGCCACCGGACCACCAACAGCGCGGACGGCGCCGACCACTTGTTCGTCAAGGCCCATGTCACTCGCTGGCTGGCCGGGCAGGGGCACGCAGCCCAGGGTGAACTGCGCAGCTTCGGGCACTGCCACGGCGATGCCGTGGACTTCCGGTTGCGTCACGCGAAGACGCACCTCCGGTTCGAGCTCCACCCGGAGGACTACCGGAGCTGGCGCAGGGCGGCGGACAGCCTGGGCGCGAGGGAAGGCCGTATCGAGTGGGTCTTCGGCCGGGACGACGCGCTCGCCCGCGACATGGCGGCGCGTCGCGGGTACGCGCTCCTCGTGCGGTGCGAGACCGAGGGCAATGACCGTCGCGTGTTCATCGGCACCCTGACCGACGGGAAGAAGACGCCCTGGGCTCCCCTGGAGGACTGCCGGATGACCGAGAGCGGCCTCGTCACGCCCGCGCTCGAAGAGCTGCGTGCCGAGGGGGCGGTCCGCGACGACGGTATCGGCTGCGAGCCGTTTCCCGGCAGCGTTGCCCTTCCCCGCGGACAGGTCGTGTTCGCGGTGGACACGGAAGCGGCCCCCCTGTCCTCATCCCTCTTGGACGTGCCCGGCAGGCGCCTGATTCCCGGCTTCGTCAAGCCGGCGGGAAGCCGCATCGTCCGGGCCTGTCTGTCCCTGCCCGACACGGTGCCGGCTCCCACGGACCAGTACGTCTACCAGCTCGCGGGTTCGGTCCGGCTGCTGGTCACGGACGTCGTCGAGGGAAACGGCTCCTCCTGGGCGGTCCGGGCCGACGCCCTGGTACGGCTCAACGGCCTGGAGGCGGAACGCACCGGGCTGTGGCGTCCCAGCGTCGCGCTCGACGAGAAGTACGTCCCGGCGGCCCGCGCCTCCAGCACTTGTGAGCGGACCCCGCTCACCGAACCCGCGGCCAGCGGGCCCAAGACGCCGGAGACCGCACCGGGGAAGGCGGCCGACGAGCTCAGGAAGGTGCTGGAGGGGGTCGCGGCGAAGGGCGCCACGATCACCTGGGGCGAGCTGACCGAGAGGCTCGGCAGGTGGGTCCACGACCTGCCGAACCCCAAGCGCCAGGAACTGCTGGTCGAGGTGGACAAGCCGCGGGTGCCCGACCACCCGCTGCTGAGCGTCCTGGTCGTCACCCACCTGGGGAGGCCCCTTCCGTACCTGGGGCAGGTACTGAGCCGCCTCGGAGCCGCCGAGCCGGCCTCGGAGTTCGCCCTGCAGCAGTGGGCGGCGGCTGAGACCAAGAAGACGCACGGGGCGTACGGACACCGGAGGACACGCGCGTCGGCCGCTCCGCCGTCCGCTGCGAAGCGGCCGGCCACCGGGGAGCGGGCACCCATCGGGAGCGACCTGGAGCAGGCACACCGGAGACGCGCGGAGATGCGGGAGAAGCTGGAGGAGGCGGCGAGGACCCGAGCCCGGACGAAGGGGGCGCGAGCCCAGCGGCTCTCACAGGCGATTCGGCAAGGAGAAGAGCATCTCCGACGGTACGAGGAAGTCCGCTCCCGGGGGCGGGCGCTGCGCGACTGGCTGGGAGAGGGCGACCGACTCCTCGGCCTCCTCATCGGTCTGATCGGCCGCCCCATCACCGTCACCCCGGCCAGGGCGGAGCGTCGGGCCGTCGCTCCCAAACCGAAACCGGCCAAGGCCCTCGAACCGAAGCCGGTCGAGAAGAAGGATCCGAACCTCAGGAAGATCCGACGCCTGCTTGGTGAGCTGGACCGGACCCACGGGCACCGGCGCACCCAGGACCTGCTGCGGCTGCTCGACGAGATCGGGAAACATCGCGGTCAGCTCGCCCAACCGCTGCCCGCCGCGGAAACCAAGCTCGTCGAGCGGTGGCGGAGCAGGCTGGAGGATCGGAGGTCCGCCGAGCGCTCCGCCCAGGCGGCGGCCGCCTCACGGAACGCATCGGCGGGGACGTGCCGCACCGCCGGGCCACCGCGGGACGACCGCCTGCCGACCGAAGGGATCGACAAGCTGGCCCCCACGGTCCGCGACATCCTCAAGGAACTGGCTCGCGCCGACGGCACTCCCCTGAGCTGGGGCGATCTCCGTCTTCGAGCGGGTGGGCAGCTCCCGTTCCTGCACCCCGACGACCAGGTCGCGTTGCTCGTCGCGGCGGACCGGGGCACACCGGGGAACGAACCGCTCCTGTCCACGCTGGTCGACCATTCCGTGGCCGCCCCGCACCGGCTCTACCACCTGGTGCGTCTCGGTTGCGGCCGGGAGCCCGTCCCTGATGCGGAGCTCGAAACCCATCGGGCCATGGAAGCTCTGCGGTTGCGGCAGATCTGGCGTTACCGACGGTGAACAGGCCACTGGATCGACATCCGTGGCGAGGCGACGGCGAAGCCGTGTGCGTCACGCTCCGACCGGCGTCGTCAGTACCGTATCCGCTAGCCGGTCACCTCCCACCAGCGATACAGGACGCATGGACGCGACGACCCCCGCCCCCCGCGCCGAAGTGCTGCGGGACCGCTACCGCAGTCGGCTGCCCGAGGACCTGCAGCAGCTCACCGGTCCCGTCGAGGGCACCGTCGACCTGCCGCTCCACATCGTCTGGTCCGGGCGGGCGACCTACAGCCTGGACCGCCCGAAGTCCCGGATGACGCTCTACAGGACCGTCCTCGCCGAGGGCCTGCGCGAGGACCTGGCGGCCTTCCTCCACCACCGGCTGCTGGCCGAGCAGTGGCCCGTACTGCGTCGCCTGGTCAGCCCCTACATCCGCGAGGTCTGGGAGGGCGCCTTCTCCGAGCTGCCCCGAATCGCTCCGGGCGGCACCACAGCATGAAACTCACCCCGAGGTTCGCACGGGACGGTGGCGGTTGCGGGCCCCCTCACCGGTCGGCGCTGCCCGGCGGGACAACCCATTCGGTGGGCTGGCCGGTGAGGGAGGCGATCATGTCGAAGTCTCCGTCGTAGTGGAGGACCGTTCGCCGGTTCAGCTCCGCTGTGGCGGCGATCAGCAGGTCGGGCAGGGACAGAGCGCGGTGGAAGCCTGCGTTGAGGGCATGGCGCTGGATCTCGAGGGCGCGGGTGAAGGTGTCGTCGTCCGTGCGGAGGTAGTCGAAGGCGTGGAGCCATGTGCTGATCCGCGTCGCTTCCGAGCTGTCCCGAGCGGAGTGGATCATCTCGAACTCGGTGGGCCGGCACACGGCCAGGAGGTAGCGCTCGTGCAGAGGCTTGAGCACCTCCTTGACACTCGGCTTCGTCCAGCGGGCGAGGGCGGACTTGTCGATCAGGTACCGGTCCTGCATCAGGCGGCCCGGCCTCCGTCGCGCTTGAGGGAGCCGTCTGCGTTGCGGGGCCCGGTGGTCTCGACGATCTCACTGAAGTCGAGCTCCCCGGCCTCCATGGCGTCGAAGCCCTCCTGCCGCAGGTGCCTCTTGACGGCGTCCTCCATGGCGAGACGGACGGCTTTGGCCTTCGTTTTGGTCCCGTAGATGCGCATGGCCTCGGCGACCATGTCCTCATCGAGGTCGATGACGGTTCTGGCCATGTGGATGATCCCTTCGAAGGTGACCTTGCCTCGCAAAACGATATCACTCTTCACGTGGGATAGATATCGTTCGACACGTGCAGGCGGGCAGCCGTCCTTACGGCGTCGAGAGCACCGCGCGGACGGTCTTGCCGCTGGGAGGGTAGGGGACGCAGTCCCAGTGGTCGGCCAGGGCGGCGACGAAGGGCAGGCCGCGCCCACCGGTGTGGAGTGTGTCGGTGTCCGTCGGGGTGATGTGCGGGAGCAGGTCCCCGCGAGCGTCGGTGACCTCGACGCGCAGCCGCCCGCCCGACGGGTCGAGGACGAGCGTGAGCCGGAAGCTGCGGCCAGGTGAGCGGCCGTGGAGGACGGCGTTCGCGGAAAGCTCCGCCACCACCGTCTCGGCACGCTCCGTGAGGTCCTGCCCGGCGCCCCAGGATCGCAGTTGGGTCACCGCGAGCAGCCGGGCGAGCTGGGCACAGTGTCGGGTGGACGACAGCAGTTGCGTGAAGGTGTGGGTGGGGGCTGCCAGTTGGGGAGCAGGTTGGTTCATGACGCCAGGGTGGCCGTCGCGCACGGGTGGGAGCGAGTACGGCACCCCGTACGCGGAGTCAGCGTACGGGCACACGGAGTGGACAGTACGCCCTGCGTTCCGTCACGCTGAGTGGCGAGTGCGGGTGGCGTGAGGAGCCGCCTCGGTACGGAGAGAGGGGCGGCGGATGGGCATGGTCGAAGGGGACGTGGTCGAGGGCGTCGAGGCGCGGGCGGTTCCGGCGGGGGAGTGGGAGCGTGAACCCCATCCCTCCGACAGTCTGCGCACGTTCGGCGCGGTCGTCCAGGCGCTGCGCGAGCACGCGGGGCTCAGCCGGGCCGAACTCGCCGAGAGGGTGCGCTACTCCAAACACACCGTCGAATCGGTGGAGTTGGGGCGCCGCATGCCGGACATCCCCTTCGTGGACCGCGCGGAGGAGGCCCTCGGCAACACCGGAGCCCTGCGGAAGGCCGCCAGGCATCTCACCCGGGGCGAGGCGGGGCTGGCGGCCTGGTTCCGGCGGTGGCCCGGCTGGAGCGGGAGGCGGTGAGCTTGTGTACGTACGAGTGCAGGCTGGTGCCGGGGTTGTTGCAGTCGGAGGCGTATGCGCGGGCACTCTTCGAGAATCGGATCCCGCTGCTGACGGATGAGCAGTTGGAGGCTCAGGTTGAGGCGAGGATGGAGCGGCAGCGGATGCTGTACGAGCGTCCGACAGTTCCGTTTCACTTCATCGTTGAGGAAGCGGTCCTGCGGCGGAGGCTGGGCGGTGCTGAGGTACGGCGCGAGCAACTGAACCACGTTCTGGAGCGCACGTTGCCTCGCAACGTGACGTTGCAGATCATGCCGCTGGAAGCCGAGTACCACTCGTGTATGGATGGGCCTCTGCGTCTACTGGAGACCCCGGATGGGCGTCGACTCGCATACTCGGAGGGCCAAGAGAGCGGGCGGCTGATTGGCGACTCGAAAGAGGTGAGAGTTCTCCAGCAGCGCTATGACACACTGCGGTCGCAGGCCCTGCACCCCAAAGATTCCCGGGCCTTGCTGGAGCGACTGCGAGGAGAGACATGACCACGACGGAACTCGCCTGGTTCAAGTCAAGCTATAGCGGTAGCTCGGGCGACGACTGTGTGGAGGTTGCCGTTACCGAGCAGGCCATCCACGTACGGGACTCCAAGGACCTGGCCCGCCTGCCCTTCGCCGTGGGCCGTGAGGGCTGGGCGTCCTTCGTGCGGTTCGTCGACAACGCCTGAGGGAGATCGGCGGACGTGACGAGGGCGCCTCGGTTCAGGCGCCACCGCAGCACTCGCGGGGCGTCGGCCTGGGGGGCGTCGTCCTCGTCGTCGGTGGCCAGTGCGGCTGGCAGCGGCAGCCCGTACTTCTCGCACAGAAAGCGGGTCTGGCAGTACCGCTGGGCGTCCTTGGCCACCCTGCCGAGGACCGCGGAGTTCATGCCCGCGCCGATGAGGATGCCCACGAACGGTACGACCTTGGCCACGTTCTGCACCGGCACCCTGGAGCCGGCCGGGCCGAGCTGCTTCATCAACTTCTCCAGGGCGGCCAGGAGACGGTGGTCGTTGCGGAGCTTCTCCGACCATTTGACGCGTCCCTTGATGGCGTGCGCCGCCCGAGCGGTGTCACGCAACGGCTCGGCCTTGGCCGCCTGGGCCATGAAGGACCGGCGTACCAGGCGCTGGATGAAGACCTGTTCGTCGGGGTCCTTGGCGTCGTAGCCGTACGAGTACGCGATACGCGAGGCGATCGACGTGCTCAGTACCTGGATGACGAGGATGTCCGCCGTCATCGCGGCGGGGATACCGGCGACGGGGACCATGGCCAGCAGGCCCATGGCGCCGCCTTCGAACGCGCCGGCGGTGCGCCACTTGAGGGTGTTGCGGGTCAGCAGCCGGTCGCAGACCTTGAGGTCCTGCTTCCGCAGTTCGGTGAAAGTGTCGAGTTCGAGCCCCTGCTTGCGGGCGAGCTTCTCGACGTTCTTCGGGTCGTTGAGCTCCATGGCCCATTCGTTGACCAGTTCGAGCAACGCCGCCGCGCCCGCCAGCGCCGGTCGCATGGTCTTGTCGGCGACCGCGTCGCCCGCGCGCCGCATCGGTTCCGAGATCGCGTCCGGGACGGCGTCGGTGACCCGTCTGGTGGCTTTCCCGGCGGCCTCGCCGGTGCGACTCAGCGCGGTGCTCGCCCAGTTCGGCAGGCCACGGCGGTTGTTGCGGCGCTGCCAGTGGTCGTTGAGCGTGGCCCCCACCCCTCGACGATTGGGGCCGCTCGGCGCAGGACCTGCAGGCGGCGCAGAAGTGGCTTCACGCCTGTGCGACCACCTCTCACGTCAATTACACGGCCGCACATCAGGCCGTGCTGCGGGGCTGGGGTGCGCGCTGATGGCCGGCACGCAGCCGGGTGCGCAAGCGCCCGGAGGGCAGAACGGCACCATCGACGTCAAGCCGTCCGACCTCCACCGGGTGTCGGCGGGGGTCGCCGCCCAGCAGACGCCGATGGACAAGGGCGCGAAGACCCTTATGGACGAGCTGAACAAGTACCCGGACGCCGGCGGTTACGGAACCGCTCCGCAGGCGTTCGCGACCTCGTACGTCAAAGTGGGTAACCGCTTCCTCGAGGTCTGGGCCAAGAGTGTCGTGAGTATCGGCGGAGTGGCGGTCGGCTTCACCACGACGGCCAACAACTACGCGACGGCGGAGGCGGCCAACGATCCCTCCGGGCGAACGAGGGCGGTCACTCAGCCATCGCCGCAGGTCATCGACAGGGCTCCGGCCTACGGCCCCGTACCCAACCTCAAGTGGGGTGATGACGACGGGGGCGACGACATCATCCGCACCCTCCTGGAGTGGGTGCCGGAGCCCGTCCGCGAGGTCCTTCGCCCTATCGTGAAGCACGCCTTCCGTATGGGGAAGGTCGCAGAGGTCTACCCTTACCCGCAGCAGCACTATCTCGGTTCGCTGTCCCAGGCGTGGATGGCGACGACCTCGACGCTGTCGATGTCCGAGACCACGCTGACCGGACACATGAGCAGCATCACGAAGCAGAGCAACAGCGAATGGCACGACGCCATGCGGCAGTTCTGCAGCGCTCTGTGGGGGACGACCGCGTGGGGCACGAGCCGTGAAGGTTACGAGTGGAAGCACGACTCGGCCTCGTCGCAGACCTCCTCGCACCCAGTGATGACGGTGCTGTTCGACACCGCCCAGAAGGTCGGCGACCTGCTGTACGACTTCGCCGAAGCAGCCGTCTACGTCAATCGCGAGGTGTGGGACGTCTACGTGGACGCGATCCGGGAGGCGATCCCCAAGGTGGAGGTGAACCTCAAGGACGGTGTCGGGATGGACGACGTCAAGGGCCTCCTCAAAGGTGTGGTGAAGGGGGGCGCCAAGGGAGCGGGACAGCTCGGCGCGGGCATCGTCCTCAACCTAGACACCGGTCGGCTCAATGCGATCGTCACCGAATACAACCGGCGGGTCAACGCGCTGGTGCCTCGTCTCGATGCGCTGGTAGGACCGTTGGACGAGGCATATCGCAGTGCGCCGACCTTCCACGCCGAAGAGGCGCGCGCAGGCGTTCGGCGCCCGGGCACTGAACGAGTTCAGGACCGAGCACACATACACGGTCCCGGGAGAGGATCCCAGGAACCATTTCTATCCACTGGACCTGGCCAGCCAGGAAGGCATTCATGGGAGCCACGGTGTCGACAAGCACATCGGGCTCAGCGATGACCAGCTGAAGCAGCGCCTGCGGGACCAGGGGAACGCCCCGTCGGCCTCCACGTACAAGGATCTGGCGTCCGCGCAGCGTCTGACGCAGGGGGCACTCGACGACATCAACAATGCCCAGCGCGTCGAGGACTGGATCAAGAGGGTGGAGAGGCGGATGGCCAACAACCCGAACTGGAACCCCGACAACTCCAAACTGGACCCGGCTCTCAAACTCACCGTGAGCGAGGTGACCGGTCGCACCGTGGAACGCGGTGACTACACCTCGCACGGTATGAACGCCTCGGCAAGCGAGGTGCATTCCGTGCAGGTCGCCCTCAAGTACAAGAGGGGTATTGACCCGCCCTTCGTCGTCGTCACCTCGTACCCTGTCAGTCCTTAGTAGATCGTAAGGTTCGTTCGTGGTTCATGTTCGTGGCAATGAAGACGGTGACAGCTTGGTAGTGCACACCACACGTCTCTTCATCGATGGTCCGATGAGGAGGGTCCTGGAGCTCGCCGCCGCGGTGCGGGACTCCGAGGGAACGCTTCCACTCGACGCCGAACTGCGGCGTTTCATCCGGACCACGCACGCAACCGTTGCGACGGAGTGGGTGTGTCCCATCGAAACCGTGACCGCGCTGCTCGACCATGTCGCCGGTCTCTGCGCCGAAGGCGTGGAAGCCGCGCCGCAGGAGTTCCATGACCTCCTGGACCGAGCCGGTGCCGGAACGGACGCCGCCGCGTACCTGCACTCGCTGGCGAGGACGATCCGCACCCTGGCCCAGAACTCGCAGGACGATTACGACGAGCTCCCGTTGTCCCGTTGGGAAGTCGAAGTCAGATTTCCCCGGCTCTCCGGGTTCGGGGTCAACTGGGTGTACGACGGGGAATACGCGACCCTTCAGGATTCCCTCCAGGCCGCGGTCGATTCCGAGCATCCCTACTGCGGCGAGTTCCTCGCCCCGCTCGCAGCCGAGGCCCAGTCCGCCCTCGTGCTCTTCCCGGGGAAGCAGGCAATGGAGGACCGCCTGTCCCCCGTCGTCGAGTGGGCGACCCCCCAGGCGCTGCGTCACCTCCTCCAGGCCGTCGACGACCACATGCAGCGGGAGCACACCGCCCCGTCATGACCCCAAACCCTTCAGAGGTCCTCTCCGCCATGCCGTCCCGGAACCGGTCCGCCACCTACCCCGACCGTGAGACCGCCCAGTGGGTCACGCAGCAGGTCGTCACCGCCAACGAGCAGCTCATCCACCGCTGGCTCGCCCAGGGCACGCGGCCCCGGCTGACCATCGAGGCGTCCTGGCCTGCGCGGGCCGACCCCATCGGCCGGGTGCTGTTGCAGGCGATGATGCTGGCGGGGCGGGAGCCCGTCGACGTGCGTGCCGCGCGCGTCGTGCTCAGGCGGGACGTTTCAGCCCCGCACGGCTTCGTCGTCCATGCCACGTTCCCCGTCTATCTCTAGCGCATCCGCCGCTGGTCATTCATGAAGGTCTTTGCCCGTGCCCCTTAGCCCCCTTGAACACGACCGCCGTTACGGCGAACTGGACCAAGTGATCCGTGCCTATGCCGGGCAGTCGGCGGACGACAAGCCGGACGCAGCCGGCCAAGCCTTGACGGCCTACCTCCGGCACACTTGGCACACCCGTCCCTGGGCTCTTGCTGTCGCCGAGCGGCAGGTGCGGGAGTACGCCGAGAACCCGCCCGGACGGCTGAGGCAGCGGCTGGGCGAGTTCTACGCCATCCCCGACGTGGGCCTGCCCGAGGGAGAAGTGCAGGAGTGGCTGCACACGGTCGGTGCCCACATCAGGCGCAGCATCGAGAAGGGCGAGGTGCCGCCGCCCGCTGTGCCCGTCACCCACTGGGAGTGGCACGCCCGGTTCCCGGAGCTCGGCCAGTTCCTCGGCGGGTGGTTCTCGCAGGACATGCCGGACGAGTTCGAGGACCATGACGCGGCCGTCGCCGACTACCGGACCTCCACCGACCCGCAACTCGTCGCCCGCCTCGTCGGCGAGCTACACGAATTCCTCGCCCTCACTCTCGACGAGTCCGACTGTGCCCTGGCTGTCGCAGACCTGGGCATGGAGGTCGACCCCCCGGCCCCGTACGCCCCGAGCGGCTGGCTCGCCCACCTCGCCGACCGACTCGCCCAGCCGAGCGCGGCGTACAGGCCGTCGCCGCGGGCCGGGCAGGAGTAGCCGAGACTCTGCCGGCACGCAGGTCGGGTCGTGGGCGCGTTCTGCCGGACCCTCTCAGACGCGCAGCAGTGCAGGTCGAAATGAGTCCGGCAGTCTCACCGCTCAGATGTCCCGGAAGAGACTAGCGAACGCCGTGACGTGCTGCGAAGGAGGGGTTCGGGTCGTTGACCTGCGGGAATGGTCTTTCGGCTGTTTCACGCGCTTACTCGTTGATGCGGCCGGAAGTCCCACAAAAGTCCCAGGGAACTCCCACTGCCCGCGGCCACTCTTTCGGCTCTATGCAGCGTGTGCGGAGGGCGATCATGTATCGGTGTCCGCACTGAGCGCGGCAACGCGCGCTTTTGGAACGGCTCGCGGCTGGTGAAGGTCCTGCGGACTGGCCCCGGGTGACAGGCGGTCGGCCTTGCGCGACCATGAACCGCGGAACGTCAGGCGCGGTGGCGGGGAGGCGCGTGCGGGGCACCGAGGCCGGCCGCGCCAGGCGTTGGCGGGGTCGGTGTCGACCTCGACCTTCAAACCGGTCGCGGTCGACACCTTCGCGTCGGAGACGTTGGTGATGGTGGCCAGCCGGCTGTCAGCCACCGGGTAGCCGGACTTGCTATCAGGGGTGATCTTGAGCCGCGAACGAAGTGCTCTTGGGCGGAGACGATCTCCTTCTCGTTCGCCTGGTCCCAGCCGACCAGCACGTCAGGCACCGAACGGAAGCGTGCGTACGTCGGGGATGGGTCACCTCCACTAGGGTGGCCGCAGCCTTGATGACCCGGAGGTCGTCGGCTCGGGCCAGCGCGAGCCATCCCGTGACGGACCGGTCACGCAGCACGGCCTTGGAAAGCCCCTTACTGTCCAGGACCAGCGTGCCGCCGGGAATGGCGGGGGAGCGGGTCACGCGGCGCTCGCCCCGCCTTGGGTCTGCTGCTGCCGGGCCTGGTGGAGCTGATCGCGAGCGCCCGGATCTCCGACCCGCAAAAGCCCCCGCACCGACAGCTGGTCAAAGAAGGCCCAGGCCGCTCAGGAGTGATTCCAAACGAGCGTATAGCGCCAGAACAGCCGTCGTCGCAGCCGCGCTCCGGGGAGGACGTCTCTGGCTTCACTGAACCTTCCCCTTGATCGTGGACACCTGGAGACTGGGACCTGAGGTTCCAGAGGAAGTAGCACCAGGTGGAAAGCAAGTACACGAAGCGGTACACCGAAGAGTTCAAGCGGGACGCGATCGCGCTCGTCGACTCCTCGGGCAAGACGGTCACGGCGGTCGCCCGGGAACTCGGCATCAGCTCCGAGTCCCTGCGCGGCTGGTACCGCAAGGCGAAGGCGGAGCGGGGCGAAGGCACTCCCGGCGAATTGAGCAGTGCCGAGCGCGAGGAGCTCAAGCGGCTGCGGCGGGAGAACCGCGAGCAGCAGCAGACGATCGAGATCCTGAAAAAAGCGACCGCCTTCTTCGTGAAGGAGAACGACCGGTGAGCGCGTTGTGCCGGTTCATCCATGCGGAGAAGGCGGACTACCCGATCGTTCTGTTGTGCCGGGTGCTGCACGTCGCCCGCTCCTCCTACTACGCGTGGCGCGAGGGCGAGGCCGCCCGCCATGCCCGGCAGGCCGCCGACGACGCACTCGCGCACGAGATCACGGTGCTGCACGTCGCCTCCCGCCGCACCTACGGTGTACCGCGCATCCACGCCGAACTGCGGCGTCTGGGGCGGCGGGTGAACCGCAAGCGCATCGCCCGCGTGATGCGCGAGCGCAACATCCGAGGCGTCACCCGGCGCAAGCGCCGCTCGTTGACCCGGCCCGACAAGAAGGCGAAGCCGGCCCCTGACCTCATCGGCCGCGACTTCCATGCCGAGCGGCCCGGGATCAAGCTGGTCGGCGACATCACCTACCTGCCCACTGCCGAGGGCTGGCTCTACCTCGCCTGCTGGCTGGACCTGGCCACCCGCGAGGTCGTCGGTTATGCCATGGCTGATCACCACCGCGCAGAACTCGTCGTGGACGCCCTCGACATGGCCTACGGCCGAGGGAACCTGGAGCCCGGCTGCGTGATCCACAGTGACCGCGGCAGCGAATACACCTCGACCCAATTCTGCGAGTGAATAAGGGAGTTGGGACTGCGGAACAGCTGCGGACGCACCGGATCATGCTTCGACAACGCGGCCGCGGAGAGTTTCTGGGCCCTGCTCAAGGAAGAGATCGGCACCCGCGTCTGGCCCGACCGGGCCACCGCCCGCGCCGAGGTCTTCGCCTTCATCGAGACCTTCTACAACCGCCGCCGCCTGCGCAAGCACAAGACCTTCGGCTACCTCACCCCGGCCGAGACCAGGCAGCGGCATCAACACGCCCTCGCGGCATAACCGACAAGTGTCCAAGATCACGGGGAAACTTCATCACGGACAATGTCGTCGAAGGTCATGTCCGCTGAGCGAGTAGAGGCCGTCATGGATACTGGCCGGGGCGAGGGACGCCCCTTGTTCTTCAGCCAGCCCATGGCGGCGTTGGCCGGAATGGCGGCGACACCGAGCAGGTGATCCACAGGGGTCTGGGCGCGGGACAGGCCGACGATCACCAAGGTTCCTCCCGGCGCCAGGTGGCGGCGGAAACAGGTGAGGGCCTGGGCGAACGGCATGTGGTGGATCGTGGCGACGCACGTGATGACGTCGTAGGAGCCGGCAGGGAACTCGGCTACCGCATCCGCGACGATGAAGGTCACGGGAAGCACATCAGGAGTCAGCTCCTGGGCCTGGGCGGTGATTGCCGGATCAGAATCGACTGCCGTCACAGCGGCGGCGCGTCTGGCCAGGAGCCTTGCGAGGTCACCGCTGCCGGAGCCGATGTCGAGGGCGTGGTTGAAGCGTTTCGGCAGTTGCCGACGGATCCAGCGGTGGTAGTGGGCGTTGTGATCCCACGGGTAGGCGGCATTGAACCGTTCAAGAGCACACAGGAGACGAGGCGACAGGATCTTCACCCACCCAGTCCACCAAGTCCCGGCAGCAAGCACGCCCCGTTCCGGAACAAAGATCAACCGCTTCCCGGACTGCCGGGCTCGGCCCAAAGAGGCGAGTTGCGTCAGGCGGTACATGCCCTTCCTGCTGCCGCCCGCGAGCCGCTCGCCGCTCGACCGCCTCCAGCCGCCGCCCGCCACCCAGCGCGGCCTGCGCTGCCGGGCTCGGCCGCATGTGCCCCAGGCTCGCCCGGCGGCCGGAGGAATTTCGTTCGCCGTCTCAGGTAATCGCTTCTAGCCTGCGTTGGGTGATGACAGCTGAGGATGTGTTGTCTGTCTTGGCCCTGCTGCGAAGGGCATGGGTTGACGTCTGGATCGGCGGAGGCTGGGGGATCGATGCTTTGATTGGCGAGCAGACCCGGGGGCATCGCGACCTGGACTTGATGCATCGGAAGGATCATGAAGCCGCAGTCATGGCGGCCCTGTCCGGAATGGGTTTCGCAGAGAGCCTGGACTGGCGGCCTGTCCGGTTCGTCGTAACGCATCTGGACGGCCGAGAGATCGACCTTCACCCGCTGGTCTTCGCCGAGGACGGCTCAGCAGCGCAGGCATCGTTTGAGCCGGAGCGACCGTTCCTGTATCCCTCCTCATGCTTTGTGACGGGCGTCATCAGCGGAACGACCGTCCCGTGTCTCTCAGCTGAGCAGCAGGTTTACTTCCACCAGGGTTATGAGCCATCCGATCGTGATCGTCGCGACATGGCCCAACTCCGCCGAGTCTTCGGGATCTCCACTCATTTTTGATCCGGTCAGCGAGACGAGCATCGCTTTCCCAGCGCCTGTCGCTATTCCCTTTCGGCCCGCGGTCTTCCCTCAGCGAGGCAACTTCGGTGAGGGATCGTCATGGCGTCGGTCGTACGCAGCGTGCAGGCTTCACGGAAGTTGATCCAGGGTCCGCGATGTGACAGCGCCCGATCCTCGTCGGTACGGTTTCCACCGGCAGGCCCTGCTGACCGTTCGGTGGCATGCTTTGCTCTTATCCTCGTAGGCGGCGTCCGCTTGTAGGGGGTGGCTGGCATCGGTCAGGCGGTCAGGCGGAGCGGGTCAGACGGTCACGCGGTCGTGATTGCTGAAGGTGTTGAGTCCGGTGACAAGGCTGTGAGGTGTGGAAGGAGGTCGTGGACCCCTTCAACAAGGAGCAGCTCTCCGTGATCAGCCTCACCAACTGCTTCAACCGCATTCGCACCACCATCGAGGAACTCCTCGGCACCACCTGGTGACCGGCGCTGCTGATCTGCCGTCAGGACCAAGGTGCTTGCCCGTCCGAGCGACGGTGCTGGTGGTCGTGGTCCGCCGCCACCGGCACTAATGCCCGGCGGTACGTGTGGTGAGGTCCTCGTCCGTGATGGGGCGGACCACCCGGCAAGGGGTTCCGACCGCGACGGTCATCGGGGGAATGCTGTGGCTGACGACGCTGCCGGCGCCGATGACCGAGCCGTATCCGATACGGACGCCGGGCAGGACCACCGCGTTGCTGCCGATCCACACCTTGTCCTCGATCACGATCGGTTCCGAGAACCGCCCGAAGTCCGCGCGTCGCGAGGGATGCACCGGGTGTCCCGTCGTGGTCAGTGTCACGCTGGGCGCGATCATGACACCGTTGCCTATGCGGATGTCCACGTCGTCGACGAAGGTGAGGTTCACGTTCCCGAAGAAGTCGTCGCCGATGCGCACGTTGCTGCCGAACCCGACGTGGAACGGCGGCAGCAGCACCGTGCGTTCACCGACCGAGCCGAAGATCGCGACAAGCAGCGATCGGCGTTTCTCCGTGTCGCCCGGTGGTGTGTGGTTGTACTCGAAGATCTGCTCGGTGCGGCGCCGAGGGGCCTGGAAGGCCGCTTCCGACTCCGTGTACACCAGCCCCTTGGCGATCCGGGCCAGGACTTCTTCCTCGTGAGCATGCGTCACAGTGGAACGCTCCCTTCGTCCAATCCCTTGGGCACAAGCTCAGCGTGCCCTGGTTGCCCGTGCGTCAGGCACAAGATCATCTGGCACTCGCAGAAGTCTGCCGCTTCACCCCGCAGCCACGCCGTTTCACCGAAGCCATTTGCGGGGCGCCGATACTCGCGACGGTGGACAGCGCGTTCATCGGCGGATCGTTGCGATGAGGCGTCGTAGCGCGGCGTGGGCGGGTGGGCCCCAGGTGGCCTTGCCGCCGGGGCGGCCATGAAGGCCGGCCTCTCCGATGAGGATGCCGCTGAGGGCTGTCAGCACCGCCCAGCCGCGGGCGCGGCGCAGGGTCGCGGCGTCCACCACCGGCCGGTAGGCGTCATGGAAGCGGTCGGCGGCCCCGTCCGGCAGCAGTATCCAAGGGGCGGCGAGATCGCAGGCCGGATCGCCAGCGCAGAGGTCGCCGAAGTCGATCACGCCGCAGAAGGTGCCGTCCGCAGTGAGGACGTTGGCCGGATGTAGGTCGCCGTGGAGCCACAGCGCCGGGCCCGCCCACTCGGGCGCGGCAAGGGCGTCTTCCCAGACTGCGCGGACGGCATCCGGTTCGGCGAGCAGCTCCAGCTCGATGGCCGCGGCGAACTGCTCGGCGAATTGCTCGGCACGGTCGGCCAGTGGCCCCCCGCGGCCACGACCGGCGGGCGCCCCGTCGGGGGCATGTCGGTGAAGGGCTGTCAGGAAGGCGGCCAAGGTGTCGGCCGCCTCCGCGGCACGTGTGGCGGGAGTGCGGTCGGCGGGCGAGCCGGGCACCCAGGTGGTGACGATCCAGGGTCGCGGAAACCGCTCGGAAGGCTCGCCGAGGCGTTGCGGGACGGGAACGGGCAGGGGAAGGCGCGGGGCCAGAGCGGGTAGCCAGGCGTGCTCCTTGCGCAGCAGGGCGTCCGCGGACTGCGTCGCCCAGGGCAACCGGACGGCAAGGTCGTCGCCGAGCCGCCACAGCTGGTTGTCCCAGCCACGCGCGCCGAGCTTCAGGGGACGATCGGCCAGGTCAGGGTGCTGGTCTAGCAGCAGATCCCGGACCAGATCTGCGGTGATGTCGATCTCGGTATGGGTCATGCGGAGCCACGGTAGCCGGACGTTGACCCGGGCGTTTGTGCCGCCCAGCACGCAGTGCCGCTCACCATCCTCACTTCCTGAAGTGGGCACCGCACGGTAATGCCCGTCGGCGCCTGGTTCCCCCTCGGTCGTCCTGCGAAGGGAGGAAGAGACACAGGCTGGGCCAGGTTTTGTGAGGATTGCTTCCACGCCCCTTTCTTGGCGCCAGCCTTGCCGAGAGCCGCGCGCCGGAGGCCGCCCCTGGGCGACCGGCGCGCGGACCTGCGGCTCGTCACCGCCAGATGGACTTCAGCTGCCACGCCTGCATGTGGTCGAGGGTGGCGGTGCCGTCTTCGGCGAAGACCTCGACGCCGGTGCTGGAGGGGTCGGGGAAGATCTGGTCGGTGATCACCGCTTCGCCGTTGCCGCCGAAGACCTCGACGGAGGACCAGTCGACGAGGATACGGAGCTTGACCTTGCCGTTCTTGGGCTTCAGGGGTGCGGTCTGGACGCCGGGGAAGGTGCTGTTGAAGTCGCCGACGCCGGAGCGGGTGCGGTCGACGTACAGCTCCTGGGTCGTGGTGTCGTAGCCGATGACGGTCTCCTCGCCGTCGGCGCCGGTGCGGACCTTCAGGCCGAAGCGTTCGGCGTCCTTGGGGGAGAAGGTCGCCTCGATGTCGAGCGCCTTGCCCTTGGCCGCGGTCAGGGGCTTGGAGGTGCTCTTGACGGTGACGCCGGACGCCGTGGCCGGGCGCTTGTTCCGGAGGGACTCCAGGCTGCCCATCGGCATGCTGGTGAGCCGGGTCTGGCCGTTGATCGTGCGCAGGGCCATTTCCCGGGGAACGCTCTGCGCGCTGCGCCAGGGGGAGGTGGGGATGGACTGGCCGTAGTCCCAGTTGTTCATCCAGCCGATCATGTATCGCTTGCCGCCCGGCGCGTTCTCCCAGGAGACCGCCGCGTAGTAGTCCTTGCCGTAGTCGGTCCAGTCGGCGCGTTGCACGACGGACTTGGCGGGCTTGTCAGCGGCGGTGAACTGGTCGGCCATGACGTGGCCCCAGCCGGCGGTGTTCATGTCGCGGATCTGGATCCGCGCCTTCTTGCCGAGGTAGGGGCGCATGTTGAAGGAGGCCCAGTCCAGGGTCTCGCTGTCGGCGCCGGTGGCGCTGCGGACGACCTCGCCGTCGACGATCAGGTTGACGGACGTCTCCTGGGAGACGCGCGGGGCCAAGGCGTCGGACATCACGATGTGGTCGACGTTGAGGTGGCCCCAGCCGCCGGTGTTGTCGTCGACGATCCTGATCTGCGCCTTCTTGCCGGCGAGTTCGCTGAGGTCCCACGAGGCCCAGTTGAGTGCTTCGGCGTCCTTTCCGGTGGCGCTGCGGACGACTTGGCCGTCGACGAGGAGCTCGACGGCGGTGGGGTTGTCGGAGTCGGCCGGGTGGTTGCCGCCGCCGATGAGGAAGTTGATGTGCTTCTTGTCGAGGGTGAACTCGGGCGAGGTGAGGGTGCCGGTGGTGGAGTCGCCGTTCAGGAAGGTGTTGGCCAGCCCCTCTCCTAGGAAGCCGGAGACCTGTCCCTGGTCGGGGAGGGTGCCGGTGGCCGGTGCGGTGCCGAAGGCGTCCCCGTTCGCCGTCCAGTCGCCGTAGGTGCCGCCTTCGAAGTCGGCGAGGACCGTGCCCTCGGGCGGAGACACGTCCAGAACGGTTCCGGCCTCGTGCTCATGCCGCCCGCCACCGATCTTGAAGTTCAGGTAGGGGCTGTTGACGGTGAAGGAGGGGGAGGTGAGGGTGCCGGTGGCGCCGTCGCCGCCGTGGAAACTGTTGGCGAGACCCTTGCCGTCGAAGCCGGTGACGGCCCCCTGCCAGTCCACCGCCCCGGTCGCCGGCCCCTGACCGAACGCGGCTCCGGTCGTCGTCCACGAACCGAAGTCGGTGCCCTCGAAGTCCTGCACCATCGTGCCGGTGGGCGGTGTGTAGGTGCCCTTGTCCTCGGTGGTGAACTTCTTGCCGTCGAAGTCGCCGATGAAGTACTGCGAGCCCGAACCGCCCGCGATGCCGCCGGGGTTGATGTTGACGACCAGGACCCACTTGATGTTGTTCTTGTCCCCGTCGACCGCGAGGGGGAACAGGTCGGGGCACTCCCACACGCCGCCCGTCGCGCCGGCCGGCCCGAACTCGCTCTGGAGCTTCCAGTCCTTGAGGTTCTTGGACGAGTAGAACTGCACCTTGTGCTCGGCGGACAGTGACACCGTCATCAGCCAGCTCTTGGTCGGCGCGTACCACTGGACCTTGGGATCGCGGAAGTTGCTGGAGCCGATGTCGATGACGGGGTTGCCCTGGTACTTGGTCCAGGTGCGGCCGCGGTCGGTGCTGTAGGCGAGCGACTGGGCCTGCTTGCCGCCGTTCTTGTAGGCGCTGGTGTAGATCGCCACCATGGGCGGGTTCTTCTTCGTGCCGAACCCCGTGGTGTTGTTCCAGTCGACGACCGCGCTGCCGGAGAACACCATCTCCTCGTCGTCGTGCGACAGGGCCAGCGGCAGCTCCTTCCAGTGCACGAGGTCCCGGCTCACCGCGTGCCCCCAGGACATGTCGCCCCAGGTGTTGCCGTTGGGGTTGTACTGGTAGAAGAGGTGATATTCGCCCTTGTAGTAGACGAGGCCGTTGGGGTCGTTCATCCAGTTCTTCTCTGGACTGAAGTGGAACTGGGGTCTGTAGGTCTCGGTGTACGCCCGGGTGTCGGCCGCGACGGCCTGGGGGGCCAGCGGGGCTGCGGACAGGGCGCAGACGGTCGCCACCGCCGCCATCATCCGTATGCGGGCATGCCGGGATACGCGTGCAGAGCTCATGGTGTCTCCTAGTCCTGCGGCTCGTCGGCGCAGCGCTGACTGCGGCCCCGGCGCGGACGGACCGAAAAGTGACACCCCAGCGGCGTCGACGTCCACGCAGCCGACTGGGGTGTCAACGACGACTTGTGTCATCGATGACAGCGAGTGCCCGATTATGAAGCGCAATCCGGCCAGTGCGTCAACGGTGCGGGCGTGATTGCTCCGGTACGGGCCTGCGGTCCGTCGGGCATCGTCGGCGGCAGCGAACCGCACCAGCGAGTTCGGCCTTGACGGGTTGGGGTCGGCAAACGCGCAGGTCAGAGTGGTGACTTGGGGTGGCAACCGGCGGGCTTCCGCAGCACCGTGCGAGACCGGGATCGGCCGCGTTAACGAGTTGTTTCCGGGGTGTTGACCGGTCGGGCCTCGCGGTGCTTCACTTCCGGGACCGGTACCGAAACCGGTTCCGGGACCGATGTCGGTACCGGTCCCACAGGGCTCTGTACGATCGGCTCTTCGGTGCGGGAGGAAGTCTTCCGCCTCTGCAGGAAGGGAGGGGAGGTGACATGGGAGTCACTATCGCCGACGTGGCCGCGCGGGCCGGGGTCAGCAAGACGACGGTCTCGAGGGTGCTGAACGCCAAGGGCGAGATCAGCGAGGACACCGTCTTGAAGGTCCGCGAGGCGATCGCGGAGCTTGGCTATGTGCCGAGCGCCGGGGCAGTGGGGCTCGCACGCGGTACCACACAGATGATCGGCATGCTGGTCCCTGATCTGGCCTGGGTCTGGGCCGGGATCGTGCAGGCGGTCGTCGAAACGCTGGAGACCGAGGGCTTCGGACTGCGCATGCTGACCGTGAACGGCGGTGAGGAGTCACTGCGGAGGCTGGGCCTGCAGGTCGCTGCCAAGTCGTTCGACGGACTGCTGGTGATAGAGCCCGAGGGAGCCCTGGGGGCTATTACGGAACTGCACGAGGCCGGACTGCCGGTGGTGCTGATCGACGATCGTTTCCAGCGGCCGGGATTTCCCTACGTGGCCACCACCAATCGGGAGGGCGGTGAGCAGGCGGCGCGCCACCTGCTGGACCTCGGCCGCCGCCGACCTCTGGTGGTGACCGGTCCCGAGGAGTTCGGCTGTACTCAGGAGCGGCTGGGCGGCTTCGTCGACGTCTATGCGCAGGCCGGGATCGAGCTTGAAGCGCGCAGCATCATCGTCGGTGACTTCTTGTTCGACACAGCCCGGAGCGCGGTCGCGGGGGCTCTCGCGGACGGCGTGGAGTTCGACGCGGTCTTCGGGCACAACGACCCCTCGGCGGCTGGCGTGCTCGCGGCCCTGCACGAGGCCGGCCTCAAGATTCCGCGGGATGTCGCCGTGGTGGGGTTCGACGACGTCGAGCTGGCGTCGCACACCTATCCGGCGCTGACTACCATCCGTCAGCCGATGCGGGAAATGGGTGAGGCGGCGGCTCGTCTGCTCCTCGACCACGTGCGCAGATCGCCGGAGGCCGCCGCCTCGCGCATCATTCCCACCACCCTGGTGATCCGGGGCTCCACGTTAGAGCCAAGCTCGAACTGACGCGACGTCATCACGGTGCGTACGTGATGGTGCCTCGCAGCCGGGCGGTGCGTCGCCGGTGACGCACCGCCCCCCGTCTCCTTGAAACCTCGGCGACCCACTTCGGCCTCGCCTTCCTCTGGCGGCTGCACACGCGTTCCTGCGGCGCCGCCCCTACGGACCTTTCCGCCCCGTGCGTTCCGATCCGGGACACCGAACGGCGCGCCTGGCACACCCCGCCCGGCTGTTACCGGCTCTGCGTCGGACCCTCCCAGCGCAACCCGCGAAAGGTCCCCCACGCCGCTCTCACCGCAGACGGTCCCCACTCGTGCGCCGGTCCATCCGGGCGTCCGCCCGCTCTCACCCTTCGCCCCCCGCGCCTGTATCGCCCAACGGCAAGGAGCCGCATCATGCGTATCACCACCCGTCACGCCGTCAGAACTGTCCAGACCCTGTGCGTCACCGTCACGGCAGCCCTGGTGGCCACCGGCTGCGGCCGGAGCGAGGATTCCGGCCCCGGCAAAGACGCGCCCGCCGAGATAGCCGCGGGCAAGGCCAAGGGGACGGTGGTCATGTGGAACTTGGGTGACATCGAACCCGCCCTGAAGGACATGGCCAAGAAGTTCGAGCAGGAGAACCCGGACGCCGAAGTCAAGATCACCTCGGTCCCGTGGGACGCCGCCCACGACAAGCTGACCACCGCCGTCGCCGGCGGAAACACACCGGACATGTCCATGGTCGGGAGTACCTGGATGGCCGAGATGGCCGCCATGAACGCCTTCCAGGCCACCCCGACATCGATCAAGCCCTCGGACTTCTACCCCGGCCAGTGGGACACCACCAAGTACAAGAACGCCTCCTACGGCGTCCCGTTCACCGCCGACACCACGGTGGTCTACTACCGGACCGATCTCACCAAGAAGGCCGGTATCAAGGGCGCCCTGGCCGGCGACCGGGAGGGATACCTGAAGGACCTCAAGGCCATCCAGGCCACCGCGGGCAAGCAGAACCCCAAGCTGCGCAACGCCACAGGGCTGGTGATGGGCTTCAACTCCTGGATCTTCTGGGTGCCGATGGTCTGGCAGCAGGGCGGTGACATCTACGACGCCAAGACCAAGAAGTTCACCTTCGACACGCCCGAGGTCGCCAAGGCGCTGGAGTACTGGGCGAGCGTTCCGAAGCAGAAATTGGCGCCGACCGACAGGTCCGACAACGTGCAGAACTTCCGGGACGGGCTGATCGCCACGTACCAGGAGGCCGCGTGGAACGGTGCCAGCCTCCACAAGGACGCCCCGGAGCTGGACGGCAAGTGGAAGACCATGCCGGTGCCGTACTCCGAGCAGCCCGCCGGGTTCGCCGGCGGCACCGACCTGGCGGTGTTCAAGGAAGCCAAGAACCCCGACGCGGCATGGAAGTTCTCCCGGTTCCTGACCGAGCCCGCCAACCTCGCGGCCTATGCCAAGGCCACCGGCGGCCTGCCCCCGTCGCCCCAGGCGTGGTCGGACGGGAACCTGAGCGCGGACGCGAACATGAAGGCGTTCGACGAGCAGCTCAAGGTCAGCAAGGCGCAGCCCGCCATCACGACCTGGCAGCAGATCGCCGACGCCATCGACTCCGAACTGGAGAAGCTGGCCCTGGGCAAGGCCACCGTCGCCGAGGTGCAGAAGACGCTGCAGTCCAAGGCCACCAGCATCGGCACCGGCCGCTGAGCGCCACCGCCATGAGCACCCCTCGCAGGGACGGATGACATCCATGTCCACGAAAACGCTTCCAGGGCGGGGCGACACCGGCAAGCAGGGCACCGCGGGGCCGCAGCGGAGTGCCGAGCACCGGCGTTCCCCGCGCCGGGGCATGGCGCGCGGCAGGCAGGCCCGGGCCGCCTGGGTCCTGGCCGCGCCCTTCCTCGCGCTGTTCGCGGCCTTCATGCTGCTGCCGTTGGTCTGGTCGCTGCTGATGAGCCTGACCGACACCAGCAGCGCCGACCTGCGCACACCCCTGAACGTGTCGTTCATCGGCATCGACAACTACGTACGGCTCTTCCAGGACGATCAGTTCTTCACGGCCCTGCGTAACACGGCCGTGTTCGTCCTGGTGGCGCTGCCCCTGACGCTGGCTGCCGGGCTCGCCGCGGCGGTCGCGCTCAACAGCGGCATCCGCCGCTTCCGGGCCGTCTTCCGGGTCGGCTTCTACCTGCCGGTGATCACCAGCATCGTGGCCGTCGCGGTGGTGTGGAAGACGCTCCTCGAACCTCGCGCGGGACTGGTGAACCTCGTTCTGGGCTGGTTCGGGATCGACGGCCCGGCCTGGCTGGCGGACACCCGCTTCGCTCTTCCCGTCATGATCGTGATGGCGGTGTGGCGCAACCTCGGCACCGTCATGATCATCATGCTGGCCGGGCTGCAGTCCGTACCCCAGTCCCTGATGGAAGCGGCCGAACTCGACGGCGCCGGGCCCTGGCAGCGGTTCTGGAGTGTCACCTTCCCGCTCCTGCGTCCCGCTCTGCTGCTGACCGCCGTCACCACCGGCATCGGCTATCTGCAGTTCTTCGACGAACCGTTCGTGATGACCGACGGCGGACCGCTGGACTCCACCCTGTCGGCCACGTTGTACGCCTACAAACAGTTCGGCAACGGCAATTACGAGATGGCGTCGGCCGCCAGCTACGTCATCTTCGTCCTCATCGTGGCGCTGACCGTGCTGCAGTTCCGCGTGCTGCGAGACAAGGACTGACGACCCATGAGCACCCTCTCCTCTCTCCCCACGGCACAGCCGGGCACGGACCGCGTCCTCAGGCGTCGCCGCATCCGCCGGACCTGGGGCCAGCCCTGGCTGTATCTGCCGCTCGCCGGCGCCCTGCTGCTGATGATCGCGCCGTTCCTGTGGATGCTGTCCGGCTCCTTCAAGCCCGAGGCCGACATCCGCAGGGTCCCGCCCGTCCTGCTCCCCACGGCGCCCACGACCGCCAACTACGGGGAGCTGTTCAGCAGCCTCGACTTCACGACCATGTTCGCCAACTCCGTGATCGTGGCCCTCGCCGTCACCGCCGGGAATCTCATCTTCTGCTCGATGCTCGGATACGCCCTGGCCAAGCTGGAGTTCCGCGGACAGCGCGCCGTGTTCCTGCTGGTCATGGGGACGCTCATGATCCCCGGCCTGGTCACCTTCGTTCCCCTGTACGTGCTGGTGTCCAACATGCAGCTGACCGGCTCCATGCTCGGGCTGATCCTGCCGTTCCTGGCCGGCCCCTTCGGGGTGTTCCTGATGCGGCAGTTCATCTCCACCCTGCCCGACGAACTCATCGACGCCGCCCGCGTCGACGGCTGCCGCGAACTGGCCATCTTCGCGAAGATCATCCTGCCGTTGACTAAGCCGGCCCTCGCCACGCTGGGGATCATCACCTTCCTCGGCTCCTGGAACAACTTCCTGTGGCCGCTGGTCGTGGCGCAGAACGAGAGCCAGTACACCCTCCCCGTCGGCCTCGCCCTGGCCAGCAGCGGACAGTCCTTCACCCGCTTCGGCATCCTCCTCGCCGGCGCCATGGTCGTCCTACTGCCGGTGATGATCGTCTTCC
>NZ_POUC01000550.1 GCF_002891435.1 Streptomyces cahuitamycinicus
CAGCCCCCCGCCGGTCTCCACGAACAGCCAGGCCCCGCCCCGCGGCAGCGCCTCCGGCGACGGGACCAGGTCCGCCGCCATGCCCTCCACCGTCAGGGGCCCTAAGGGCAGCAGCCCGGCCGCGGCCTCCGCCGCCGCGCTCTCGTCGGCGTAGCCCAGCACGGCCAGCGCACGCGCGCGGGGCGCCTCGACCAGGCGCACGACCGCCTCCGTCAGCACGCCGAGCGTGCCCTCGGAGCCGCAGAAGGAGCGGGCCACGTCGGCGCCGCGCTCGGGCAGCAGGGCGTCCAGCGCGTAGCCGGAGATGCGGCGGGGCAGCTCCGGGAAGCCGGTGCGCAGCAGGGCCGGTTCGCCCTCCACCAGCGCCCGCAGCCCCTCCGGCGCCCCGGCCCAGTCCCGCCCGAGCCGCAGGCGCTCGCCCCGCGCGGTGACGACGTCCAGCTCCCGGACACCGTCCGCGGTCGTCCCCCACGCCACCGAGTGCGAACCGCACGAGTTGTTGCCGATCATGCCGCCGAGCGTGCAGCGGCTGTGCGTGGACGGATCGGGCCCGAAGCGCAGCCCGTGCGGGGCGGCGGCCTCCTGGAGCCGGTCGAGCACCAGCCCCGGCTGCACGATGGCGGTGCGGCTCCCGGGGTCGAGCGACACGAGCCGGTTCATGTGCCGGGTGAAGTCCAGCACCACGCCCGTGCCCGTCGCCTGCCCGGCGATCGACGTGCCGCCGCCTCTCGCGACGACCGGGACCCGCCGCTCCCGGCACACCTCCAGGACGGCCGCCACGTCGTCGGCGTCACGCGGAGCGACCACGCCCAGCGGCACCCGCCGGTAGTTGGAGGCGTCCATGGTGACCAGCGCCCGGGAGGTGACGTCGAACCCCACGTCACCCCGGACGCCCCGGCGCAGCTCCGCCTCGAGGGCGGCCAGATCCCCGACATCCGTCATGCGTCCAGCATGCACCCGGCCACTGACAGTGACGGCCCGGGGCGCCCCGGTGGGTCAGCCCTTGACGGCGGAGCTGGCCACACCCTCGACGAACCAGCGCTGGAAGAACGCGAAGACGATCAGCACGGGCAGCACCAGCAGCACGCCGAAGGCGAGGATCTGGCCCCAGTCCGGGGGCTGCTGGCCCTGGAAGACGCTCATCTCCAGCGGCAGGGGGCGCACGGACGGGTCGGACACCATGAGCACCGGCCACAGGAAGGAGCCCCACTGGATCAGGAACGTGAGGATCGCGACCGAGGCGAACACCGGCCTGGACATCGGCACGATGATCGCGAAGAAGGTGCGCCAGGGCCCCGCGCCGTCCAGCCGCGCCGCCTCCTCGATGGTCGGCGGGATCTTCTTGAAGAACGTGTGGAACTGGTAGATCGCGAAGGCGTTGGCGACGAACGGCAGCGCCTGGATGAACAGGGTGTTGCGCTGGCCGTTGAACATGTAGAACAGCGGCACCGCCACCGACTCGAACGGGATCAGCATCAGCAGCAGGACGAGGGTGAACACCGCGTTCTGCCCGCGCCACTTCAGCCGCGTCAGCCCGTAGGCCGCCATCGAGTTGACGATCAGCCCGCCCGTCACCACCACGAACGACAGCAGCACCGACACGCCCATGAACTGCCAGAAGTAGCCGGTGCTGTCGGAGTTCAGGCTGTCGAGGACGGCTGCGTAGTTGTCGAAGGAGAGGTGGGTGGGCAGGAAGCCGGACAGGCCGTTCAGTACCTCGTCCGACGGCTTGAGGCTGCCGAGGAAGAGGTAGAGCGCGGGGAGCGCGAAGACGAACGCGAGGACACTCAGGACGGTGTAGTCGAGGACGCGGCGCACGGGCGTACGGGTCATGGCCATGGGTTGGTCAGTCCTCGTTGTCGGGCCGGACGACGCGGCGCTGGACGATGGTCAGGGCGACGACGATCAGGAAGAACACCACCGTGACGGCCGAGGCCTGGCCGATGTTGTTCTGGTCGAAGGCGGTGGTGACGGCCTGGTACATCACCGTCCGGGTGGCGTCCTCGTCCAGGCCGCCGCCGCGGATGAGGATGTACACCTGGTCGAAGACCCGGAAGGACAGCACCGAGGTCAGCATCGCGACGAACACGAGGGTGCCGCGGATGCCGGGCAGGGTGACGTGGCGGAACTGCTGCCAGCGGGAGGCCCGGTCCAGCTGGGAGGCCTCGTAGAGCTCGCCCGGGATCTGCTGGAGACCGGCCAGCAGGATGACCATCTGGAAGCCGACGCCCTGCCACACCGACAGCACGATGATCGAGCCCATCGCGGTGAGGCCGTCACCGAGCCAGTCGAAGGCGCCCCAGTTGCCGAGACTCACGGTGTCCAGCAGGGAGTTGAGCAGGCCCTGCTCGCTGCGGGCGAGGATCAGCCGCCAGATCACGGCGACCAGCGCCATCGGGAAGACCACCGGCATGAAGAAGAAGGCGCGGAACACGCCGATGGCCTTCAGCTTGCGGTTGAGCAGGATCGCCAGCGCCAGCGCGAGACCCGTCTGGAGCGGTACGACGACCGCGGCGAAGGTCAGGTTGTTCAGCAGCGCCCGCAGGAACGGGCCGGACAGGTCGGGGTCCGTGAACAGCCGCCGGTAGTGCTCCACGCCGAAGAAGGCGGGCTCCAGCGGCGAGCCGAGGCGGACGTTGTAGAAGGAGAGCACCACGGCGTAGCCGAACGGGATGCCGACGAAGGCGATCAGCCCGCCGACGGCCGGGGCGGACATCAGCAGTCCGTGCAGCCGGTCACGGTTGCCGCGCGCGGGACGCGGGGGCTTCGCGGGGCGTGCGGACGACACGGCCTGCGCCCGGCCTGGGGCCGCGGCGTGCGCGGGTTCCACGGTTTTCACGGGAGGGGTCCTCTTCCCGGCGGGGCGGGCGCGGTCGGTGCACGGCTGTGTCGCCACGTCGACGGCGGCCCGCCCGGGCCGATACGTCCTGCGGGTTACGGGATCTCGTAGCCGGCGTTGTCGGTGAAGTCCCGGTCGATGGCGCGGGCGGCCTTGCGCAGGGTTTCCTCGGGGTCGGCGCCGCCGTAGATCGAGTTGAGGGCCGTGTTGAACTTGGCGGTGACGGTGGGGTATCCGGCGGTCACCGGGCGGGTGACGGCGACGCAGGAGGAGCTGATGTCGCTGTCGCCGCACGGCTTGGCCAGCTGGTCGGCGAAGAGCTGGAGCGGCCCGCCCTTCTTGTAGAGGTCGCTCTTGGCCAGCGCGGTCCTGGTGGCGGGCACCGCGCCGTTGGCCTTCGTCATCGCGCCGACGTTGGTGTCGTTCAGCAGGTAGTCCAGGAAGGCGCCGGCGGCCTTGCCGTTCTTGCTGTCGGCGCCGATGCCCCAGGCCCACGAGCCTTGCCCGGTCTTGGGGCCGTCGCCGAAGTCGGGGAGCGGCAGGACGACGAGGTCGTCGCCGAGGGCCTCACTGTAGGCGGGGTAGTTCCAGTGGCCGACCCAGCTCAGCGCCACCTTGCCCTTGGCGAAGGCGTTGCCGTCGGTGTTGGGGTCGACGTAGGTCTTCCAGGACTGGAAGGTCTTCATCGCGGAGACGGCCTTCGGGCTGTCGAGGGCGCCCTGCGCCTTGCCGTCCTTCAGCAGGCCGCCGCCGGCCGACCAGAGAATCGGGGAGAAGCCGAAGGTGCCCCACTCGGAGGCCAGGCCGTACTGCTCCGATATGTCGAGGACCTTGCCGTCGGAGTCCTTGCCCTTCAGCGCCCCCAGCGCCTTGCCGAACTCCTCGGGCGTCCAGGCGTCGTCCACGCCCGTCGGGTACTTCACGCCGGCCGCGTCCAGCAGCTTCTTGTTGGCGTACATACCGAGCCCGGCGTCGAACATGCCGAGGCCGTAGTGCTTGCCGCCGATCTCGCCCTGCGCCTTGATCGCGTCCGTGGCGTTGCCGAGGGTCTTGGCGGAGACGTGGCCGTCGACCGGGGCGAGCTTGCTGTTGTAGACGAAGTTCGCCATCGTCGGGCCGTCGAACTCCAGCACGTCCGGCAGTTCGGAGGCGTCGGTGGCGGTGATGGTCTTGGTGTAGTCGTTCTCCGGGATCAGCTTCAGCTCGGCCTTGACGGCGTTCTGCGAGGAGTTGAAGGACTTCACCGCGCTCTGCAGCGCGGCCGTCTCGCCCGCCTGGCCCTGGTGGGCCCAGACGCTGATGGTGCCCTTGCCGCTGCCCTCCTCGGCGGAGGTGTCGCTGCCGCCGCCCCCGCCGCCACAGGCGGCCAACGCGGCCAGCGGCAGCAGGGCGAGGGCCGTCAGGCCCGTGCGGCGGTGTTTTCCGTGGCCGGTGATCATGATGGTGCCTCCGAGCGGGGTGTGCGGATGGGTGCGCGGACAAGGGGAGGGGCAGGGG
>NZ_POUC01000551.1 GCF_002891435.1 Streptomyces cahuitamycinicus
CGACGGCCGCCCCCAGCCCCTCCGGCCGCGCCGCAGGCACTCCGGCCCGGGCCGCCAGGGTCAGGGCCAGCCGGGCGAGGGTCGCGGAGACGACGGCGGCGCATGCGCCCCGGGCCCAGGAGGCGTCGTACGCCTGGGCGAGCGCGGCGATCTGCGCGAGCAGGGTGAGGACGAGGGTGATCACCCCGAACGGCCCGATGTCCGACTGCTTCATGATCCGCAGCGCGTCCTCGGCGGGCTTGCCGCTGCCCAGCCCGTCGGCGGTGTCCGCGAGCCCGTCGAGATGCAGCCCCCGGGTGAGGGCGGCCGGGACGGCGACGGTCGCCACGGCCGCGAGCGGCGCGCCCGCGCCGAGGAACAGCAGGACCAGCCCGAGCCCGGCGGCAGCGGCTCCGACCGCCAGCCCGGCCAGCGGAGCGCACAGCATGCCGCCGCGCGCGGCCTCCCGGTCCCACCGGGTCACCCGGACGGGGATCACGGTGAGGGTGCCGAAGGCGAAGCGGAGGCCGTCGAGGGGTGGGGTTCTGGGCACCGGCGCAGGCTACCGGCCGGTCAGGAGGGCGGGAACGGCAGCCGACGATAAAGTTCCCTTATGGGATGGTTCGAGCGGAACATCATGGAACCGGGCAAGCTGCCGCTGCTTCTCGCTCTCGTCTCCTTCGTCCTGACCTTCCTGATCACCCGGGGCATCACCCGTCTCATCCGGGCGGGCAAGGGCCCCTTCCGCAACATCAGCGGCAGCGGCGGTGTCCACGTCCACCACGTGGTCCCCGGCGTGATCCTGACGATCATCGGCGGTTTCGGTGCGGTCGCCGGCGGCCAGTACGGTTTCGGCTCGGCGCTGGCCGCAGTGATCTTCGGCATCGGCGCGGGCCTTGTCATGGACGAGTTCGCCCTCGTCCTGCACCTCGCCGACGTCTACTGGACCCCGGACGGCCGCAAGAGCGTGGAGATGGTCGTCCTCACCGCCTCCCTCGTCGGCCTGCTGCTGATCGGCTTCTCCCCGCTGGGCGTCAACGACCTCAACGAGGACCAGCAGCAGAACCGGGCCGTCGTCCTCGCGAACGTCCTCGTGAACTTCGCGTTCGCCCTCATCGCCCTGTTCAAGGGCAAGCTCCGCATCGCCGTCCTGGGCCTGATCATCCCCCTCGTCGCCCTGATCGGCGCCGTACGGCTGGCTCGCCCCACCTCTCCGTGGGCCAAGCGGTTCTACCGGAACCGGCCCCGCGCCCGCGCCAAGTCCGGTCTGCGGGCCTACCACCACGACCGCCGCTGGCTGGGCCCCCGGCGCGCCTTTCAGGACTGGATCGGCGGCGCCCCCGACCCCGAGCCGGCCCGGTCCCTGGAGCGCCGCTGACGCAGCTCGCCGACCCCGCACAGCACCAGCACCGCCATGATCGCGGCGAGGTGTTCCTTGCCCGCGAGGTTCTCCTTCAGTACCACCTCGACCACCATCGCCGCGATCACCACCGAGGCCGTGATGTACGCGCGGTAGCGCCAGCCCAGGACGACGGCCAGGCCCACCACCGCCGCCGACGGCCCGGTGTCCACGACCCAGGCGTCCGAGGCGGGCAGGCCGAGCGGCGAGTGCGGGCCCAGCCGGATGCCCAGGCGTGCGTACAGCGTGCCCGCGAGCGTCGCCACGTAGGCGACGGCCAGCGTCCGCCACCGGCCCAGGCACAGCTCGGCGATGCCGAACACCAGCAGGATCTGCACCAGTGCGCCCCACACCGGCAGATCCAGGGCGGGCACGAACAGCGACAGCGGTGTCCGCAGCAGCGCCAGCCACAACGGGTCCACGGCCCGCACTCCGCCGGCGTCCTGCACGAACCGGTAGCCCCACGCCTGGCTGTGCACGAGGTGCAGCACGGCCGTGAGGCACACGGCCGCGCCCGCCAGCGGCACGGCCCGCCACCGCCGCTCGGCCAGCGGCCCGCGCACCGCGGCGTACAGCCGCCCCCATTCGGCGCGGGCCCAGCGGGCGAGCGTGGTCATCCGGCGGTCGTCCTCGTCCGTGCGCGGCGATGTCTGAGGGTGTCTGCGACTCAGTCAAACCGACACCACGTTCCAAGACCGACCGGAACGGGACGAAGTTGAGCCAGGCGTGAGTGACCTGGATCTCGGGGGTGCTACCGCTCGGCGGAGGTCTCGGAGGTCCCGGACGCCTCCGGCTGGGCCGGCTCCTCCGACGCCTCCGACGCCTCCGGCTCAGCCGGTTCTTCGGACTCCTTCGGCTTCTCGGGCAGTTCCGCCGCCAGCGCGGCCGAGGCCTGCACCAGCGGCAGCGCCAGCAGACCGCCCGTGCCCTCCCCGACGGTCACCCCGTGGGCCAGCAGCGGCTCCAGGGCCATCCGGTCCAGCGCCTTCGCCTGCCCGGGCTCCCCGCTGTCGTGCGCGGCCAGCCACCAGTCCGGCGCCCGGAACGCGATCCGCTGCCCGACCAGCGCGCACGCGGCCGTCACGACCCCGTCGAGCACCACCGGCAGCTTGCGCACCGCGCACTGGAGCAGGAAGCCCGTCATCGCGGCGAGGTCGGCACCGCCCACCGTCGCCAGCAGCTGCAACTGGTCCCCGAGCACCGGCCGGGCCCGGCGCAGCGCGTCGCGGATCGCCGCGCACTTGCGCATCCACGCCAGATCGTCGATCGCCAGTCCGCCGCGCCCGGTGACGACCGAAGCGTCGACCCCGCACAACGCCGCGACCAGCACGCTCGCCGCCGTGGTCCCGCCGACGCTCACATCGCCGAGCACCACCAGGTCCGTGCCCGAGTCGGCCTCCTCGTCGGCCACCGCGATCCCCGCCCGGAACGCCGCCTCGGCTTCCTCCGGGGTCAGCGCGTCCTCGACGTCGATCCGCCCGCTGCCGCGCCGCACCCGGTGCCGTACGACGCCCTCGGGCAGTGTCTCGGGGTCGCAGTCCAGGGCCATGTCGACGATCCGCACCGGCACGCCCAGCCGCCGGGCCAGCACGGACACGGGCCGGCCGCCCTCCAGCACCTCGCGCACCAACTCCGCGGCGCTGCCCGCCGGCCGGGCCGAGACGCCCAGCCCGGCGATGCCGTGGTCACCGGCGAAGAGCACCACCCGAGGGCGTTCGACCGGCCGCACCGGCACCGCCGACTGCGCCGCCGCCAGCCACTCACCCAGTTCGTCGAGGCGGCCCAGCGACCCGGGCGGCACGATCTGGCGCTCCCGGCGCGCCTCGGCGTCACGGCGGATCCCGCCGTCCGGACGCTCGATCAGATCGGTGAAGTCGTCGAGATTAAGCGAGCTCATTCGCCGAACAGTACCGGCCCCGGTCGAACGGCACGGCGCCACATCACCACTCCGTCACGGCCACGTCGTTGCACCCGAGATCGGCATCCCATACGTTCCGTTTTGCAGCGGATTGTCGTACGTGTTACGTGCGACGTCCCCGCCGTACGTCCTTGCCGTACGCCCACGCGCCCGGGAGCCGCCCATGACCACACATCCCGCCTCCTCAGCACCCCCGGCCCAGACGACCGCACGGGTCCACGAACCGCGCCGGGAGGACTGCCCCTGGTGCGGCTCCGAACGGCTGCGGAACCGGCTGCGCACCGGCGACCTGCGGCAGTACAAGCCGGGCGGCTTCACCGTCGACTCCTGCCGGGACTGCGGCCACACCTTCCAGAACCCCCGCCTCACCCTGGAGGGCCTGGCCCTCTACCACCGGACCGCGCGCGGGGCGCCCAGGGACCCGGCGAGCGACGGCCTCCTCGCCCTGCGCGGCAGCCCGCGCCGCCACCGCTCGGCCGCCCGCGCCATGCTGCGCTGCGGGGAACCGGAGAGCTGGCTCGACGTCGGGACGGGCCACGCCCGCTTCCCCGCCACGGCCCGGCAGTTCTTCCCGTACACCTCCTTCGACGGCCTGGACCCCACCCCGCGCGTGGTCCGCGCCCGCACGGCCGAGCGCGTCGAGGAAGCCCACGTCGGCCGCCTGACGGACCCGCGGATCACCGGCCCCCTGCGCGCCCGCTACGACGTGGTCAGCATGCTCCACCACCTGGAGGGCACGCCGGACCCCCGAGCGGAACTCCAAGCCGCTCTTTCCGTCCTGCGGCCGGGCGGCCACCTGCTCATCGAGACCCTCAGCCCGCGCAGCGTCTTCGCGGCACTGCTGGGTCGCTGGTGGCTCCCCTACGACCAGCCGCGCCACCTGCATCTCCTGCCCCCGCAGAACGTCCGCGCGGAACTGGAGTCGGCCGGGTGCGCGATCCTGACGCTCGACCACCGCCCGGTCCACGTCCCCCACGACCTCGCCGGCGCCGCCTCCCTGGCCCTCTCGCACGCCC
>NZ_POUC01000552.1 GCF_002891435.1 Streptomyces cahuitamycinicus
GACAACGGGGGTGGCCTGCGGGTTCGTCGGAACGGCCGAGGAAGTCAGCGTGCCGGCAGGTACGGCGCCGTCGACGGGAGACCCAGGTCCGAGGGGAGCAGCGAGCCCACCCATGTGTCCCGTCGTACTCCCTTGTTGTTCGTCGCGGAGCGCAGCGTGCCCTCGATCGTGAAGCCCGCTCGCTCCGCCACCGCGCGGGAGGCGCGGTTGCCCACCTCGGCGCGCCATTCGACACGGTCGAGTGCGGCGCGGGTGAAGGACCAGCGGCAGGCGGTGAGCGCGGCTTCGGTGACGTAGCCGTTGGCCCGGTGCTGCTCGGCGGCCCAGAAGCCGATCTCGCCCATTCCCAGGGCGCGCATCGTGATGCCGAGCATGCCCGTCAGTTGACCGGAGTGCAGGAAGACGCCGAAGGTGAACATGGAACCGTCCCTCCAGCCGTCCGGGACCAGTTGTTCCGTGAAGCTCTGGGCGTGCTCGCGCAGGTAGGGCGAGGGGATCGTGGTCCAGCGCTGGATCTCGGGGTCCTGGCAGGCCTCGTACACCGCGTCGGTGTCCTGGGGCCCCACCGCGCGCATCACGAGACGGTCCGTGGTGAGGGTGACGGGTTCCATCGGGCGATTCTGCTCGGAGGCAGGCCGTGATGTCTTCTGTTTGCCCTGAGTGAAGGATTGATCACGGGGTGTGCGATGCGGCGGAGAGGTGCGGCACTATCCGAGGGGGCCGCACGTTGTCCCCTATGAAGCAGCGTGAATCTCCAAGCAGGCGTCGATCTCGAAGCAGACGTGAATCGCGAAGCAGACGTGAATCAGAATCGAAGCAGCGGACGGTCGCCGTCACGGCAGGCCCTCCCGGCGCGGCGGGGTCCTCGCATACGATGGCCGTTGCTCAGTAAGTCAAGTGGTAACCGACCGTCCTAGGCCCGACCGGCAAGGAGACCAACCCCCGTGTCCGTCCTCTCGAAGATCATGCGTGCAGGCGAAGGCAAGATCCTGCGCAAGCTGCACCGCATCGCGGACCAGGTCAACTCCATCGAAGAGGACTTCGTCGACCTCTCCGACGCCGAGCTGCGCGCCCTCACCGATGAGTACAAGCAGCGCTACGCCGACGGCGAGACCCTGGACGACCTGCTGCCCGAGGCGTTCGCCACCGTCCGCGAGGCCGCCAAGCGGGTCCTCGGCCAGCGTCACTACGACGTGCAGATGATGGGCGGCGCGGCCCTGCACATGGGCTACGTGGCCGAGATGAAGACCGGTGAGGGCAAGACCCTCGTCGGCACCCTGCCGGCATATCTCAACGCCCTGTCCGGCAAGGGCGTCCACATCATCACGGTCAACGACTACCTGGCCGAGCGCGACTCCGAGATGATGGGCCGCGTCCACCGGTTCCTGGGGCTGGAGGTCGGCTGCATCCTCGCCAACATGACGCCGGCTCAGCGCCGCGAGCAGTACGCCTGCGACATCACGTACGGCACGAACAACGAGTTCGGCTTCGACTACCTGCGCGACAACATGGCGTGGTCCCAGGACGAGCTCGTCCAGCGCGGCCACAACTTCGCCATCGTCGACGAGGTCGACTCGATCCTCATCGACGAGGCCCGTACGCCGCTGATCATCTCCGGCCCGGCCGACCAGGCCACCAAGTGGTACGGGGACTTCGCCAAGCTGGTGAAGCGCCTCAAGCGCGGCGAGGCCGGCCAGCCGCTCAAGGGCATCGAGGAGACCGGCGACTACGACGTCGACGAGAAGAAGCGCACGGTCGCCATCCACGAGTCCGGTGTCGCCAAGGTCGAGGACTGGCTGGGCATCGACAACCTCTACGAGTCGGTGAACACGCCGCTGGTGGGCTACCTGAACAACGCCATCAAGGCCAAGGAGCTCTTCAAGAAGGACAAGGACTACGTCATCATCGACGACGAGGTCATGATCGTCGACGAGCACACCGGACGTATCCTCGCGGGCCGCCGATACAACGAGGGCATGCACCAGGCCATCGAGGCCAAGGAAGCGGTGCCGATCAAGGACGAGAACCAGACGCTCGCCACGATCACCCTGCAGAACTTCTTCCGCCTCTACAAGCGCCACGACCACAACGACAAGGAACAGCCCGGCCTGTGCGGCATGACCGGTACGGCCATGACCGAGGCCGCCGAGTTCCACCAGATCTACAAGCTCGGCGTGGTGCCGATCCCGACCAACCGGCCGATGGTCCGCAAGGACCAGTCGGACCTGATCTACCGGACCGAGGTCGCCAAGTTCGAGGCGGTCGTCGACGACATCGAGGAGAAGCACCGCAAGGGGCAGCCGATCCTCGTCGGCACGACCTCCGTCGAGAAGTCCGAGTACCTCTCGCAGCAGCTCAGCAAGCGCGGCATCCAGCACGAGGTGCTGAACGCCAAGCAGCACGACCGGGAGGCGACGATCGTCGCCCAGGCCGGCCGCAAGGGCGCCGTCACGGTGGCCACCAACATGGCCGGCCGTGGTACGGACATCAAGCTCGGCGGCAACCCCGAGGACCTCGCCGAGGCGGAGCTGCGCCAGCGCGGCCTCGACCCCGAGGAGCACATCGAGGAGTGGGCGCACTCCCTGCCCGAGGCGCTCAAGCGGGCCGAGAAGGCCGTCCAGAACGAGAAGGACGAGGTCGAGAAGCTCGGCGGGCTCTACGTGCTGGGCACCGAACGGCACGAGTCGCGGCGCATCGACAACCAGCTGCGCGGTCGTTCCGGCCGTCAGGGCGACCCGGGCGAGTCCCGGTTCTACCTGTCCCTCGGCGATGACCTGATGCGCCTGTTCAAGGCCCAGATGGTCGAGCGCGTGATGTCGATGGCGAACGTCCCGGACGACGTGCCGATCGAGAACAAGATGGTCACGCGCGCGATCGCCTCCGCCCAGTCGCAGGTCGAGCAGCAGAACTTCGAGACGCGTAAGAACGTCCTGAAGTACGACGAGGTCCTCAACCGCCAGCGCGAGGTCATCTACGGCGAGCGGCGCCGCGTCCTGGAGGGTGAGGACCTGCACGAGCAGGTGCAGCACTTCATGGACGACACCATCGACGCCTACGTCGAGGCCGAGACCGCCGAGGGCTTCCCCGAGGACTGGGACCTCGACCGGCTGTGGGGCGCCTTCAAGCAGCTCTACCCGTGCAACATCACGGTCGAGGAGCTGGAGGAGGCGGCCGGCGACCGGGCCGGGCTGACCGCCGAGTTCATCGGTGACTCCATCAAGGACGACATCCGCGAGCAGTACCAGGCGCGTGAGGACCAGCTCGGCTCCGAGATCATGCGGGAGCTGGAGCGCCGGGTCGTGCTGTCGGTCCTGGACCGCAAGTGGCGCGAGCACCTCTACGAGATGGACTACCTCCAGGAGGGCATCGGCCTGCGCGCCATGGCGCAGAAGGACCCGCTGGTCGAGTACCAGCGTGAGGGCTTCGACATGTTCACCGCGATGATGGAGGGCATCAAGGAGGAGTCCGTCGGCTACCTGTTCAACCTGGAGGTCCAGGTCGAGCAGCAGGTCGAGGAGGTCCCGGTCGAGGACACCAAGCCGGTGGCCGACCTGGAGAAGCAGGACGCGGTGCCGGCGCAGGCGGGCTCCCGGCCGGAGATCCGCGCCAAGGGGCTCGACGCCCCGCAGCGGCGCAACCTCCACTTCTCCGCGCCGACGGTCGACGGCGAGGGCGGCACCATCGAGGGCGACTTCACCGAGGACGGCGAGCCGGTGCGCTCCGAGGCCGACGGCCTGACGCGCGCGGAGCGGCGCAAGCAGGCGCGGAGCCGTGGTCGCCGCAAGAAGTGACGGTCGCCGAGGCGCCGTAGCGGCTTGACGGGCCGGACACCTGAGGGTGTCCGGCCCTTCGGCTTCGACGGTCTCTGCCGACCGTGGGCGCCGCATGGAGTGGCGGTCGCCGAGGCGCCGTGGTGGGTTGACGGGCCGGACATCTGAAGGTGTCCGGCCCTTCGGCTTGACGGCCTCAGTCGGCTTCCGGGCGAGGCGGGCGGGGGCCGCCGAGTTCGACCGCCGTGCAGCGCCACCGGCGGTCCTGCCCGAGTTCCAGGCGGAAGGCCATGGCGCGCAGCCGGTCGCCGGCACCGACACGGGCGAAGGCCTCGATGGCGCCCGGGCGGGGTTCGAACCAGCCGATGTCGCGGACGACGGGACGGGCACCGCGCGTGCGCAGAGGGCCGCGTTCAGCCAGCCAGGCCAGCTCGTCGTAGGCGCGGCCGCGGGTGTGGCGGAGCATCGAGTGAACGGGGCGGTGGCCGCTCAGCACGGCGACGAGGAGATCGGCGAAGAGGTCGGTGGCTGTCTCTTA
>NZ_POUC01000553.1 GCF_002891435.1 Streptomyces cahuitamycinicus
GGTCCCGGCCGCGCTGGTCGACCACGCCCGCAAGGTCGCCGACGACCACCACGCCCGCACCGGTACGCCGATCGACACCGACACCCTGCGCGCCCGCCTCGGCGTCCCGCCCCAGCTCGCCGACGCCATCGCCGCCCAACTCGCCTGACCTCGACGGGAGACACGCCATGACCAGTGACCCGGCCGACCTGACCGCCGCCGACCACCTCGACGCCGCCCGCGAGATGGCCGCCGCGAACCGGCCCCTCCTCGCCCACCTGCTCGCCGAGGAAGCCGCCCGCCGCACCGCCGACCCGGCCATCGCCGCAGGTATCCGCGCCGCGTTCCCCGACCCGGCCCTGACCCGAGAGGAGACCGACTGACATGCCCGCTCGTGACCACTTCCACTCCGTGATGCGGATCGGTCCGGTGCAGATCGGCACCCACCGCGACCGCCACGGACAGACCAAGCACGCCGCCGTGTGCACCGCCGACCGGTGCGGCTGGTCCTCCGACTACGGAAGCCAGTCCGCCGCCCAGCTCGCCGCCCGCACCCACCGCTGCCGCGTCCGCTAGGAGGCCCTCCGCCATGGAAGTACCGCTCTGGCTCGCGCTGCTCGTCGTCGGCTACCTCGGCATCAAGCTCATCCGCCCGCCCGCCTGGCTCATTGCCGTCCTGCTGCTCGGCGGCTTCCTCCTCGCCGACAGCGTCCTGGCCCCCGCCATCGACACCTTCGTCAAGTAACCACCCCTGGAAGGGAGTTCACGATGTTCCGTCCGAAGATCCCGACCATGCCCACGCCGACCGGCCACGTCAGCCCGCCTGTCGTGGTCGAGCCGACCGCTGTTGTCCCGGCTGCCCAGACCCCGCCGCCCGCTCCGGTGGCCCCGGCCCCCGCGCGGGCCACCGTGCAGCTCACGCCTGGTACGGCCCTCGCCCTCGTCGGGGGCGGCACCGCCGTGGTGCTGGTCGTCGGCGCTGTCCTGGTCTCCATGCTCCTGGCGGTCGCCATCACTGGCATCTCAGTCGCCGTCTGCGCCGCCGTCCTGCGCTCCCTGCTCGCCTCGGAGACGAAGCGGCGCTGACCGGCCCCCCGGAGCGGCCTCAACCGCCAAGTCTCGTCCGCTCCGGGCGCCGTCCCTGTCCGATCTCACAACCGGAAGGAACCCCCAGCATGACGCACCCCACCACACCGACGGCCCGCATCTGCCCGAACTGCGACGGCTTCGCCACCGCCGCCATCACCACCGGCCGCCGCGACAGGCACGGCCACCGGCACACCATCACCGCCAATTGCCCGGCCTGCCACGGCCAGGGCACCGTCCCCGCCCGTGCCCGGGAGAGTGCGCGTGCCTGACCTGCTCGACCCGACCACCCTCGGCGACCTGCTGAGGGTGGCTTCGGCCCCTGACTATGACCGCTGGCACGAGCAGATCCGCCGCACCGGCGGCTGCGCCGACCCCATCCACCTCACCGGCTGGACCCTGACCAAGGACAAGACCACCGGCGAGACCCTGCACCACTACACCACCGCGAACGAGCCGGGCGGACGCCTCCGCGTCGCCTGCGGCAACCGCCGCGCCTCCCGCTGCCCCTCCTGCGCCTGGACTTACGCGGGCGACACCTACCACCTCATCCGCGCCGGACTGGCCGGAGACGACCGACGCGACATCCCCACCACCGTCCGCGACCACCCCCGCGTCTTCGCCACCCTCACCGCACCCTCCTTCGGTCGCGTGCACAACCGGTCCGACCACGGCGCATGCCGCTGCGGCACCCACCACGCCGCCGACGATCCCGCCCTCGGCACGGCGCTCGACCCGGCCACTTACGACTACGCGGGCGCTGTGCTGTTCAACAACCACGCCGGGCAGCTCTGGCAGCGCTTCACCAACCGGCTCCGCCGCGAGATCGCCGCCCGCGCCGGCGTCACCCAGCGGGAGCTGAAGGAGTGCGCCCGCCTGTCCTATGGCAAGGTTGCCGAGTTCCAGAAACGCGGCGCCGTGCACTTCCACGCCGTCATCCGCATCGACGGCCCCAACGGACCCGACACCCCACCGCCAGCCTGGGCCACGGTCGATCTCCTCGCCGACTCAATCCGTGCAGCTGCCGCGCACTCCTACACCTCGGTCTCCGTCCCGGCCGCCGCCGACCAACCGGCCCGCACCTTCCGGTGGGGCACTCAGCTCGACGTCCGGCCGGTGAAGGCCTTCTCTGACGGTTCCGACATCACCGAGCAGGCCGTGGCCTCGTACGTGGCCAAGTACGCCACCAAGGCCGCCGAGACGACCGGCACCCTGGATCGCCGCATCGGCGAACTCTCCGAGCTCGACCGCCACGGCGTCCCGGACCACACCCGCCGCCTCATCGAGGCCTGCAAGCTCCTTGACCCCCTCTACCCGGACCGGCGCCTGTGGGCCTGGGCGCACATGCTCGGCTTCCGCGGCCACTTCTCCTCCAAGTCCCGCCGCTACTCCACCACCCTCGGCGCCCTCCGCCAGGCACGCGCCGACTACCGCGCCGCCCAGGAACACGCCGCCCTCGGCCTGGACGACGTCGAGCCGGACACCGTCCTGGTCCTGGCCGACTGGCAGTACGCCGGGCACGGCCACACCCCCGGCGAATCCGCCCTCGCCGCCACCATCGCCCGCGACCTCCAACTCAACCGCGAAACCGCCCGCGAAGCCCTACGCGACCAACTCATCGAAGAGGAGTGGTGACCATGGCCTCAGAGCTGCCGAACCGGTTCCTGACGCCTGAGGACCTGGTCGAGATGTTCGAGCTGCCCAGCGTCGAGACCGTCTACCAGTGGCGCCGTAAGCGCACCGGTCCCCGCGGCTTCCGAGTCGGCCGGCATCTCCGCTTCGACCCGGATGACGTGCGGGCCTGGGTGGACTCCCAGCTTGGGGAGGCTGCCTGATGGCCGGGCACATCCAGGACCGTTGGTACCGGACCGAGGTGGGCGCGGACGGCAAGACTCGCAAGGTCAAGACCGACCGCCACGGCACTGGCATGCGCTACCGCGCCCGCTACATCGGCCCGGACGGCACAGAGAAGTCGAAGAGCTTCCCGGACAAGCAGAAGCGTTTGGCGGACACCTGGCTGACCAACGTAGAAGCCGACATGGCCCGGGGGCAGTACATCGACCCGAGGGCCGCTCGCACCACCTTCCGCGAGTACACCGACCGTTGGCTGGCCGCCCTCACGACCGATCTGACCAGTAGGGCCGCCGTGGAAGGCAGGCTCCGCCTTCACGCCCTGCCCTACCTTGGAACCCGCCCCATCGGTTCCTTCCAGCCCGAGCACATCCGCGACTGGAACCGCCAGCTCGAAGACGTCGTAGCGTCCGCCCAGTACCGGCGCCTCATCTTCGACGCTGTCTCCTCGGTGCTGAACGCGGCCGTGGATGATCGTCTCCTGGCCTCCAATCCCTGCCGTGCTCGATCGGTCAAGGCTCCTCGTCCCGTGCCGTCACGTGTCCATCCGTGGACTGCGCAACAGGTCTTCGGCGTACGCTCCGGCCTCCCCGAGCGCTACCGGGCCATGGTCGACCTCGGTGCCGGGTGCGGCCTGCGACAGGGTGAGATCTTCGGCCTGGCCGTCGACAACATCGGAGACCTCGGCTGGCTCTACGTGCGCCAGCAGGTCAAGAAGGTTCGCGGCACGCTGGTCTTCGCCCCGCCCAAGCGCGGCAAGCTGCGTGACGTCCCCCTCGACCCGGAGGTGCGGGCCGCGCTCCGTGAGCACATGGCGGCCTTCCCTCCCGTCGACGTCACCTTGCCCTGGCTGACCCCGACCGGCCCCAAGGTCACACACCGGCTCCTCTTCACGAGCGGCATCGGCGCAGCCATCTGGAGCCAGGCGTTCAACGATCAGGCATGGAAGCACGCGCTCGCATCTGCCGGCATCATCCCGACCCCGGAGAAGGGCCAGCGCTACGCCGCCGCCCGCGAACACGGCATGCACGCCCTGCGGCACTTCTACGCCTCGGTCCTCCTGGACGCCGGAGAGAGCATCAAGGCCCTGAGCCTCTACCTCGGCCACAGCGACCCGGGCTTCACGCTCCGCGTCTACACGCACCTCATGCCGTCCAGCGAAACCCGGACCCGGAAAGCCATCTCAGCGATGTATCGGGCCGCCGGTCACGCTCATGACGGCCCGGAGACGCCCGACGGCCCAGAGACGGCCCAAGCCGCCTGACACGGCCCCTCATCGGCAGGAAAACCGCTGGTGAGGGGCACTTTCATGCCCTCTCGCGGTAAGTAACACCCCATCTTGCCGTACCGCCACCCCTGGGTGGAAACGCGTAGGGGTGGGGGGCTGTG
>NZ_POUC01000554.1 GCF_002891435.1 Streptomyces cahuitamycinicus
CCGGGCACCCATCACCCCACGGCCCCTTGAGGAGGGACCTCATGACGAGCGGCACCGGCAAACCCATCCGGGTTCTCATCGTCGACGACCAGGCGATGGTCCGGCAGGGCTTCACCGTGCTGCTCGGCATACAGCCCGACATAGAAGTCGTCGGCGACGCGAAGAACGGTGAGAGCGGCATCGCCCTGGCCTCGGAGCTCGCCCCGGACGTCGTCCTGATGGACATCCGCATGCCCGGGATCGGGGGCATCGAGGCCACCCGGCACATCGCCGCGGCCCACCCGGACATGCGGGTGCTGGTGCTCACCACCTTCGACCTCGACGAGTACGTGTACGACGCGCTGCGCGCCGGAGCCTCCGGGTTCCTGCTGAAGGACGCGTCGTCGGAGCAGCTCGCCGAGGCGGTCCGGGTGGTCGCGGCCGGAGAAGCGCTGCTCGCCCCGGTCATCACCCGCAAGCTGATCGCCGAGTTCTCCCGGCTCGACGGCAAGCCCCGCACCCCGCTCAGGGAACGCGTCGGCGACCTGACCGAGCGGGAGACGGAGGTGCTCGCGCTGATCGCGCAGGGCCTGTCGAACGCGGAGATCGCCCGGCACCTGTTCGTGGCCGAGCAGACGGTGAAGACCCACGTCGGCAGGATCCTGGTGAAGCTGGGCCTCAGGGACCGGACGCAGGCTGCGGTGTTCGCCTACGAGTCGGGGGTGGTGCGGCCGTCGGGGTACTGAGCCCCCGGCAAACCCCGTAGTACCTGAGAGGGACCCTTGGTGACCCCTCTCACTGGGGACGACCGGGATGCCGGGCCCCGCTTACCGTTCTGTACGTGACCGAGACGACTCACCTTCAGACCACGCCGCCGGGGGACGGGGCCAAGCAGCACAGCCCCGAATACCGGGTGGCGGTGGACTCCCTGCGCGGACTGCGGCAGGACCTGATCCACGACGCGTTCGCCTACCGGCCGCTGCCGCGCAGGAGCACGGAAGGGCGGATCATCCGGCGGCTGCCCGGCCGCCTACGGAAGTACGCGACCTGGACGCCGCACGCCCTGATAGCCGTGGCCGCCCTGATCACCCTGCTCATCACCGGCGCCTCCACCGGCGGCCTCGTGCTCCTGGTCTGCCCCTTGACAGTGATCCCCGTCCTGCTGACCATGATCCGTCCGGTCGGAGCGTTCTGGGCGTCCATGGTTTCCACGCCGCTGGCCGTGATGCTCGGCAGCGACTGGGGCGGATGGCCTTGGGCCGCCGGCAGCTTCGTCTGCCACCTGACCGTGCTGACGGTCGTGGCGATACGCACTCGGCCCCGCACGGCCGGGTGGATGTGGGCGCTGACCGCGCTGTACGCCCTCGTCGCGGACAGCGGCATCGGCCCGACCTACCTCTACGGCACCAACTCCGCCCCCATGCTGATCCTCTCGGCGATGATCCTGCTCTGCGTCACCGTCTGGCACGTCCGCCGGGACGCCGTGCAGGAGGTCACCGCCCAGCAGACGGTCACCGCGCACGAGCGTTCCCGCCGCACCCTGTTGGAGGAGCGCACCACGATCGCCCGCGAGCTGCACGACGTCGTCGCCCACCACATGTCGGTGGTCGCCATCCAGGCGGAGGCCGCGCCCTACCGGGTGGAGAATCCGCCGCCGGAGCTGGAGAAGGCGTTCGCCACGATCCGGGAGAACGCGGTGGCGGCGCTGACCGAACTGCGCCGGGTGCTCGGCGTCGTCCGCGCCGAGGACTACGAGGTCCCGGACGCCCCGCAGCCCACCCTCGCCGACCTGGACGGGCTGCTGGCCAACGTCCGGGAGGCCGGGCTGACCGCGGAGAAGGTGGTGACGGGCGCGGTGCGCGAGCTGCCGCAGGGCGTGGAGCTGTCGGCGTACCGCATCGTGCAGGAGGCTCTGAGCAACACCTTGCGGCACGCACCGGGCGCGACCGCCCGGGTCGAGATCGGCTACGTGCTCGGCGGCCTGGGGCTGCGCATAGTCAACGGCCCGCCGCCCAACACCAGCCTCATCAAGCCCTCGCCCGGCGCCGGGCACGGCATCACGGGCATGCGGGAGCGGGTGTCGATGCTGAACGGCGAGATGACGGCCGGCGGGACGGACGACGGAGGTTACGAGGTGGCGGTGTACCTGCCGGTCGCCCTGCCGGACGAGGGTGACGCATGACCATTCGTGTCCTGATCGCGGACGACCAGATGATGGTGCGCGAGGGGTTCTCGGTCCTGCTGAACGCGATGCCGGACATCGAGGTCGTCGGCGAGGCGGTGAACGGCAGGGAGGCCGTCACCAAGGTCCGCGAGCTCGCCCCGGACGTGGTGCTGATGGACATCCGCATGCCCGAGCTGAACGGCATAGAGGCGACCCGCGAGATCGTGGCCGCCGACGGCGCCGCGAAGGTGCTGGTGCTCACCACCTTCGACCTCGACGAGTACGTGTACCAGGCGCTGCGCGCGGGTGCCTCCGGCTTCCTCCTCAAGGACGCCTCGGCCCGCCAGCTGGCCGACGGTGTGCGGGTCGTGGCCTCCGGGGAGGCGCTCCTGGCCCCCTCGGTGACCAGGCGCCTGATCACCGAGTTCTCCAAGCTCTCCGAGAAGCCGCACCTCATGCCCTCCGCCCAGGCGGCCTACGGTGACCTCACCGATCGGGAGACGGAGGTGCTGGTCCTCATCGCGCAGGGCCTGTCGAACTCGGAGATCGCGCAGCGGCTGGTCGTCGCCGAGTCGACGATCAAGACGCATGTCAGCCGGATCCTGGTGAAGCTGGGCCTCAGGGACCGGACACAGGCGGCGGTCTTCGCGTACGAGGCGCGGCTGGTGACCCCGGGGTGACGGCTGGACGCCGCCCCTGGTCAGAGTGGGGGTCGTCGGGCTAGCGTCCGTTCATGGCAGCTGTTCACGACCTCGGGTTCGACCCGTGGGACCCGGCGTTCCTCACCGACCCGTACCCCGTCTACGCCGAGCTGCGTGCCCGGGGCCGCGTGCACTGGTTCGAGCCCACGAACCAGTGGCTCGTCCCGCACCACGCGGACGTCTCGGCACTGCTGCGCGACCGGCGCCTCGGCCGCACGTACCAGCACCGGTTCTCGCACGAGGAGTTCGGCCGTACGTCGCCCCCGCCGGAGCACGAGCCGTTCCACACCCTCAACGACCACGGGATGCTCGACCTGGAGCCCCCGGACCACACCCGGATCCGCCGTCTGGTGTCGAAGGCGTTCACGCCACGCACGGTGGAGCGGCTGAAGCCGTACGTGGAGGGCCTGGCCGACGAGCTGGTGTCCACGCTGGTCGAGGCGGGCGGCGGCGACCTGCTGAAGGACGTCGCCGAGCCCCTCCCCGTCGCGGTGATCGCCGAGATGCTCGGCATCCCGGAGTCCGACCGGGCCCCGCTGCGCCCCTGGTCGGCGGACATCTGCGGGATGTACGAGCTCAAGCCGTCCGAGGACACGGCGGCGAAGGCGGTCCGGGCGTCGGTCGAGTTCTCCGACTACCTGCGCGAGCTGATCGCGGCCCGCCGCGAGGAGCCCGGCGAGGACCTCATCTCGGGGCTCATCGCAGCCCACGACGAGGGCGACCGGCTCACCGAGCAGGAGATGATCTCCACCTGCGTCCTGCTGCTCAACGCCGGCCACGAGGCCACGGTGAACGCCACGGTCAACGGCTGGTACGCCCTGTTCCGCAACCCGTCCCAGCTGGAGGCGCTGCGCGCGGACCACACGCTCATCCCCTCCGCGATCGAGGAGCTGATGCGCTACGACACCCCGCTCCAGCTGTTCGAGCGCTGGGTCCTGGACGAGATCGAGATCGACGGTACGACGATCCCGCGCGGCGCGGAGATCGCCATGCTGTTCGGCTCCGCCAACCACGACCCGGCGGTGTTCCGGAACCCGTCCGCCCTGGACCTCACTCGCGCTGACAACCCCCATATCTCCTTCAGCGCCGGCATCCACTACTGCATCGGCGCACCCCTGGCCCGTATCGAACTGGCGGCGTCGATGGGGGCGTTGCTGGAGAGGGCCCCGAAGCTGCGACTCGCGGCCGAGCCGGAGAGGAAGCCGAACTTCGTGATCAGGGGGCTGGAGGCACTGGCGGTCGAGGTCGGCTGATCAGTACTGGAGGGGCTGGCGTTGAGGTCGGCTGATCAGCCGGCGCCGGCCGGTCAGGTCGTCATGTCCCGCCGCCGCAACCCTGCCAGCCCCCCGGCCACCAGCACCACCGCCACCTGTCTCTTAGACACATCTGACGCTGCCGACGAACTC
>NZ_POUC01000555.1 GCF_002891435.1 Streptomyces cahuitamycinicus
GGGTGGGGGGAAGGAGGCGCGTGGCGCTTCCGTGCTCATGCACCCCCCGTTTCCTCATGCCCGGGCCGCTCGTCTCGCGCGGGCCGTTTGGCGTCCTGCCCGAGGCCCGGCACGGAATCGTCCCGGGCACACATACCCGTACGAACGGAGCGTCATCCCGGCGGAGATCCCCGGCCGGCGGCGTCCGTCGTACGTTCGCGTCACTCTACGGCTTGTTCCTGGGCGAACGGGAACCAGTCGGCAACGCCGGGGCATCTGCCCGGAACGTCCCCCTACCCCGCGGTAATCCCGTCTGGCAGGCTGCGTTCATGACTGCGCGCGCCGCCGACCGGGCCCGATACGACCGGGCCACCGCCCATCTCGACGCTCCCCTCGCGATCGTGGACCTGGAGGCTTTCGACGCCAACGCCGCCGATCTGGTCCGACGTGCCGGGGGCAAGCCGATCCGGGTCGCCAGCAAGTCCGTGCGCTGCCGGGCGCTGCTGGAGCGCGTCCTGGCCCGGGACGGCTTCGCGGGGATCATGTCGTTCACCCTGGCCGAGTCGCTATGGCTGGCCCGTTCGGGGTTCGAGGACGTGCTGCTCGCCTATCCGTCCGCCGACCGCGCGGCGTACGCGGAACTGGCCGGTGATCCCAAGCTCGCCGCCGCCGTGACCGTGATGGTCGACGACGTCGCCCAACTGGACCTGATCGACGCCTCCCGGGGCGGCGGGCGTGAAGTGGTGCGGGTGTGCCTGGAGTTGGACACGTCCCTGAAGCTGCTCGGCGGACGGGTCCGGGTCGGGGCCCTGCGTTCGCCGCTGCACTCCCCCGCCCAGGTCGCCGACGTGGCGCGGGCGGTGGCCCGGCGGCCCGGCTTCGAGGTCGTGGGGATCATGGCGTACGAGGGGCATGTCGCCGGTGTCGGGGACGCGGTGGCAGGGCGTCCTCTGCGGTCCCGTGCGATCCGGCTGATGCAGGCGGCCGCCAAGCGTGAACTCGCCGAGCGGCGTGCGGAGGTGGTGCGCGCGGTGCGGGCGGTCGTGCCGGATCTGGAGTTCGTGAACGGTGGCGGCACCGGCTCGGTGCAGCACACGGCGGCCGAGGACGCGGTCACCGAGATCGCCGCCGGGTCGGGGCTGTACGTGCCACGCCTGTTCGACAACTACACGGCGTTCAGCGGCCGTCCGTCGGCCCTGTTCGCCCAGCCCGTGGTGCGGCGGCCGGGGGTCGGGGTCGTGACGGTCCTCGGCGGTGGCTATCCCGCCTCCGGTGCGGCGGGGGCCGACCGGTCGCCCGTGCCGTATCTGCCCGAGGGGCTGCGCTACGACCCGCAGGAGGGTGCCGGTGAGGTGCAGACGCCGCTGCTGGGCTCGCCCGCCGACGACCTGCTGATCGGGGACAAGGTGTGGTTCCGGCACGCGAAGGCCGGGGAGCTGTGCGAGCGGTTCGACCGGCTGCACCTGATCGAGGGCGACGCCGTGACGGCGACCGTGCCGACTTACCGCGGCGAGGGCCACACGTTCCTGTAGGCCTGTAGGGGGCCTGCGGGCCTGTAGGAGCCTGTGGGCCTGGCCCGTAGAGGGCCTGCAGGCCTGTAGGGCACGTGGGCCTGGCCCGTAGAGGGCCTGTGCGCCTGTGGGGGCGTCAGTCCGTCGGGCCGATGCTGCTGCCGACGCCGCCGCCCGTGTCCGCGTCGCCGACCGGGCGGATGCCCTTGGTGATGCGGTCCATGTCGGCGAGCGGCGGTCCGTCCTCGCCCGCGTCGAAGACGTACCGGACGAGGACGGGTGACTCGGTGCCGACGCTGGAGGGGAAGACGAGCGACTGCACGTAGCCGCCGGGGCCCTTGGCGGTCTTGACGCGCCAGCGCACGAGGTACCCGGCGCGGCCCGCCACCGCGACCGGCCCGGACTTGACGACCTGGTGCGACTCCAGGCCGCCGTAGAGCTCGCGGTCGAGCCGGTCGCGGTCGTAGGCCTCGTCGGCGGCCTCGGAGATGTCCGCCTTGGCGAGGGCCTCGGGGGACTTCTCGTCGTTCTCGGTCACCGTGCGGGAGAAGACCATGCCGTGGCGGCACAGGCCGACGCCGGCGGGGCAGTCGTAGGTGCCGTCGGTCGTCATGACGACGTCGTCCTGGGCGACGTGCTGCGGGCGGACCCAGCCGTCGCGCAGCGGAAACGTGATGCCGTTGAGCTGGTCCTCGACGACCGCGGGGTCGTCCGCGGACGGTTGTGACGTGGACGCCTCGGGGGTCGGCTCCGGCGGGCCGGGCGTGGACTCGGGTGCGGAGGTCGGGGCCGTCCTGGTCTCCGTGCCGCCGCCGTCGCCCCCGCCGAGGGCGACGGCTCCGGTGACGATCGCCGCGACCAGGACGGCGCCGGCGGCGGTCAGGGCGACCGCCTTCGTCCGGCCGGTGCCGCCGCCCGGTGGCGGGGCGGCGGTGGCCTCGGTCGCGCGGTGGTGTGCGGTCCAGGCCGTGCCGTCCCACCAGCGCTGCAGGTGCGGGGCGTGCGGGTCGGGATACCAGCCGGGCGGCGGCGTCATGCTCATCCCGGCACTGTAGGGCGCGACCCGGACCGTGCGGGCACTCGCCTACAGGGGTGTGACGTACGCCCCGGCGATCCCGCCGTCGACCAGGAAGTCGGTGGCGTTGACGAAGGAGGAGTCGTCGCTGGCCAGGAAGGCCACGGCGGCGGCGATCTCCTCGGCCTCGGCGAACCGGCCCAGTGGGATGTGCACCAGGCGGCGCGCGGCCCGCTCGGGGTCCTTGGCGAACAGTTCCTGGAGAAGCGGGGTGTTGACCGGGCCGGGGCACAGGGCGTTCACGCGGATGCCCTCGCGGGCGAACTGCACGCCCAGTTCCCGGGACATGGCGAGGACGCCGCCCTTGGAGGCCGTGTACGAGATCTGCGACGTGGCCGCGCCCATCCTGGCGACGAAGGACGCCGTGTTGATGATGGAGCCCCGGCCCTGGCGCCGCATGTAGGGGATGGCGGCCTTGCAGCACAGATAGACGGAGGTGAGGTTGACCTCCTGGACGCGCTTCCAGGCCTCGAGGCCCGTCTCCAGGATGGAGTCGTCGTCGGGCGGGGAGATGCCGGCGTTGTTGAAGGCGATGTCGACGCTGCCGTAGGCGTCGTAGGCGGTCTTGAAGAGTGCCTCGACCTGCTCGGGGTCGGTCACGTCGACCTTCACGAAGGTGCCGCCGGTCTCCTCGGCGGCGGCCTTGCCGCGGGCGTCGTCGACGTCGCCGCAGACGACGTGGGCACCCTCGGAGGCGAGGCGGCGGGCGGCGGCGAGGCCGATGCCGCTGCCGGCTCCGGTGACGACGGCGGTGCGGCCGACCAGGCGGCGGCAGATGTTTTCCTGGGCAGTCACTGTGCGGGGCCCTCCGTGCTGATGAAGACGTTCTTGGTTTCGGTGAAGGCGGCCAGGGCGTCGGGGCCGAGCTCGCGCCCGACACCGGACTGCTTGTAGCCGCCGAACGGCGTCCAGTAGCGGACGCTGGCGTGGGAGTTGACGGACAGGTTCCCGGCGCGGACGGCCTGGGAGACGCGCAGGGCCCGGCCGACGTCCCGGGTCCAGATGGAGCCGGAGAGGCCGTAGGGGGTGTCGTTGGCCAGGCGGATCGCGTCCTGCTCGTCGGTGAACGGCAGGAGGACGGCGACGGGGCCGAAGATCTCCTCGCAGGCGGCGGGCGAGTCGGGGCTCTCCCCGGTGAGGACGGTCGGCGGGAACCAGAAGCCGGGGCCCTCGGGGGCGCTGCCGCGCAGGGCCGGGGCGTCGTCGGGCACGAAGCCGCGGACGCGGTCCAGCTGCTGCCGGGAGATCAGCGGGCCCATCTGGGTCTTCTCGTCGGCCGGGTCGCCCACCACCACGGATTCCAGCGCCTCGGCGAGCAGCTCGCGGACCTCGTCGTAGACGGACTCCTGGACCAGGACGCGGGTGCGGGCGCAGCAGTCCTGGCCGGAGTTGTCCAGGAAGGAGAAGGGGTCGACGGCGGTCTTGAGGTCGGCGTCGGCGAAGACGATGTTGGGGCTCTTGCCGCCCAGTTCGAGGGTGACGGGCTTGACCTGCTCGGCGCCGAGGGCCGCGACGCGCGTCCCGGTCCGGGTGGAGCCGGTGAAGACGATCTTGGCGACTCCGGGGTGCCGGACCAGGGCGTCGCCGGTGATGTCCCCGCGTCCCGGCAGGACCTGGAATAGGTGCTCCGGGAGCCCGGCCTCCAGGGCGAGTTCGGCGAGGCGCAGGGCGGTGAGCGGGGTGGTCTCGGCGGGTTTGAGGATGACGGCGTTGCCGGCCGCGAGGGCGGGGGC
>NZ_POUC01000556.1 GCF_002891435.1 Streptomyces cahuitamycinicus
GCCCACCCGCCCGCTGCCCCGCTCCGAGGCGTGCAGGGCGATGGCCCGTGCCCGAGCGGCAGGGCACCCGGGGAACAGCCGGAGTATCTCCGCCGCGAACGCCTGCGCGAAAAGGGCATCCTGAGCCTCCCGCCGCCGTGCGTCCCGCACCCGGCGCCGCCGTCGCGCCTCGGCGTCCGCGAGACACCGCTGCTCGGCCCGCGCGAGCGCCGCCTCCTCGACCAGCACTCCCTGCCGTTCGTACCGGCTCTTGCGCCGGTTGAATCGCACGACCACCGCCGACAGCGTGCTCTCCACCCGCGATCTGCGCGTCAGTGCGGTGTCGCCGCTCGGCAGGAACACCAGATGTCCGAGGTCGGCGCAGTCGAGGCAGCGCGGGGCGCCGTCCTCGAGGACGAGCAGCGGCAGCGGTCCTCGCCGGCACTCGGCGCAGTACCGCCGCTTGAGGGGCTGGAAGACGAGAAGTCCGGTGAGAGGCGGAAGCGTGGCGCGGGGGACCATAGGGGGTTCATTCCCCTTGACGGCAGTGCGAACTACGCACGCCACGACAGACCCTGGCGATCCGGTCCCCGCCTCTGGACGGCACCCGCGGGCGGGATACCTCCTGCCCCGGGCTGACGCATCATGGGCCGTGTGCGATTCGAAGCGATCACCTGGGAACGGCTCGGCGACCTGCTCGCCGAACGCCTGCTCGATCTGAAGCCCGCCGACGGCAGTTCCTGGCCGCGCATCGCCATCGACGGGGCCCCCGCCGCGCGCCCGGGAGAGCTCGCCCGCCGCGTCGGTGAGGCGCTGCGCATACGCGGCCGAGCCGCGCTCGTCGTGGGCACGGAGGGCTTTCTCCGCCCCGCCTCCGTACGGCTCGAATACGGACACCAGGACGTCGAGGCCTACTACGGCGGCTGGTACGACACCGGCGCCCTGTGGCGCGAGGTGTTCGGCCCGCTCGAAGCCGACGGCGACGGCCGCGTCCTGCCCGACCTGTGGGACCCGACCGCCGACCGGGCCACCCGCAGCCCCTACGTCGAACTCCCCCCGGGCGGCGTGCTGTTGCTGCATGGTCCCTTCCTCCTTCGGCACTGGTTCCCCTTCGATCTGAGCGTCCACGTCCTCCTTTCCCCGGGCGCCCTGCGCCGCCGCACCCCCGAGGCGGAGCACTGGACCCTCGCGGCCTTCGAGCGCTACGAGGACGAGAGCGACCCGGTGAGGACGGCGGACGTCCTGGTGCGGGCCGACGATCCGCGCCACCCGGCGTGGGGCGGCTGAGCCAGGGGCTCGACGCCCGGCGCCGGGCGGATGACGAGCTTGCGGCCGGGCCTGGGCGGGCCCCCTCCCGGCTTCCGTGTGCGGTCATTGCGCGGCCCGGCGAGAATGAGGGGCGCCGGGACTCGCGGTGCGGCCCGCGCCGCGCCGGCCGTCCGGCACCGGGAGGTACTCCATGACCACCGCCGGAGACATCATGCACCGCGGCGCCCAGTGGATCCCCGCCCACGAAACCCTCGACCGCGCCGCCCAGCTCATGCGCGAACTGAACGTCGGCGCCCTGCCCATCAGCGACGAGAACGAGCGGCTCTGCGGCATCCTCACCGACCGCGACATCGTCGTCGGGTGCGTGGCCATGGGCCACGACCCCGCCCGGGTCACCGCGGGCGAGATGGCCAAGGGAACGCCCCGCTGGATCGACGCGGACGCCGATGTCGGCGAGGTGCTGCGCGAGATGCAGGACTACCGGATCCGCAGACTGCCCGTGATCCGGGACAAGCGCCTGGTCGGCATGATCAGCGAAGCCGACCTGGCCCGGCATCTCGCGAAGGACCAGATCGCATCCTGGGCGCAGAGCGTCTACGCCACGACCGCCATGCACTGACCTCGCTGATCACCCCGCCGACGATCCGGAGCTCCCTCGCGGGTCCCCCCCGGCCTCAGAGCCAGCCGCTGCGCCGGAACCCCCGGTACAGGGCAAGACACGCGACGGATATCAGGCCGATCACCATGCCGTAGCCGTACCGCCAGTGCAGTTCCGGCATGTGGTCGAAGTTCATGCCGTAGACCCCGCAGACCATCGTCGGCACGGCGACGATCGCGGCCCACGCCGTGATCTTCCGCATGTCCTCGTTCTGCGCGACCGTCACCTGCGCGAGGTGCGCCTGCAGGATGGAGTTCAGCAGTTCGTCGAAGGCGGCGATCTGCTCCTTCGCCCGCAGCAGATGGTCCGAGACGTCACGGAAGTACGCCTGTATCTCCGGGTCGACCGCCCGGATGGGCCGGGTGGCGAGATCCTCGAGCGGCCGGCTGAGCGGCACCACCGCCCGCTTCAGCTCCAGCAGTTCACGCTTGAGCTGGTAGATGCGCCCCGGGTCTGTCCGCGCGCCGGTCTCCGAGAACACGTCCGTCTCGACCTGCTCGATGTCCCCCTGCACCGAGTCCGTGACGGTCAGGTAGTCGTCGACCACGTGGTCGGCGATCGCGTGCAGCACCGCCGACGGGCCCTTGGCCAGCTGGCCGGGATCGGACTCCAGCTCCTCGCGCAGCGGGCCGAGCGAGCCGTGCCGGCCGTGCCGCACCGTGATCACGAAGTCGGCGCCGACGAACAGCATGATCTCGCCGGTGTTGACCACCTCGCTGGTGGCCGTCAGTTCCTCGTGCTCGACATAGCAGACCGTCTTGAACACCGCGAAGAGTGTCTCGTCGTAGCGCTCCAGCTTGGGGCGCTGGTGAGCCTCGATCGCGTCCTCGACGGCCAGCGGGTGCAGGTCGAAGAGCTCGGCGATGCCGGCGAACTCCTGGTCGGTGGGTTCGTGCAGACCGAGCCAGACGAAGCCCTCCCGGCTCTTGCGCACCCGCTGCACGGTGTCCACCAGATCGCCGCGCGCCGGGGTGCGGACGCCATCCCGGTACGTCACGCAGTTCACCACCGAGGAGCCCAGCGGGGACCGGGCCGGGTGACTCAGGTCGACGCGCGGGCGCCGCCGGGCCAGCCGAGCCACCCTGCGAAAACCGCCGACGCCGCCGAGGCTCGTGACCTTCCGCAGATTCCCTGCCATGGACATCCGGATCTCCTTGCGTGGAACCTCTCGCGCCGTCCCTGCGCCTTGCCGCGCCAGTCTGCCAGGCCTGCGTGAGCTGCGGGTAAGCCTGTGGAAACGACTCGTTCCGCTTGGTTCCCGGCTGTGGACGGACGACGCTCCCGGGCCCGTCGACCCTCTGCGTCGACGCATTCCCGGGCCGGGCGGACTCGGCGGGGAAGCGCCCGAAGCGGCGTTCCGTGCCGAAGCGAGTCCCCCCGAGCGAAGCAGGGTTCCGTGCCGGAGCGTCGACGAGTACGGATAAGTCGGACAACTGGGATGATCGTGGCATGACGCGAACCGACGGGTACTTCCTCGACAACCGGCAGACCGAGGCGGCAGAGCACTTCAGCGCCTTCGCCGCTCTTTTCGATCCCACGACCTTCCGGCACCTCGAAGCGCTCGGCATCGGATCCGGCTGGCGGTGCTGGGAAGTCGGCGCCGGTACCACCGTGGTGTCCTGGCTGGCGAAGAAGGTCGGCCCGACCGGACGCGTCGTCGCGACCGACACCGACACGTCACGGCTCGCCTCCGCAGCCCGGCCACCCGTCGAGGTGAAGGCCCACGACCTCGGCGCCCAGGAGCCGCCGGGGGAGGGGTTCGACCTGGTGCACGCCCGCCTCGCCCTCGTCCATGTGACCGACCGGGAACGGGCGTTGCGGTCCATGGTCAAGGCGCTGCGCCCCGGCGGCCGCCTCCTCGTCGAGGACGCCGACCCCACCCTCCAGCCCCTGCTCTGCCCCGACGAGTACGGCCCCGAACAGCAGCTCGCGAACCGGCTGCGGCAGGGCTTCCGCAGTCTGCTCGCCGATCGCGGGACCGACCTGCCGTGCGGCCGCACCCTGCCGCGGCTGCTCCGGGACGCCGGACTGGCCCGGGTCCAGGCCGACGCCTACTTCCCCCTCACCTCGCCGGCCTGTGCGGCCCTGGAGTCCGCCACGATCCGGCAGATCCGCGACCAGCTCGTCACGGCCGGCCTCGCCACGGACCAGGAAATCGACCGGCACCTCGGGAACGTCACGTCCGGCGCGCTCGATCTGACGACGGCGCCGATGATCTCGGCGTGGGGGCGGAAGCAGTAGCAGAGAGCGAGCGGCAGGGTGGTCAGCCGGGCAGCGAGCCGCCTCCGGCGACGGCGGTGACGGTGTAGACGAGCGCCGGTACGGCCATGCCGCACAGGGCGGCGACGACCGGCAGCGCGGCGGCCTTCGG
>NZ_POUC01000557.1 GCF_002891435.1 Streptomyces cahuitamycinicus
CCCCGCCGCCCGCGGAGACGAAGGACCTCCTCGCAGGCAACGCGTACGCATCGATGACGTACGCCGGCGTCACCAATATCTGGGGCACGCCCGGCCACGCGGACGGCTGGGACATGGAACGCGTCATCGTCGAGGGCTACGAACGCAGCGTCTGGACCTTCAAGTCCGTCGAGGCGATCAGCAAGCACGCCAGCACGCTCCCGATCCAGATCGGCCGCGGCGGTGACGAGCGCCGCTTCGAGGAGACCCTCGAAGACCACCCGCTGTTGAAGCTGCTCAACAAGAAGGCCAACCCGCTGGAGACCGGCGACGTCTTCAAGAAGCGGCTGAGCGCGCAGCTCCTTCTGTCGAAGAAGGGCGTCTTCATCGAGAAGACGTACTCCCGCGGCGGCACCCTCGTACGCCTCGATCTGCTGCCACCGGACCGCGTCCAGATCATCCCGGACGACCGGAACGCCGACTACGTCAAGCACTTCGAGTTCACGGACTACAGCGGCCGCGTGCGGGAGCTGCTGCCCAAGCACGTCATCTGGATCCGCGACCCCCACCCCACCGACCCGTTCTGCGGCGTCACCCCGCTCGAGGCCGCGGGCCTGTCCATCGACCTGGACGTCAAGGCCCGCACCTACAACATCAGCTTTATCGACAATGACGGCAGACCAGGCGGAATCGTCGGTATCGACCTCGACGGCGTCGACCCCCGCGAAGTCGACCGCATCCAGAAACGCCTGGCACCCGGAGCGCACAACGCCGGCCAGCTCACCCTCGTCGGCACCGGGCCCGGCGGCGTCACCTACGTCGACACCTCCGCCCGCCCCCGCGAGATGGCGTACGAGACGCTGTCCAGCACCGCAAAAGGCGAGATCCTGGCCGCGTTCGGCGTGCCGGAGAGCATCGTCGGCAACGCCTCCGAGCGGACCTACGCGAACGCCGACCGTGAAGAGTGGAACTTCTGGGACCACACGGAGCTGCCCCACCTCAACCTGATCGCCTCCGGGTTCGACCCGGACCTGGACGACGAATGGACGGTCCGCTTCGACACCTCCGGCGTGAAGGCGCTGGAGTTCCCCCGGCGCCAGGCCCGCGAGGAGGCCCGCAAGGAGTGGGAATCCGGCCTCATCACGATCGACGAGTACCGCGAGGTCGCCGGGCGGCCAGCGTTCAACGTCCCGCAGTCCCGAGCCCTATGGATCAGCCCGCAGAAGGCCCCCGTCCCCGCCAACCCGCAGGACGCCGCAGCGCTGGGCCTCGGCCCCGACCCGGCCGCCGCAGGTGCGCCAGGCGCCGGGCCTACCGGCGCTCCGCTCCCCGCTGGCACCGCTCCCGAGACCGCGGCCGCGGACGTGGCCGCCGCTCGGGCCCTCGAAGCCGGTCCGAGCGCAGCGGCCGACGTCGCCGCAGCAAGAGCACAGGGTGACCCCCTCGCCCTTCCCGCGGGCGGAGGGGAGACGGCCACTGACGCCGTCGCCGCGGCACGAGCCGTCTCCACCGACGAAGGCCCCGCGGCCGCGGCCGCCGACGTTGCCCGCGCCCGCGACACACAAGACGCTGAGCTGTCCAGTGACGCCGCCGAGGACGTCGCCGCGGCGCGCGCCTCGATCGAGACCAAGGCCCTGCCCAACGACGACGGATTCGAGGTCACCGACGACGACTTCGACGCCCTCTCCATGGCCGTGGCCGCAGCCATCACGGCGCTGCTGGCACGGCAGGAGGGCGTCATCCTCGCCCGGCTCCGCGCCCCGAAAACCCGCAAGTACACGCGGTACTGGGAGCCCGAGAACGACACCGACGTCCGGCACGCCGACGCTGACCTCGACCAAGACCGGGTTGTCAGCGCCGCCCGCTGGGCCGAGGAGACCAGCCAGACCCTGACGCCGATCCTGCAGCAGGCCGCCGTTGCCACCGCCCGCAAGGTCGGCCAGGCCCTCACCGGCACGGACACGGTTCCCCCGGCCGCGGCCGCGGCCGCCATCGTCACCGCGGCGTACGCCGGCGAAGCCATCACCGGATTCCTCGCTGAACTCGCCGAAGCTCTCCGCGCAGCCCAGGGCGACGCCGAAACCGTGGCGGACCTTGAGGGCGCCGTCACCAGCTTCTACATGTCCGCGGAGCCCGCCCTGATCGCTCGCATCGCTGAGACGTGCGCCGTGGCGACCATCAACGGCGCAGCGGACGCCGCGGCGGAGCATGCCGGCCCCGGCGTCATGCGGACCTGGGTCACCCGTGCAGACACCCGCGTGCGGCCCGCTCACAAGGCACTGCACGGCAAGACGTTGCCCGTTGGCGCCCCGTACACCGTGGACGGGGCCAGCCTCCGCTACCCCGGCGATCCGTTCGCGCCGATCGCGCTCACGGTCAACTGCCGATGCCGCCTCCACTACGCCACCGATGAGGACCCGTCATGAAGACCACCGTCAGATTCTTCCGTCGCCACAGCAGCCGCATCCTCTGGGGCGCGTGGGTTGGGTTCTTCGTCATCTACGAGACGGTCGCCCTGTTCACCAAGCGGGACGATGACACTCTCAGCGAGAACACCCGCAGAGCGTTCCGCACCCGCACGTCGAAGACCGGGAGAGCCCTTTTCACCGTGGCGGTGGCGGGCGGGGCAGCCTGGTTCCTGCTCCACATCCTGACCGAGACCATGTAGCCGCAGCAGCCGGCCCGGCTTGCACAATTGTGCAAGAACGATCTTGATCTCGGGTGGGACTGCAAGAGCGCGACGCTAACCACCTGTGGTGTGCATGGTCCGCGCCATGCTGAATCGCCCCACTGCACAGGCTGAGTCGCAGGACCTGAGTCGCGACGTCGAGGTCAAGGCCACGCGCCGACCGTGGAACCCTGCCCTTCACCCGCGGGACAGCAAGGGCCGCTTCATCGAGACCGGTGGAGTGGTGAGGTTGTGGGGCGGCAAGCTCGCGCGCGTCGTCCGCGCGCTCCCCCACGACCGCATCCTGGTCCAGGACCAGACCGCGCCGAACGAGTTCCGTGGCCGCAGGCACACCACAAGTGCCAAGTGGGTCAGCATGGTCGCCCGTCCTGACGGCAGCGCGCCCACCGCCGACGAAGAGAAGGTCGCAGCCGAGGACGAGCGGCGCACCGTGGATTCGCGCCGCGGCAACGGTGTGGCCCGGGACGACGACGGCGACCCGGACACCCCGAACGACCCGCACGACCAGGACGACGCGGGCCAGCCCATCGGCGACGACGATGGCGACGGCCCGGACGACGTTGACGACGAGGACGAGCCCGAGGACGGCGCCCTCCCCGTCAACGTTGATGCCCTCCCGAACCGGCAGCACGCCGCTGGCGCCCGGTACCGCGACACCGCGGCCGTCCGCCGCCACTTCACCCAGCTTGCCGGGCAGTCCAGCACGAGCCCGGACATGGCCACCTTCCTGCGCTCGGTGGCCCATGACGACGACTTGCTGGTGACCCCGTCCGGCCGGGTGGCGGTCCTCCGCGACGACTCCGGCCGCTGGTACCTCACGGCAACCGGCACCGGACAGCGCATGGACGCCGCCGGGGACTTCGACACCGCCGAGGACGCCGCCCGGTTCGCCGAGCACCTCGACAAGAGCGCAGTCAACGGGCAGATCACCAAGTTCGCCCAGCCGTTCGACTTCTCCGACCCTCAGCTCGACCGCGCCGCCCGTGAGTGGCGCTCCGCCAAGGGCGAGAACATCCAGGGCGCCATCGAGCGGGCCCGGAGGGAGTTCGACGCTCGCCCCGCGGCCGCGCCGAAGAACTCCGTGCCAACCTCGGCGAACAGTGGCACCTCTGCCGCGGGCGGACAGCGGTTCAGCACGCTCCAGGCTGTTCGCGCCCACTGGCAGCAGCGCCTCGACCAGATCAACGACATCGGTCCAGACAGCGTCCGAGAGCAGCGCGCCGCGCGACTCCTGGAAGGACTGATCAACAACGACCGGCTCAAGCTCGTCGGTCGCGGCCAGTTCGTCGTCGGCCAGGACAACAACGGCGAGTGGTACCTGGTCGCTACCGGCAGTGGGGCGCCGCTCCGCCGCCGGTGGCCTTCCCAGAAGGACGCACAGGCGTTCGCCCGGTCCTTCACCGAAAATCCCCCGCTGGGGGACGACGGCAAGCCGCTGGACCTGTCGGACCCCGGCACCCGTATCCAGACGTGGCGCTCCGACGACAACCGTTCGATCAGCGAAGTCCTCGACGCCGCCGCGGAGAAGTGGCAGAGCGAGAACACCGCAGCGAGCAACGGCGAGAACGTCCCGGAGACAGCCCCGACGCCGACCCCGCAGCCCGAGAC
>NZ_POUC01000558.1 GCF_002891435.1 Streptomyces cahuitamycinicus
GAACCCCCCTGCCCCCCGGCCACGGCAATCTGCACACCCTGGTCGGCAAGCGCCTGGAGTTCCGTGGCCGCACGGTCGTCGTGGGGGGGCGGCTCGTCCGTGACGAGGCGCGTGATGAGATCCGTGGGCACGGTCTGGAACATGGTGTCGGTACCGAGCTTCGTGTGGTCCGCGAGCACCACCACCTCCGCCGCGGCCTGCACCAGCGCCCGGTCGACGGACGCCGACAGCATGTTGGACGTGGACAGCCCCCGCTCGGCGGTCAGCCCGCTCCCGGACAGGAACGCCCGCGACACCCGCAGCCCGTGCAGGGACTGCTCGGCACCACTGCCGACGAGGGCGTAGTTCGAACCGCGGAGCGTACCGCCGGTCATCACCACCTCGACCCGGTTGGCATGGGCCAACGCCTGGGCGACGAGGAGAGAGTTGGTGACGACGGTGAGCCCGGGCACCCGGGCGAGCCGGCGCGCCAGCTCCTGGGTCGTCGTACCCGCCCCGACCACGATCGCCTCCCCCTCTTCCACGAGGTTCGCGGCGAGGTCGGCGATGGCGGTCTTCTCGGCGGTCGCGAGATGAGACTTCTGCGGAAAGCCGGACTCCCGCGTGAAACCGCCCGGCAGTACCGCACCGCCGTGCCGGCGGTCGAGGAGTCCTTCTGCCTCCAGCGCGCGCACGTCCCGCCGTACGGTCACTTCGGAGGTCTGGACGACGCGGGCGAGCTCACGGAGCGACACGGCCCCGTTCGCTCGCACCATTTCGAGGATCAATTGGCGACGTTCTGCAGCGAACACGAAACTGACAGTAACGCCACCGACCGTCTGCTTTCAGCAGTTTGCGCTGAATAGCAGAAGATGTTCGCACCGAGCAGCAGGAAGTGGTATAAGGCCTTAGTCCTGCCGCCTATGCCGTACGCATGGTCGAACACTCCCCGTGACCAGCGAGGAGCCGGTTTCGGCCTCAGCCGGCGCCGTCCTCCTTGCGAGTATGCAACTGCCGTGCCACCTCGGCGATCGAGCCCGACAGCGAGGGGTAGACGGTGAAGGCCTTCGCGATCTGCTCGACGGTCAGATTGTTGTCGACCGCGATCGAGATCGGGTGGATCAGTTCCGAGGCGCGCGGCGCCACGACGACTCCACCCACCACGATGCCCGTGCCCGGACGGCAGAAGATCTTGACGAAGCCGTCCCGGATGCCCTGCATCTTCGCGCGCGGGTTGCGCAGCAGCGGCAGCTTCACGACCCGGGCGTCGATCTTCCCGCCGTCGACGTCGGCCTGCGTGTAGCCGACGGTGGCGATCTCGGGGTCGGTGAAGACGTTCGAGGAGACCGTCTTCAGGTTCAGCGGGGTCACGGCGTCGCCCAGGAAGTGGTACATCGCGATGCGGCCCTGCATGGCGGCCACGGACGCGAGGGCGAACACTCCGGTCACGTCACCGGCCGCGTACACGCCCGGAGCGGTCGTACGCGACACCTTGTCGGTCCAGATGTGACCCGACTCGCGCAGCCTGACCCCGGCGTCCTCCAGCCCCATACCGGCGCTGTTGGGCACGGCACCGACGGCCATCAGGCAGTGCGATCCGGTGATGACGCGCCCGTCGGAGAGGGTCACCTCGACCCGGTCCCCCACCCGTTTGGCGGACTGCGCCCGGGAACGCCCCATGACGTTCATGCCGCGCCGCCGGAAGACGTCCTCCAGCACGACGGCAGCGTCCGGGTCCTCACCCGGCAGCACCCGGTCCCGCGACGACACGAGCGTCACCCTCGAACCCAGTGCCTGGTAGGCGCCGGCGAACTCGGCACCGGTCACACCCGACCCGACCACGATGAGCTCCTCCGGCAGCTCGTCGAGGTCGTACACCTGGGTCCAGTTCAGGATCCGCTCACCGTCCGGCTGGGCGTCGGGCAGCTCGCGGGGCTGCCCGCCGGTCGCGATGAGCACGGCGTCAGCCGTGAGCGTCTCCTCACTCCCGTCGGCGGTGCGCACCACGACCTTGCGCGACCCGTCGAGCGCCTGCATGCCCTCCAGCCGCCCGCGCCCGCGCATGACACGCGCCCCGGCGCGCGTCACGGAGGCGGTGATGTCGTGCGACTGGGCGAGCGCGAGCCGCTTCACACGCCGGTTGACCTTGCCCAGGTCGACGCCCACGACCCGGGCGGCCTGCTCGATGTGCGGGGTGTCGTCGGCGACGATGATCCCCAGCTCCTCGTACGAGGAGTCGAAGGTGGTCATCACCTCGGCCGTGGCGATCAGGGTCTTCGACGGCACGCAGTCGGTGAGCACCGACGCCCCGCCCAGACCGTCGCAGTCGACGACGGTCACCTCCGCGCCGAGTTGGGCGGCCACCAGGGCCGCTTCGTATCCGCCGGGTCCGCCACCGATGATCACGATCCGAGTCACATACCCCATTGTCCCGCACCGCTCGGCGGGCCACCGCCCCGGGGCCCCGCCGATGCGCCTGTTGTTACGACAGTGACGCCGGGCGGCCTGCCGTACCCTTCCCCCATGTCGCTCTACGCCGCGTACGCCGGCAACCTCGACGCGCGGCTGATGTCCCGCCGCGCCCCGCACTCGCCGCTGCGCGCCACCGGCTGGCTGAACGGCTGGCGGCTGACCTTCGGCGGCGAGCACATGGGCTGGGAGGGCGCGCTGCCGACGATCGTGGAGGACCCGTTCTCCCAGGTCTTCGTGTCCCTGTACGACATCGCCCCGATGGACGAGGAGTCGCTCGACCGCTGGGAGGGCGTGGGCCTCGACATCTACCGTCGTACGCGCGTCCGGGTCCACACCCTGGACGGTGAGGACTCCGCCTGGGCCTTCACCCTGAACGCCTACGAGGGCGGCCTGCCCTCCGCCCGCTACCTGGGAGAGATCGCCGACGCGGCCGAGTCGGCCGGCGCTCCCCACGACTACGTCATGGAGCTCCGCAAGCGTCCCTGCTGACGGCGGCCCTTCTCGTCGGAAACGACAAGACAACGATCGCCACCCCGTGAGCTCTGCCATCTACGCGCGTAGGCATTCACCGGCTACCCTCGTCGGCGTGAACGCATCTCTTCTTCCGGACGACATCCAGGGCGACCCCCACGCGGCCGCCGACGCCGCCGCGGCCCGCCTGCGCGAACTCACGGGCGCCGAGACCCACGACGTCGCCCTCGTGATGGGCTCCGGCTGGGCCCCGGCCGTGGACGCCCTGGGCGCCCCCGAGGCCGAGTTCCAGGTCACCGAGCTCCCCGGTTTCCCGCCGCCGGCGGTGGAGGGCCACGGAGGCAAGATCCGCTCGTACCGGATCGGCGACAAACGCGCCTTGGTCTTCCTGGGCCGTACGCACTACTACGAGGGCCGGGGGGTGGCCGCGGTCGCCCACGGCGTCCGCACGGCGGTCTCGGCCGGCTGCAAGACGGTCGTCCTCACCAACGGCTGCGGCGGCCTGCGCGAGGGCATGCGCCCCGGCCAGCCGGTCCTCATCAGCGACCACATCAACCTCACCGCCACCTCCCCCATCATCGGCGCGAACTTCGTCGACCTCACCGACCTGTACTCGCCGCGTCTGCGAGCCCTGTGCAAGGAGGTCGACGCCACGCTGGAGGAGGGCGTCTACGCCCAGTTCCCCGGCCCGCACTACGAGACGCCGGCCGAGATCCGCATGGCCCGTGTCATCGGCGCGGACCTGGTGGGCATGTCGACGGTCCTGGAGGCGATCGCCGCACGTGAGGCGGGTGCCGAGGTCCTGGGCATCTCCCTCGTCACCAACCTCGCCGCGGGCATGACGGGTGAGCCCCTGAACCACGAGGAGGTCCTCCAGGCGGGCCGCGACTCCGCGACGCGCATGGGTTCGCTCCTGACGCAGGTCCTCGGCCGCCTGTAGGAAGGCTTCGCGGCTGTGGCTGCTCCGCCTGCCGTCCGGCGGCTGCGGTCCGCAGTGGCTGGTCGCGCAGTTCCCCGCGCCCCTGGGAGGGTCATGGCCGCCTGCGCGAGAAGGCAGCCGCGGCCGCCACCCAGGGAACATGGCCACCGGCCGCCCGCAGCGGCAAGGGGACGTGTCGGGGGTGTCCGCAGCGGCAGGGGGACGCGTCCGCACCCGCGTACGGCGAGAAGGGGACGTGCCGGGGGGTGTCCGCAGCGGCAAGCGGACGCACCCGCACCCGCGTACGGCGAGAAGGGGACGTGTCGGGGGGTGTCCGCCCGCAGCGGTTGGCGCGCAGCGGTACACCAGTCAGCGGTACGCAAACCCATCGCGCCGTTCCGAGGACGGACACCCCCCGGCACGGCCC
>NZ_POUC01000559.1 GCF_002891435.1 Streptomyces cahuitamycinicus
GAGGGGTGCCGGACATCCCGTCCGGGTGGTGACCTGCTGGTCGGAGAACTGCGGCGTGCCCGCGCCGGTGCCCGCCGCTGCGGGGGCCGGGCGGCCGGCGGTCCGGGGCGCGGACGGAAGGGAGATGGCCACGGTCCGGGCCCCGGGAGTGGCGGCGGCACACAGTGAACAACACTCCAGGGCCTGCCACCAGCGTCCTGCCCGGTCGGTGATCACCGTAAGGACGACCGGTCCGCCGCACCGCCAGGGTTGGTCCGTACGCGCATGCCTGCCGGTGTCGGGGAGGTGGGCGCGGCAGCCGTCGGCCCGGCAGGCGCAGTAGGTATCGGCTCTGGGGGCGGGGGTGGCGCGCAGGTGCGCCGTCAGGTGGGCGACCGCGGCCGTACGGCCTGCCGCCGCGGAGGGCAGACGCCGCTCGGCACAGGCGGGTCGGCCGCACGAGACGCGCACCTCCGAGCTGCCTCGGCCGACGGGATCCAGACGCACGATCCACCGGCGTCCCGGCACTCGTTCGTCCAGCTCGCTCCCTGCGGCGGCCTGTGTCATTCCGTTCTTCCTCCGTCTCCTGTGACCTGCGTGTCGCCGCCGCTTCCTGTTGTGCCGAGAGGTGTTCGGGCGGCGGGTTCACGGTATGCGGCACAGAGGTGAAGGGGGATGAAATCGCACCGGGTGAGGGCTTTCGGGTGGCAACGCCATCCGTTTCGGTGAACCCGGGCGTGCCGGCCGTCACGACGACGGAGACGGTCTGAAGCGGCCTTTTCGCGAGCGTACCTGGGCGGCTGGCGGAACTGAGCTGTCGGTCAGCTGCCCTGGTAGATCGTGGTGCACAGCAGCGTGTCGCCGTCGTCCACCAGGGCGGCCCAGTAGCGCGTCTGATCGCCTGCCGCCCGGCGGCAGTTGTTCGCGTCGGCGCCCGCCGGGGCGCGGTAGACCCCTGTGATGTGCATGATCTGGTTGTACGGGACGGGTACCGGCTCGCGGCAGCAGGCCACGGCCGTCATCAGGGCGAGGGAGGTCGAGTCGCCGGACTGCCGGCCAAGAATGCCCGGCGACCAGCTTCTCCGGCGAGGGCGAGTACGTGGTCGGCGAGGACATCAAGGCCGGCACCTACAAGACGGCCGGGCCGGAGGGCGGGTTCGGCTGCTACTGGGAGCGGGCCGAGAACTCCAGCGGTGAGTTCAACGCCGTCATCGCCGACAACAACCTCAACGGGCCGGGACGGGTGACGCTCAAAGCGGGGAGTGCTTCAAGACCAATCGGTGCCAGGAGCGGAAGCGGGTGGGGTGACTGGTTCCTGTGGCGTCCCTCCCCGAGAGGTGAGGCCGGACATCGGTGCTGGTGGTGTCGGCTGCAACCCGCGTGCTTCCCGACCCCTACCCCTGAACGACGGCTGACGCGGCGCCTCCTCCTGCTTCGGTGCCCGACACCGACCCACTGAGATCCGGGTCGCCGAACTCCGCGCGCAGGGCCTGGAAGGCGGTCACCTTGTCCTCGCCGAAGCCGCGGACGCGGGCGGCGAATTCGTCGGGGGAGAGGTACGCCGACGGCCGGGACTTGGTGTGGAACTTGTCCGCGTACATCACCAGCCTCTCCTCCTCCGTCACCGCCAGATAGTCCGCGGGAGGGAGGGGCAGACCCTGGCTCACGACGTCGTGCCGCGTGAGTCCCACTCCGGTGTGGTGGGAGCAGAAGCGGCTGAGGGCGTCGGGGAAACCCTCGGCTTCGAGGATCTCGTGGCCGAGCAGGCCGTGCCGGATGTAGTTCTCGTGGTCCAGCCGTCCGTCGTCCCCGTAGAGGCGGTAGACGCCGATGTCGTGGAGGAGGCAGCCGGCGCGGACCAGTTCGGCGTCGAGATGAGCGAGGTGGGGCGCGGCAAGGAGCTGTTCGGCGATCCCCCAGACGATCTCGCAGTGCGTGTGGACGAGGGCGAACGCCTCGGTGGTGGGCGCGTACTTCTCGTGCAGCGCCCGAATCTCTGCGGGGCCCGGAATCCTCATCGGAGGAGCGTAACAACCGCCCGTCCGGCTGCGCCGGGAAGTTCCCGCAGCGGCCTTTTTCACGCGATCGGATGGTGCTTCGGAGGGCGGGCACCTGCCCGGCCTGCGGGCCGTTCGAGCTGGTGACGGGACTTGTCGTCCACTTTTCAGCACGGTGACGGGAGCACACCATGGGCCTGCATTTCCACCGCAATCCCGACGGCACGACGACCGGGCGCAACGAGGCCAACGGCTTCACCGTGACGCTTGCCGACGAAGAAGAGGTGAAGCGGCAGTTGTACGAGGACGCCGGGTGGGAGTACACGCCTCCACCGCCGCCGGTTCCGCCCGGGTTCCATCGGTTCTCGTTGGTGCACGACGAGTTCCGGGCCTCCGGGTTCGAGGACGAGAGGTATGCGGGGCTGCGGGCGCGTCCGCCGGAGGGGTGCCTGCCGGTCGACTGGGGGTGCTTCGCCCTGGAGTGCGAACGGCCGGGGAAGACGCTCCTGGACGCGGTCGCCGGTACCGTCGCGGAGGTCCGTCGAGAGCACGGGCTGGTGATGAACAGCCTGGGTGTCGAGAAGCCCCAGGAATGGTTCGACGCGGACGGCAAGGACGGATACGCGGCGAAGATCGTCGCCCACTTGGTGCTGATGGCGGCTGAACGTGCCCGACTGCTCGGGTACGGGCGCAAGGACGTGGTTCGGCTACTCGATGCCACGGGGATCGAGTAGCCGGCGAAGGCGGGTCGGCAGTGGCTGTGGCGCGCCTCAGGGCAGGGCGGTCGGTCCCGGCACATAGTCCGGGTCCACCTGCGCCGCCAGGTCCCCGCCCGTGCGCGCGTCCGCCCAGGCGCTGGCGTTGCGCAGGTGGAACTCGACCGCGTGGCGGTGGAGCCGATTCCAGTCGCGGACCTCGGCGTCCACCGCCTCGCGCAGGACCGTGAGGGCGTGGCGGTTGTGCGGCTCCAGTGACGCCAGTGCGTCCGGGCCGGAGGCGGCCCGGCCCTGTTCCGCCGCGCGGATCCAGGGGGAGTGCACCAGGTGGGTCAGGAGGTCGTCGCCCACCTGCTCCTTGAGGAAGAGCAGGTCGTCCTCGCCGGTCACCTTGTTGCCGACGACCGCGATGCGGATGCCGAACTGTTCCGCGTGATCGCGGTACTGGCGGTACACGGACACGCCCTTGCGGGTGGGTTCCGCCACCAGGAACGTCATGTCGAACCGGGTGAACAGGCCCGACGCGAAGGCGTCCGCGCCCGCCGTCATGTCGACCACGACGTATTCGCCGGGGTCGTCCAGCAGGTGGCCGAGGTACAGCTCCACCGCGCCCAGCTTGGAGTGGTAGCAGGCCACGCCCAGGTCCGACTCGTCGAACTCGCCCGTCACCATGAGGGGGACGCCGCCCGCCCGGCCGACGTGCCGCGTGTGCAGTTCGTCGTCGCCGAGCGGGCGGAGGAGACGGGAACCGCGGCCTGGCGGGGTCGTCTTGACCATCGCCTCGGGGGAGGGGATGCGGGGGTTGTCGCCCCGCAGGAAGGTCTTGATCTCGGGCATGTGCGCGCCCAGGCGAGGGGCGGACTCCTCCGCGCCGCCGAGTGCCTCGGCCAGGTGCTGGTTGATGTCGCCGTCGATGGCGAGGACCGGTGCGCCGGAGCGCGCCAGGTGGCGGGAGAAGAGTGCGGACAGTGTGGTCTTGCCGCTGCCGCCCTTGCCGACGAACGCGACCCTCACGACCGCCCCACCTTTTTGAAAATGGATGTCATGTGGATAGGTTTAAGGAGTGGTCCGCACCCATGTCAAATCTTGTGCTCCATACGGGACTCGAAGGCGCGTCGGCCTGGATCGCCCGGCTGACCGGCCTGTTCCAGTTGATGCATATGCTGTGCAAGTGCGTCTTCAGAGCATCAAGGGCCGTCTCCGGTTCCTCACCGCCCTCGCCCTCGCGCCGTGTCTGGCCGGCTGCTTCGTGTCCCCCGACGGGCAGTCCTCGTCGGCGGGCGGGCCGTCGGGGGCGCGGCTGCGCGTCGCCCTCGCCTTCCCGCCCGCCGAGAACCTCTCGCCGTACGGAGCCGACGCCACGCTGCTCAGCCGCCTCGGCGTCACCGAGGGACTCACCGCCCTGGACGCCAACGGTGCCGCGGCTCCCGCGCTCGCCGGGTCCTGGCACCGGGAGGGCGACCGGACCTGGCGGTTCACCCTGCGCGAGGCCACCTTCCAGGACGGCACGGACGTCACGCCCGCCGCCGTGGCCGCCGCGCTCACCCACGCCACCAAGGCCGAGCC
>NZ_POUC01000055.1 GCF_002891435.1 Streptomyces cahuitamycinicus
CACCCCGAAACCCTGCGCGCCCGCCATGGCCGCTGCGTCAACCTCGGACGGCTCGGCCGCTGGGAGGAAGCCCTCTCCGAATCCCGAGAGGTCGCCGTCCTGCGTGAGCAGGTCCTCGGCCCCGACCACCCGGACACCCTGGTCAGCCTGCGCGAGGTCGCCGTCGGCCTCGGCTGGCTGGGCAGCTGGGCCGACGCGCTCACCGAGTACCGGCGTGTGGCCACCGCCCGCGAACGCGTCCTGGGCCCCGACCATCCCGACACCCTCGCCAGCCGCAACGACGAGGCCCACTGCCTGGAACAGCTGGGGCGTGGCGCCGAGGCCGTCGCCCTGTACCGAAGAGTGGCGGCACTGCGAGAGCAGCGGGCCGCGGCGGCGCGCTGACCCGGGGCGAGCGGGCAGGCGCCGTATGGCCGACCCGGATCACCCCGTGTTACCAAGAACCATGACCGCACCCGAGGGACCCCGCGCACACCGGACGTACGACGCCGTCATCGTGGGCGGCGGCCACAACGGCCTGGTGGCCGCCGCCTATCTGGCCCGGGCCGGCCGCTCCGTGCTGGTCCTGGAGCGACTGGACCACACAGGCGGCGCGGCGGTGTCCACCCGGCCCTTCGCCGGGGTCGACGCCCGGCTGTCCCGCTACTCGTACCTGGTCAGCCTGCTGCCGAAGAAGATCGTCCGGGACCTCGGCCTGGACTTCCGGGTCCGCGCCCGTACCGTCTCCTCCTACACCCCCGCCGAACGCGACGGGCGGCCCACCGGTCTCCTCGTCGGCGGCGGCGAACGGCGCACCCGTGAGGCGTTCACCCGGCTCACCGGCTCCGACCGCGAGTACCGGGCCTGGCAGGCGTTCTACGGCATGACCGGCCGCGCCGCCCAGCGGATCTTCCCGACTCTCACGGAGCCGCTGCCCACCCGCGACGAACTGCGTGACCGCCTCGACGACGAGGCGGCCTGGCGGACGCTCTTCGAGGAGCCGATCGGCATCGCCGTCGAGGAGCGCTTCGATGACGACCTGGTGCGCGGCGTCGTGCTCACCGACGCACTCATCGGCACCTTCGCCGACGCCCACGACCCCTCCCTGAAGCAGAACCGCTGCCTGCTCTATCACGTGATCGGTGGCGGTACCGGCGACTGGGACGTGCCGGTCGGCGGCATGGGAGCCCTCACCGACGCCCTCGCCGACACGGCACGCGCGGCGGGCGCGGTCCTCGCCACCGGCCACGAGGCGCTGCGCATCGCCACGGACGGCCGAACGGCCGAGGTCACGTATCGCACGGCCGACGGCGAGGGCACCGTCGCCGCCCGCCATGTCCTGGTGAACGCCTCACCGCAGGCCCTGGCCGACCTGACGGGCGACACCCCTCCGGCGCCCGCCGAGGGCGCCCAGCTCAAGGTCAACATGCTGCTCAAGCGGCTGCCGCGGCTGCGCGACAGTTCCGTCGACCCGCGGGAGGCCTTCGCCGGCACCTTCCACATCGCCGAGGGCTACCAGCAACTGGCCGCCGCCCACGCCCAGGCCGCCGCCGGAGAGCTGCCCGCCGCACCGCCCTCCGAGATCTACTGCCACTCGCTCACCGACCCGAGCATCCTCGGACCCGGCCTGGCCGAGCAGGGCTACCAGACGCTCACCCTCTTCGGCCTGCACACCCCGGCCCGCCTGTTCGAGCGGGACAACGACGCCGTGCGTGAGGACCTGCTGAAGTCCACCCTCGCCCAGCTCGACGAGCACCTGGCCGAACCCCTCGCCGCCTGCCTGGCCACCGACGCCGACGGGCGCCCCTGTATCGAGGCCCGGACCCCGCTCGACCTGGAGCGGGACCTCGGCCTGCCCGGCGGCAACATCTTCCACCGCGAGCTGAGCTGGCCCCACGCCCAGGACGGCACCGGCCGCTGGGGCGTGGAGACCGGGCACGCGAACGTGCTCCTGTGCGGGGCGGGTGCGGTACGCGGCGGCGGGGTCAGCGGAGTGCCGGGGCACAATGCGGCGATGGCGGTGCTGGAGAACACCGGAGGGTGACCGCTCAGTCGGCCTCCTGCGTCCACCCCACCGCATTGAGGCGCGCCCCGTCCGCCGGACGCGTCTCGTCGAACAGGACGTCCCCGGACGCCTCCACCCGCAGTCCGTCCACGTAGCAGCCGCGCCCGACGTACAGCCGGCCCGTCGCGTACCGCCAGCGCAGGGCGAGTTCCCGTGCGGCCGGGAGGCCGGCGGTGAGTGTGTGCCAGACGCGGCCGGACCAGCCGGTGACCGAGCCCGACGGATGCCTTTCGGGATCCCCTCCTCGACGGGACGTGGTGAAGGGCACGGGCCGCCAGCTCGTGCCGCCGTCGGTCGAGGCCTCCAGGACCAGCACATCGGCCTGCGGCTCGGTGTCCCACCACAGCGCGCAGCGCAACCGGGCCCGGCCTGCGGACGTGTCGAGCGCGGGTAGCGTCAGGGTCGCCGTCGTGGCGACCGCCATCCCGGAGAACCAGGCCCTGCGGCGCCGCCCCGGCCGCACCGGCACCGCCCGCGCCATGTTGTTCGCCGCGGCGACCCTGGGCGCCGAACCGGAGCGCCACGTGCGCACCGGATGAACCGAGTTGCCGAGGACGACGAGGAACGAGTCGGTCGTCGGGTCGAGCACCAGCGAGGTGCCCGTGAACCCGGTGTGCCCCGCACTGCGCGGCGTGGCCATCGCGCCCATGTACCAGTGCTGGTAGAGCTCGAATCCGAGGCCGTGCTCGTCCCCGGGGAAGGCGGTGTTGAAGTCGGTGAACATCAGCTCCACCGACTCCCGCCCGAGGATCCGGGCCCGCCCGTAGACCCCGCCGTTGAGCAGCGTACGGCCGAGGACCGCGAGGTCCCACGCATCGGAGAAGACGCCCGCGTGGCCCGCGACCCCGCCCAGACCGAAGGCGTTCTCGTCGTGCACCTCGCCCCACACCAGGCCCCGGTCGAGCCCGGACCACGGTGCCCGCGCGTCCTCCGTGGCCGCGATCCCCTGCCGCCAGGACGCGGGCGGGTTGTAGCGGGTGCGGCGCAGGCCGAGCGGCTCTGTGATCTCGTCACGGAGCAGGACGTCCAGGGTGCGGCCCGTGACCCGTTCCAGCACGAGCTGGAGCGAGATGAGGTTCAGGTCCGAGTACAGATACGCCGTGCCCGGTGCGCTGACCGGCGCCTCGTTCCAGATGCGCTGGAGCTTCTCCTCGTACGTCGGCGCGCTGTACAGCGGAATCCAGGCGCGGAAACCGGAGGTGTGCGTGAGGAGCTGACGGATCGTGATGTCCTGCTTGCCCGCACGCGCGAAGTCCGGCAGGTACGAGGCGACCTTCCCCTCCAGCTCCAGTGCGCCGCGCTCCATCTGCTGCACGGCGAGGATCGAGGTGAACAGCTTCGACACCGACGCCAGGTCGAAGACGGTGTCCCGGGCCATCGGAATCTGCTCGCCGGGCGGAAACTCGACGCCGGTGTCGGTCTTCTCGTCGTAGGCCCGGTAGCGCACCGCCATGCCGATGGGCCGGTGCAGCGCGACCGTGCCACCGCGTCCGGCGAGCAGGACGGCGCCCGCGTACCAGGGGTGCTCGGGTGAGGGGGCGAGGAATGCCTCCGCGTCGGTGACGAGCCGGCGCAGGTGGGAGGAGAGCAGCCCGGCGCGGGCGGCGGAGCCGTGCCGCAGGGTGGGGTGGCGGCCGGACCCCGCCGGGGCGGCCCCGGCGGGCCCGGCGGGCAACGGGGTGAGGGCGAGCGCACCGCCCAGGGCCAGCCCCGTCCGGCCCAGTTGACGCCGGGTCAGTTCGCCGCTCGCAGGTCTGTCGGTCACCGCACACACCCCTTCGCCTCAACGGTCTCGCATGTCCCGTGCAGTATGTCCGCCGCGCGTCCGCGCACACAGCCCGCAGGCGGGGACCGACGCGGCCTGAATCTGAGCACACAGCCCGCACGGGGGAACTGACCGCGGCCCGAATCCGAGCACACAGCCCGCAGGCGGGGGCCGACCGCGGCCTGAATCTGACGGAGCATCAGGAAAGCTCTTCCGTCCTGCGGAGGACTCCGGCATCCTGCGCCCATGCAGACGGAGCTGAGCCAGGAACTGGGAATCGAGCACGCCGTCTTCGGCTTCACGCCGTTCCCCGCCGTCGCCGCGGCCATCAGCCGGGCCGGCGGCTTCGGCGTGCTCGGCGCGGTCCGCTACACCGCCCCCGAGGAGCTCAAACGGGACCTGGACTGGATCGAGGCACATGTCGACGGCAGGCCGTACGGACTGGACGTCGTCATGCCGGCGAGGAAGGTCGAAGGCGTCACGGAGGCCGACGTCGAGGCGATGATCCCCGAGGGACACCGGCAGTTCGTCCGGGACACCCTCGCCAAGCACGGTGTGCCCGAGCTGGCCGAGGGCGAGGCGTCGGGCTGGCGCATCACGGGCTGGATGGAGCAGGTCGCCCGCAGTCAGCTCGACGTCGCCTTCGACTACCCGATCCGGCTCCTCGCCAACGCCCTCGGCTCGCCGCCCGCCGACGTCATCGCCCGCGCCCACGACCAGGGCGTCCTCGTCGCCGCACTCGCGGGCAGCGCCCGGCACGCCCGCAAGCACCAGGACGCAGGGATCGACATCGTCGTGGCGCAGGGCTACGAGGCGGGCGGCCACACCGGCGAGATCGCCTCCATGGTGCTCACCCCCGAGGTCGTCGACGCAGTCGCCCCACTGCCCGTGCTGGCCGCCGGCGGCATCGGCAGCGGGCGGCAGGTGGCCGCCGCGCTCGCCCTCGGCGCCCAGGGGGTGTGGCTGGGCTCCCTGTGGCTGACCACCACAGAAGCGGACCTCCACTCACCCGCCCTGACCCGCAAGCTCCTCGCGGCCGGCTCCGGCGACACCGTCCGCTCCAGGGCGCTGACGGGCAAGCCCGCACGCCAGCTGCGCACCGAGTGGACCGACGCCTGGGACGACCCGGACGGGCCCGGCACCCTGCCCATGCCCCTGCAGGGGCTGCTGGTCGCCGAGGCCGTCTCGCGCATCCAGAAGTACGAGGTCGACCCGCTGCTCGGCACCCCGGTCGGCCAGATCGTCGGCCGGATGACCAGCGAACGCAGTGTCCAGGCGGTCTTCGACGACCTCACCCGCGGCTTCGAGCGGGCCGTGGACCGCGTCAACCGCATCGCCGGAAGGAGCGGACAGTGAACACCCCTGCTCCCGTGGGCTTCTGGGCCCAGGCCACCGCCGACCCCGACCGCGTGGTCCTGGTCGCCCCCGACGGCGAGGAGTGGACCGCCGGGCGCCTGCACGCCGCCGCCAACCGGCTGGTGCACGGCCTGCGCGCGGCCGGGCTGGAACGCGGCGACACCTTCGCGGTGGTCCTGCCCAACGGCGTCGAGTTCCTCACCGCGTACCTCGCCGCCAGCCAGGCCGGGTTCTACCTCGTGCCCGTCAACCACCACCTGGTCGGACCGGAGATCGCCTGGATCGTCTCCGACTCCGGCGCCAAGGTGCTCCTCGCCCACGAGCGCTTCGCCGACGCGGCCCGCGACGCCGCCGACGAGGCAGGCCTGCCGGACACGCACCGGTACGCCGCAGGCACGGCCGGGGGCTTCCGCCCGTACGCCGAACTCCTCGACGGACAACCCGAGTCGCCGCCCGGCGAACGCACCCTCGGATGGGTCATGAACTACACCTCGGGCACCACGGGACGCCCCCGCGGCATCCGCCGCCCACTGCCGGGCAAACCGCCGGAGGAGGCGTACCTCGGCGGGTTCCTCGGCATCTTCGGCATCCGCCCGTTCGACGGCAACGTGCACCTGATCTGCTCGCCGCTCTACCACACGGCCGTTCTGCAGTTCTCCGGCGCGTCCCTGCACATCGGCCACCGGCTGGTCCTCATGGACAAGTGGACGCCCCAGGAGATGCTCCGCCTCATCGACACCCACCGGTGCACCCACACCCATATGGTCCCCACCCAGTTCCACCGCCTGCTGGCCCTGCCCGACGAAGTAAAGGACCGCTACGACGTCTCCTCCATGCGGCACGCCATCCACGGCGCCGCGCCCTGCCCCGACCACGTGAAACGGGCCATGCTCGACTGGTGGGGGCCCTGTGTGGAGGAGTACTACGCGGCCAGCGAGGGCGGCGGCGCCTTCGCCACCGCCGAGGACTGGCTGAAGAAGCCCGGCACCGTCGGCAAGGCCTGGCCCATCAGCGAACTCGCGATCTTCGACGACGACGGCAACCGGCTGCCGCCCGGCGAACTGGGCACCGTCTACATGAAGATGAACACCGGCGGCTTCTCGTACCACAAGGACCAGGCCAAGACCCGCAAGAACCGCATCGGCGACTTCTTCACCGTCGGCGACCTCGGCCACCTCGACGAGGACGGCTACCTCTTCCTGCGCGACCGCAAGATCGACCTGATCATCTCCGGTGGCGTCAACATCTACCCGGCCGAGATCGAGTCGGCCCTGCTCGCCCACCCGGCCGTCGCCGACGCCGCCGTCTTCGGCATCCCGCACGACGACTGGGGCGAGGAGGTCAAGGCGGTCGTGGAACCGGCCCCCGGACACCGCCCCGGACCCGCTCTCGCCGCCGACCTTCTCGACCACTGCGCCCACCGGCTCGCCGGCTACAAGCGGCCCCGGAGCGTCGACTTCATCACCGAGATGCCCCGCGACCCCAACGGCAAGCTGTACAAGCGGCGGCTGCGGGAGCCGTACTGGGAGGGCCGGACCCGACCGGTGTGAGGCGGCGGTGCGGCTTTGGTCGGACCGGAGGGCACGGGCGTCATCCTTCGGTCGGCGCCCGCTCGCCCTTCGGCCGATGTCCGGCCGGGCCCCGCCTTCCTAGCGTGAGGCCATGACGATCGCGACCGAACAGGGAACGCTGCGGCGTGGGGGCGTACGGCCGGGCGAACGGGCACTCGCCCCCGATCTCGCCCGCGGGATCATGCTGCTGTGCATCGTGCTGTCCAACACCGCCTTCCATCTGTGGGCGGCGCGGCGCGGGCCCTCCGGATGGCAGCCCGTGGACGGCTCGTGGCTGGACCACGCGGTGCAGTTCACCATGATCACGGCGCTCGACCTGCGGATCTACCCGCTCTTCGCCTTCCTCTTGGGCTACGGCATGATGCAGCTCTACCTCCGGCAGACCGCCGCCGGCACCGACGGGCGCGACGCCGTGAAACTCCTGCGCAGGCGCAGCCTCTGGCTGATCGTCATCGGCCTCGCCCACGCCACCGCGCTGATGGCCGGGGACATCATCGGCTTCTACGGAGTCCTGAGCCTCGTCCTGGGCCTGGCCTTCCTGCGGCGCGGTGACCGCGCCCTGACGTGGTGGATCTGGATCGGAGTCGCCCTGATGGCGCTCGTCACGGCCGGGCCCGTCATCGCCGCGCTGCTCCAAGGCGACCTGGGCACACTGGGTGACGCCGACGCCGAGGCCGGCTTCAAGGCGTTCGCGTCGGACGAGGAGAACTGGCTCACCGCGGCGGGCACCCGGCTCGAGACCGGCCTGTTCATCACCTTCGCCGCCGCCCCGCTGGCCCTCGTCGCCGGCGGGTACATCCTCTTCCTGCTCGGCTTCTGGGCCGCACGCCGCCGCATCCTGGAGGAACCGCACCGCCACCGCACACTGCTGCGCAACACGGCGGTCATCGGTATCGCGGCCGGCTGGCTCGGGGCGCTGCCCGCCGCCCTCGCCCACATCGGCGCCCTGCGCGTGCCGGACGACATGCAGAGCGAATCCGGGGCACTCATGGCACTCCGCGACGTCACCGGCAACGCCGCCGGCCTCGGCTATGTCGCGGCCGTAGCCCTCTTCACGCACTGGTGGACCACCCGCGGGCCCCGCCGCGGCGCGACGGCGGTGACGGCGGTGGCCTCCGTCGGTAAGCGGTCCCTGTCGTGCTACCTCGCCCACTCGCTGCTCTTCGCCCCGGTGCTGGCCGCCTGGGGACTCGGCCTCGGCGCGCACCTGGGCAGCACGACCATGGCGCTCTTCGCGTTCGCCGTCTGGCTGGTCACCGTGGCCGGGGCGTACGCCCTGGAGCGGGCCGGCCACCGGGGCCCCGCCGAAGCGGTGCTGCGCCGGCTGATGTACGGGCCCCGGGCCGACCGGGGATGACGACATGAACGGGGGGGCCGCCCCACCGGGAGCGGCACCCCTCAGCCACGGTCAGCGGCGCTCGTGCACCCGGACGACCTTCAGCTTCGGCGAGGACAGGATGTCCTTCTCGCAGAAGCGCGACGACACCCACTTCTCATCGGAGAACAGCCGGGTCTGGTCCGCGTGGTGCGGCGACTCGGGGTGCGACGACTGGGAGTACGTCAGCAGGGTGCGGGCCACCGGGCAGCGGCCGCCGTCCCAGCCCACCGCCCGGAGGTGACTGCTGCCGAACGGCACCTCCGTGTAGCCGCCCCCGGCCGCGTTCCACTGCGGTTCGAGCACGTTCCACACGCCGATCCGCCCCGAGCCGCCGGGCATCGGAAGGCGCTCACCACCGCGGACGACGAACGGGTGCGCGTCGAGCGGCGCGTCGAGCGCGATACCCGCCGCGCGCAGTTCCGCCACCGCGTCGGCGAGGGCGACGCCGAAGCCGGGTGCGTCCGTGTTCCGCGTGTTCGGCGTACGCACCGGGTCCGCCGCCGAGAACGGCACCTTCCCACGCCTCCGCGGCCGGCACCGCCTGTTCCAGCTTCCGCCAGAACCGGCCGAACAGCAGCGCGCCCCGGCTCCCCGTGTCGCCGGTCGGTTCTTGACCTCGCCCGGCGGTGAACCGAGGATCAGGTGTCATGACGATGCCCGGACACGGCAGCACGGTCGACGCAGTGCTGCGGCGCAGCGCCCGACGCACCCCGGCGCGCGTGGCCGTGGAGTACGGCGACCGCACCTGGACGTACGACGAACTGGACACCGCCGTCTCCCGAGCGGCGAGCGTCCTCCTCGGCCAGGGGCTGTCCCCGGGCGAGCGGGTGGGCGCGTACGGCCACAACTCCGACGCCTACCTGATCACCTTCCTGGCCTGCGCCCGCGCGGGCCTGGTGCACGTGCCCGTCAACCAGAACCTGACCGGCGACGACCTCGCCTACATCGTCGGCCAGTCCGGCAGCTCCCTGGTCCTCACCGACCCGGACCTCGCGGCGCAACTGCCTCAGGGCGTACGGACGCTGCCCCTGCGCGATGCCGACGACTCGCTGCTCGCGCGGCTGCCCGGGGCGCCCGCCTACGACGGCCCCGAGCCACGCGCCGAAGGCCTCGTGCAACTGCTGTACACGTCCGGCACGACCGCCCTGCCCAAGGGCGCGATGATGACGCACCGGGCCCTGGTGCACGAGTACCTGAGCGCGATCACCGCCCTCGACCTCAGTGCGGGCGACCGCCCCGCGCACTCCCTGCCGCTGTACCACTCGGCGCAGATGCACGTCTTCCTGCTGCCCTACCTCACCGTCGGCGCGACCAACATCATCCTCGACGCACCCGACGGCGACCGGCTCTTCGACCTGATCGAATCGGGCCGCGCGGACAGCCTGTTCGCGCCGCCCACCGTCTGGATCGCCCTGGCCGGCCGCCCCGACTTCGCCACCCGCGACCTGAGCGGTCTGCGCAAGGCCTACTACGGGGCGTCGATCATGCCGGTCCCCGTGCTCGAACGGCTCCGGGAGCGCCTGCCGGGCCTGGCCTTCTACAACTGTTTCGGCCAGAGCGAGATCGGCCCCCTCGCCACGGTGCTCGCACCCGACGAACACAAGGGCCGCATGGACTCCTGCGGCAGGCCCGTCCTGTTCGTCGACGCGCGCGTGGTCGACGAGGACGGCAAGGACGTACCCGACGGCACCCCCGGCGAGATCGTCTACCGCTCCCCGCAACTGTGCGAGGGCTACTGGGACAAGCCCGAGGAGACCGCCGAGGCCTTCCGCGACGGCTGGTTCCGCTCCGGCGACCTCGCGGTACGCGACGCGCACGGCTACTACACGATCGTCGACCGGGTGAAGGACGTCATCAACTCCGGTGGCGTCGTTGTCGCTTCACGTCAGGTCGAGGACGCGCTGTACACCCACCCCGCGGTCGCCGAGGCCGCGGTCGTGGGCCTGCCGGACGAGCGGTGGATCGAGGCGGTCACGGCCGTCGTCGTCCCGCGCGGCGACGTCTCGGAGGCGGAACTGATCGACCACGTCCGCGGGAAACTCGCCCCCTTCAAGGCGCCGAAGCGGGTGGTGTTCGTGGCGGAACTCCCGCGCAACGCCAGCGGGAAGATCCTCAAACGGGAACTGAGGAACGACCTCGGACAGCACTGACGCGCACGAGCCGGGGAACCCGGTTGTGCCGGACCGGCCCCGGACACCAGGATCGGGGCATGCCGATCTTCAGTGCCCCGGACGGAACCCGGCTCACCTATCACCTGCGCGGCGAGGGTGAGCCGCTCGTCGTGCTGCCCGGCGGCCCCATGCGGGCCTCCGCCTACCTGGGGAACCTCGGCGGACTGGACGCGCACCGGCAGCTGGTGCTGCTCGACCTGCGCGGCACGGGGGAGTCCGAGCTGCCGGCGGACCCGGGCACGTACCGCTGCGACCGGCTCGTGGACGACGTCGAGGCGTTGCGGCTCCATCTGCGGCGGGAGCGCGTGGACGTGCTCGCGCACTCGGCGGGCGGCAGTCTCGCGATGCTCTACGCGGCCCGGTATCCGCAGCGGCTGGGACGGCTGGCACTGATCACCGCCACGCCATGGGCCCTGGGCATGCCCGCGACGGCAGGGGACCGGCTGGCAGCGGCCCGGCTGCGCGCGTCCGAACCCTGGTTCACGGACGTGTTCCCGCCGTTCGAGGCCTGGCTGGAGGGCAAGGGCGACTTCGACCCGGTGTTCCTCCCGTTCTTCTACGGGCGATGGGACGACACCGCCCGGGCCCACGCCGACCGTGAGGAGGCCGAGACCAACGACGACGCGGCGGAGGTCTACGGTGCCGACGGCGCCTACGAACCGGACTCGACACGCGAGGCGCTGGCCTGGGTGGGAACCCGCGTACTCGTCCTGGCCGGTGAACTGGACGGCGGCCCGAGTCCGTCGCTGGCCCGGCAGGCCGCACAGGCCTTCCCGGCTGCCGAGTTCGCGGTGCAGCCGGGCGCGGGGCACTACCCGTGGCTCGACGACCCGGCCTGGTTCGTGCGGCGCGTGGCCGGCTTCTTCTCCTGACGCGGGGGGCAACCCCTCTGCTGTCGGCAGAGCGGCCCGGCCCGCAGCCACCCCTCGCCCACCGTGCCGGTATGGAGTTCCTCGCGGCCGTGCAGGACCTCAGCCCTGCGGACCGTACGCCGTCATGAAGCGGTCGCGGAACTTGTCCATGCCCCACCGGGGGGCGTTCCCGGCCGGCTTGAGGCCCTCCGTCCAGTTCCAGTCGGCGACCCGGTCCAGGACCTTCTTGTCCTTGGCGACGATGGTGATCGGCACGTCCTTGCCGGTGTCCCCGGCGGTGACGGTCGGCACCGGCTGGTGGTCGCCGAGGAAGACCAGCACCGTGTCGTCGTCGCCGTAGCGCTCGACCCACTCGGTCAGGCTCCGGATCGAGTACTCGATGGCCCGCCGGTACTCGGTGCGCACCCTCTCCGGGTCCTTCCAGACCTCCGTGGGGTTCGTGCCCTCCTTCTTGATGCGATGGAACACCGAGCCGTCGCCGAGGTCGTCCCAGTCGATCATCCGCGCGATGGGGGACCAGGGGTTGTGGCTCGACGCCAGGATGATCTCCGCCATGATCGGCTCGCGGTCCTTCTTGCCGTGCTCCAGCCGCTGGAAGGCCTCCATGCTGAACTGGTCCGGCACGGGCGTCCAGCTGAAGTACGGGCCGTGGTAGCCGAGGTGCTCGGAGTCGTAGATGTGGTCCAGGCCGAAGTACTTCCCCTCCGGCCAGGCCCGCCGCACTCCCGGCACGATTCCGACGGTCCGCCAGGCGCCCGTCTTCCCGAAGTACTTCGTCAGCGTCATGCGATCGCTCGTGGTCAGATTGCGGTACCGCTGCTGGTTCTTGATCCACAGTCCGGACAGGAAAGTCGAGTGGGCGAGCCAGCTGCCCGCGCCCGTCACCGGCGCCTGCAGCCAGCCGCTGCGCGACTCGAACCCGGCCGCCTTCAGCCGGCTCGTGCCCTCCTGGAGGACGGCGTCGGTCTGCTGCGCCATCGCCGGATCGTCGATGGCGACCCTGCCGTAGCTCTCGATGAACGTGAACAGGACGTCCTTGCCGCGCAGTCCGGTCAGCAACTGGTCGGGCGGTGTCTTCGCGAAGGCGTCGACGGCGGCCTGCTTCTCGAAGACCCGTGCGTCCTTGAGACCCGCCCGGACCTGCTCCACCCGGTTGCCCAGGAACTCCGCGTTGCCCTTGGTGGCGATCGGAACAGTGCCGATCTGCAGGCCCAGGGTCATGCAGGTGATCCACGCCGTGCCGAGGATCAGTGTCGTACGGGCGGCGACGGGCCGGTGCCGGACCATCAGGCGGGTCAAGCGCACCACGGCGAGGGTCGTGAGGACCAGCACCGCGACGAACAGGACGATCACGCCGGTCACGGCCAGCACCTGGCCGGTACGGCCGAACGTCTCCCTCAGGAAGTCCGTGCCGTTCTCGATCAGGATCCAGTCCAGGACCAGATCGAACGGGCGGGCAAGGATCTGGTAGAAGCCCATGTCGACGAACTTCAGGATCGTGACCAGCCCGAGGAACGCGCCCATGACCACGGCCGTGACCCGACGGGGCTTCGGCGGCAGTGTGAGCAGCAGGCCCGCGAGCAGCACGCCCTCGGCGGGAATCCTGACGAACGAGGCGAACTCGATCTTCTCGACCTGGTTCGGTACGAGCAGCGCGAACAGCACGAGGGCACCGGCCAGCACGGTGGTCCCCACGCTGACGCCGCGTGCCGCGCGGGGGTAGCGGCGCCGCCAGCCGAACCAGCCGGGCTTCATCGCGCCGGGCGACCCGTCGGGAGCCGTGCCGGGGGCCGTGTCCGAGCCCGCGTCCTCAGCCGTGCCCGGTTCCGCCTCCGGGGCCGTGTCCGCTTCCGCTTTCGGCTGGTCGGCCTCGGTCTGCTCCCCGGCTGGTTCCTTTGCCGCCGTGTCGTCATCCGGTTCCGCCCCGCCCTCGGTCGTGTCCGAGAGCTGACGGGAGCGAGTGAAGCGCGACACCCGGTGGTCCTTCCGTGCGGTCTTGCTGGCATGGCTGACAGAGCCCGGATACCGAGCCTGCCATCACCAGTACGTCCGCACGTCATCCCGGGTTCAATGTCCCGGCCGGAGAATCACCCGTCCGCAGCCACCGCCACCTCCCGGGCCCAGCGGTAGTCCGCCTTGCCGCTCGGCGACCGCTGCACCGACTCGGTGATCACCAGCCGGCGCGGGATCTTGTAGCCGGCGAGCCGGTCCCGGCAGTGCGTCCGGATGTCCTCCAGCGACAGCCGCGCCGCCCCCTCGCGCAGTTGCACCACTGCCGCCACATGGTGGCCCCACCGGGGGTCCGGCACACCGGCCACCAGCGCGTCGTAGACGTCAGGGTGGGACTTGAGGGCCTGCTCCACCTCCTCCGGGTACACCTTCTCGCCGCCCGTGTTGATGCACTGCGAGCCCCGGCCCAGGACGGTGACCACGCCCTCCTCGTCGACGGTGGCCATGTCGCCGAGCAGCACCCACCGCTCGCCGTCCCTGACGAAGAAGGTCGCGGCGGTCTTGGCCGGGTCGTTGTAGTAGCCGAGCGGCACATGCCCGCTCTGGGCGATCCGGCCCACCTCGCCGGCCGGCACCGGCGCGTACGTGGTCGGGTCGACCACCTGGGTGCGGGCGTTGACCCGCACCCGGAAGCCCCGCTCCGGGCCGGAGTCCTCGGTCGCCGTCCCGTTGAAGCCGGACTCCGACGAGCCGAAGTTGTTCAGCAGCATGGCGTCGGGCACCAGTTCCCGGAACTGCCGGCGCACCGTGTCCGACAAGATCGCGCCGGACGACGACACGCTGAACAGCGACGAGCGGTCGATGTGCCGCAGCGGGCCGCTCAGCGCGTCGACGAGCGGCCGCAGCATCGCGTCCCCGACCAGCGAGATGCTGCTGACCCTCTCCTTCTCCACGGTCCGCAGCACCTCCTCGGGCACGAACTTGCGATGGATCACGACCCGCTGCCCGAAGTTGAAGCCGATGAACGCGGTGAGGGTGGAGGTGCCGTGCATCAGCGGGGCCGTCGGGAAGAACGTGATCCCCGCGCCGCCGGCCGCGACCCGTTCGGCGAGCTCCTCCGGCTTCTTCACCGGCTCTCCGGTCGGGGCGCCCCCGCCGAGGCCCGCGAAGAACAGATCCTCCTGCCGCCACATCACGCCCTTGGGCATGCCGGTCGTCCCGCCGGTGTAGATGATGAACTGATCGTCGCCCGAGCGGGCCGGGAAACCGCGTTCGGGCGACCCGGCTGCCTCCACCTGTGCGAACTCCAGGCAGGGCACCTCCGTGGCTCCCGGCGGCGGAGCGCCCACCCGGATCAGATGCCGCAGCTTCCCGGCCCGGTGACGAGCCGCCGCCACCCGGTCCGTGAACTCGGCGTCGAAGACCAGCGCCGCCAGGTCCGCGTCCCGGTAGAGGTACACCAACTCATCTTCCACGTAGCGGTAGTTGACGTTGACCGGCACGATCCGCGCCTTCAGGCAGCCCAGTACCGTCTGCAGGTACTCCACACCGTTGTAGAGGTGGAGACCGAGGTGCTCACCGGGACGTATCCCGCTGTCGAGCAGGTGGTGGCCGACGCGGTCGGCCGCCGCGTCCAGCTCCGCGTACGTGAGCCGGCGCTCCGCGCCCGTACCGGGGTGGTCGGCGTACACCAGCGCCTCACGGCCGGGGACGACGTCGACGACCGACTCGAACAGGTCGGCAAGGTTGTACTCCACCGCTCCTCCTGACCCCGGGCGTGTCTGGCATCGGACGGTTCGCCGGTCATCAGAGCAAAGGGCGGTCCAACTGTGAAGGGTCAACACGAAAGAATCTGACTGGCTGTCAGAAAACCCTTGAAGTGCTCCCCGCCCTACTGCAACCTGTTCTCGTTCCATGAGAGGGGAGTTCGCCATGGGCGGGACGGAACACCTCACCGTGCAGCGCGAGGGCGCCACACTGGTGCTCACGCTCAACAGGCCGGAGGCCAGGAACGCGCTCTCGCTGCCGATGCTCGTCGGCCTCCACGACGGGTGGCTGGAGGCCGACGCGGACGACTCGGTCCGCTCGATCGTCTTCACCGGCGCGGGCGGCTCGTTCTGCTCCGGCATGGACCTCAAGGCCCTGGCCGGCAACGGCATGGCCGGAGAGGAGTACCGCGACCGGCTCAAGGCAGACCCCGACCTGCACTGGAAGGCCATGCTGCGCCACCACCGCCCGCGCAAGCCGGTGATCGCCGCCGTCGAGGGGGCGTGCGTCGCGGGCGGCACCGAGATGCTCCAGGGCACCGACATCCGCGTCGCCGCCGAGTCCGCCACCTTCGGCCTGTTCGAAGTGAAACGCGGCCTGTTCCCGATCGGCGGCTCAACGGTCCGCCTGCAACGCCAGATCCCGCGCACCCACGCCCTGGAGATGCTCCTCACCGGACGCCCCTACAGCGCCCGCGAGGCCGCCGCCATCGGACTGGTCGGCCACGTCGTCCCCGACGGCACGGCACTCGACCGAGCGATGGAGATCGCCGAGCGGATCAACTCCTGCGGCCCGCTGGCCGTCGAAGCCGTCAAGGCCTCCGTCTACGAGACCGCCGAGATGACCGAGACCGACGGTCTGGCCGCCGAACTCACCCGGGGCTGGCCGGTCTTCGGCACCGCCGACGCCAAGGAGGGCGCCCGCGCCTTCGCGGAGAAGCGACCGCCCGTCTACAAGCGCGCGTAGGCGCTGCCCAGGTTTTTGCCGGTGCGGAGCCGCGGGTCGTCGGTGGCTGAGCGCGCAGTTCCCCGCGCCCCTCAGAGGGCGCGCCCGTGCACGCCGATTCGAAGGAGACAGGCCCTCGATGTCCGCAGTTCTCAAGGCGCCGCTCGTCGTCGAATTTCCCTTCACCCGCTCCCTCGGGCCCGTCCAGAGTGCCTTCCTGACCGGTCTGCGGGAACGTGTGATCCTCGGGGTGAAGACCCGCGACGGCCGTACCCTGGTCCCGCCCGTCGAGTACGACCCCGTCACCGCCGAGGAGATCCGCGACCTCGTCCACGTCGGCCTCACGGGCACCGTCACCACCTGGGCCTGGAACCACCGACCTCGCCGGGGCCAACCCCTGGACACGCCCTTCGCCTGGGTCCTGGTGCGACTCGACGGCGCCGACACCGCCCTCCTGCACGCCCTCGACGCCCCCGGCCCCGACGCCGTCCACACCGGCATGCGCGTCCGCGTCCGCTGGGCCGGGGAACGCACCGGCGCCATCACGGACATCGCCTGCTTCGAGCCGTACGACGGTGAGGTCTCCACCGTCACCGTCCACGCGGGCGAGATCGACGACCCGGTCACCGGCATCGTCGCCGCCGCCCGCCTCGACTACACCTACTCGCCCGGCCGCGCCCAGACCGCCTACATACACGCCCTCTCCGGCCGCCGGACCGTCGGTGAACGCTGCCCGTCCTGCCGGAAGGTGTACGTCCCGCCGAGGGGCGCGTGCCCCACCTGCGGGGTGGCCACATCCGAACAGGTCGAGGTCGGGCCGCGCGGCACGGTGACCACGTTCTGCATCGTGAACATCAAGGCGAAGAACCTGGACATCGAGGTGCCCTACGTCTACGCCCACATCGCCCTCGACGGCGCCGACCTCGCGCTGCACGGCCGTATCGGCGGCATCCCGTACGACGAGGTCCGCATGGGGCTGCGCGTCGAACCGGTGTGGACGGAAGGCTCCCCCTACCCCGACCACTACCGGCCGACCGGCGAACCCGACGCGGACTACGACACCTACAAGGAGCTGCTGTGACGAGCGCACCGCGGGACCGCGAGATCGCCGTCGTCGCCTTCGCCCAGACCGACCACCGGCGCACCAGCGAGGAGCTCTCCGAGGTGGAGATGCTCATGCCGGTACTGCACGAGGTCCTCGACAGGACCGGCCTGAAGACCGCGGACATCGACTTCACCTGCTCCGGCTCCAGCGACTACCTCGCCGGCCGCGCCTTCTCCTTCACACTCGCCCTGGACGGCGTCGGCGCCTGGCCGCCGATCTCCGAGTCGCACGTCGAGATGGACGGCGCCTGGGCCCTGTACGAGGCCTGGACGAAACTCCTCACCGGCGACGCCGACACCGCCCTGGTCTACGCGTACGGCAAGTCCTCACCCGGCTCGGTCCGCGACGTCCTGACCCGCCAGCTCGACCCCTACTACATGGCACCCCTGTGGCCCGACTCCGTGGCCCTCGCCGCCCTCCAGGCCCAGGCACTCATCGACGCCGGCGACACCGACGAGCCGGTCCTCGCCGCCGTCGCCTCCCGCAACCGTGAGGCCGCCACCGCCAACGCGCACGCACAACTGCGGGGGCCCGTACCGCAGGGCGACTACCTCGTACAGCCCCTGCGCACCGGTGACTGCCCGCCCATCGGCGACGGCGCCGCCGCCGTGATCCTCGCGGCGGGGGACCGCGCCCGTGATCTGTGCGCACGCCCCGCCCGGATCCGCGGCATCGACCACCGCATCGAGGCCCACGGCCTCGGCGTTCGCGACCTGACGGACTCGCCGTCCACCCGGCTGGCCGCCGAGCGGGCCGGAGTCTTCGAACGGCCCGTCGACACCGCCGAACTGCACGCGCCCTTCACCGCGCAGGAGATCGTCCTGCGCAAGGCCCTCCGGCTGGGCGACGGCGTGGTCGTCAACCCCTCCGGCGGAGCCCTCGCCGCCAACCCGATCATGGCCGCCGGCCTCATCCGCATCGGAGAAGCCGCCGCCCGCATCCACCACGGCCGGTCCGACCGCGCCCTCGCCCACGCCACGTCCGGCCCCTGCCTCCAGCAGAACCTGGTCGCCGTCCTCGAAGGGGAACTCCGATGAGCAAGGAGCCCGTGGCCGTCGTCGGCATCGGCCAGACCAGGCACGTCGCGGCTCGCCGGGACGTGTCCCTCGCGGGACTGGTCCGGGAGGCGGCCCTGCGCGCCCTCCAGGACGCCGGCCTGTCGTGGGCGGACATCGACGCCGTCGTCATCGGCAAGGCGCCCGACTTCTTCGAGGGCGTCATGATGCCGGAGCTCTACCTCGCCGACGCCCTCGGCGCCGTCGGCAAGCCCATGCTCCGCGTGCACACCGCCGGCTCCGTCGGCGGCTCCACCGCGCTCGTCGCCGCGAACCTCGTCGCGGCCCGCGTGCACGGTACGGTCCTCACCCTCGCCTTCGAGAAGCAGTCCGAGTCGAACGCCATGTGGGGCCTGTCCCTGCCCGTCCCCTTCCAGCAGCCCCTGCTCGCCGGGGCCGGCGGGTTCTTCGCGCCGCACATCCGCGCCTACATGCGCCGCAGCGGCGCGCCCGACACGATCGGCGCCCTCGTCGCCTACAAGGACCGCCGCAACGCGCTCAAGAACCCCTACGCCCACCTGCACGAACACGACATCACCCTCGACAAGGTCATGGCCTCGCCCATGCTCTGGGACCCGATCCGCTACTCGGAGACCTGCCCCTCCTCCGACGGAGCCTGCGCCATGATCCTCACCGACCGCGCCGGGGCCGCCCGGGCACCACGGCCGCCCGCCTGGATGCTCGGCGGCGCGATGCGCAGCGAACCGACCCTCTTCGCCGGCAAGGACTTCGTCTCCCCGCAGGCCGGGCAGGACTGCGCCGCCGACGTCTACCGGCAGGCCGGGATCACCGACCCCCGCCGCGAGATCGACGGCGCCGAGATCTACGTGCCGTTCTCCTGGTACGAGCCGATGTGGCTGGAGAACCTCGGCTTCGCAGGCGAGGGCGAGGGCTGGAAGCTCACGGAGGCGGGCGTGACCGAGCTGGACGGGGACCTGCCCGTCAACATGTCGGGCGGCGTGCTGTCCACCAACCCCATCGGCGCCTCCGGCATGATCCGCTTCGCGGAAGCCGCGCTCCAGGTGCGCGGGCAGGCCGGAGAACACCAGGTGGACGGGGCGCGCAGGGTCCTCGGACACGCCTACGGCGGCGGATCGCAGTTCTTCTCCATGTGGCTCGTGGGCGACCGTCCCCCGGACTCCTGAAAGGTCCCCCTCACGTGCCCTGTTGGCCGTGGGACACGATCGCTAGGCTGGCCGCGGACGACGAACCGGGAGGAGCACGGACGTGGCCGAGACCACCACCCAGCAGCGCCCGCTCACGGGCTGGGACAAGCCGGAGCTTGACCTCACCAACGCACAGTGGCAGTCCAGCAGCCGAGGGCGGGGGGATGTCCAGATCGCCTTCGTCGAGGGCTTCATCGCCATGCGGAACAGTGCCCGCCCGGAGAGCCCTTCGCTGATCTTCACGCCCGCCGAGTGGGGCGCGTTCGTGTCGGGAGCGCGGGAGGGAGAGTTCGACCTCACCTGAGGACGGGACCACCCGTTCCGGACGGCCGGGAGCCGACGGCCGATCCGGGGGTGTTCCGCCCGCATTTCCGGACACGCGACCGGAGGCGTCTGCCCGGAGCCACCGCCTGAGTCAGGCTGGCCCCCGGGAGGGGACGGCCCGATCCCGGAGGTGAGGACCCCATGAGCACTCTGCCCGTCGTAGCTGCGGTCGACGGTTCGGACGACAGCCTGCGCGCCCTGGAGTGGGCTGTCGACGCCGCTCGCCGGCGCGCGGCACCCCTGCGCGTGGCGCACGTCCGCCAGTACGCCCACTGGGCGCAGCCCGAGGTCCTCGCCGCAGGGCTCGCGGAACAGCCGGACGACCCCGTGCTCGGCCAGGTCCGCGCCCACCTGGAGGGGCTCGCCGACCAGCTGGACACGGAGTACGTCGGCGTGGAGGGCGCGGTCGGCGCGGTCCTGCCCGAACTGGGTGCCGCCGCCCAGCTGCTGGTGCTCGGCTCCCGCGGCCGCGGCGGCTTCGCCAGTCTGGTGCTCGGCTCCACCAGCATGGCCACCGCCCGCGACGCCGAGTGCCCCGTCGTCGTGGTGCCCCGGCCCGGACGCGAGGTCCACGGCGAGGCGCCGGGCGGTCCCGGCTCACGTGTGGTCGTCGGCCTCAAGGTGGACGGTCCCGACGAGGCCACACTCGAGTTCGCCTTCGCCGAGGCCGCCCGGCGCGGTGCACGGCTCCAGGCGGTCGCCGCCTATCCGTGGCCCGCGCAGCCCTGGATGATGCCCGGGGAGATGCCCCCGCCGATCGTCGACCAGGACGTCATCGAGGACGAGACCCGGGTCCTCGCCGACGGTTTCCTCGCCCCGTACCGTGAACGGCACCCGGACGTCCCGATCCAGCTGATCCCGGCGGCTGGCGACGCGGCCGGCTACCTCGTCGCGGCCTCCCGGGGCGCCGACCTCGTCGTGGTGGGCCGCCACCGGCGGCGTCTGCTCTCACCCGTGCGCATGATGGGCTCGGTCACCCACGCCGTCCTGCTGCACGCCGCGAGCCCCGTCGCCGTGGTGCCGCCCGCGTCCCCGGCGGACTGACCTCACCCAATCGAAGCAGCCGGGCCTTCCACCGGCCGCGAGCGCGATCCGGTGAACAGGGATGCCGGTCTCGACCTCGACCTGGCCCTCATCATCCGCCGACCGCGCCCGAGCGGCCCGCCCCCACCAGCGGCACAAGGCACCGGCCTGAGCCGGCCAGGAGGCCTCGAACCGCTCGCGGCATGGGGCGGCGACCCGGCCCGTCCGGTCCGCCGCCCGCCCCGCACTTCGCAGGCCGGGGCACGTACCATGGGCGACATGTCGTTCCTCCGCCGCCGCAGCGCCACTCCCGCCGGGCCCGACTTCGACGTACTGGCCATGGACCCGGGCGACTGGCCCGGCAATCTCGGTGCGGGACTGCTGCCCGCGCCCGACGGCACCTGCCAGGGCGTCTTCCTGCGCTACGACCTGTTCGGCGGTCGCGGCCCCGCGATGATCATCGGCAATCTGCCGGAGGGCTCCCCGGCCCGTGAGGTCGCCGAGGGCGAGATCCCCTTCGAGGTGGCCCAGCTGCTGCTGGCGCTGGAGAACGACGAGGAGGTCACCGTCGTCAGCACCGAGGACGTACCGGTGATGCAGGGCGACAACCTCCTGATCGTGCGCCGCGTCAAGCTCTCCGAGAGCCGCATCTCCTGCGTGCAGTTCGACCGCAGTGACAACGTCCTCGTGACCATCGCCGCCTGGGACCGCCCCATCACGGACGACCTCTACGCCCTCCTCAAGCCGCTGCCGGCGGAACTCTTCCAGCAGGGCTGAGCCCGAACCGACCGCACACGAAAGGGCCGCTGTACGCCTGACCCGGCGTACAGGGGCCCTTTCGTCCCCGTCAGCGAGTGCCGACCGCCGCGCGCACGGCGCGCCGGGCCAACTGGCAGTCGTCGTGCAGCCGCCGCAGCAGCAGCCTCTGCTCCTCGCCGGTCGGCGTGGCAGCCGGGTGCGCCGGGCCCGGTGCCGCCGGGGCCGCGTCGTGCATCGAACGCTGCACGGCCGTCTCGTAGGTACGGATCTCACGGGTCAGCACCAGCATCAGGTTCACCAGGAAGGCGTCCCTGGACGCGAGCCCCGCCGACTGGGCGATCTGGCTGATCTGACGGCGGGCGGCCGGTGCGTCCCCGAGCACCGACCACAACGTCGCCAGGTCGTAGCCCGGCAGGTACCAGCCGGCATGCTCCCAATCCACCAGCACTGGACCGGCCGGTGACAGGAGCATGTTCGACAGCAGTGCGTCGCCGTGGCAGAACTGGCCCATGCCCTGCCGCCCGGCCGTCTGCGCGATGCCGTGCAGCAGCTTCTGCAGGTCGCCCAGGTCCCGGTCGGTGAGCAGGCCCAGCTCGTGGTACCGGGAGATCCGGGCCGCGTAGTCGAGCGGGGCGTCGAAGGTGCCCGCCGGTGGGCGCCAGGCGTTCAGCCGGCAGATCGCGCCGAGTGCCGCTCTGATGTCCGCCCGGGGCGGCGCCTCCGCCGGGTGCCGCTGGAGCGCCGCCACCCGGCCCGGCATCCGCTCGATCACCAGGGTGCAGTTGTCCGGGTCCGCCGCGATCAGTCTCGGCGCCCGCACGGGAGGGCGGTGCCGGACGAACGAGCGGTACGCCGCTATCTCGTGGCGGATCCGCTCGGACCAGGCGGGGGAGTGGTCGAGTAAACACTTGGCGACGGCCGTGCTGCGACCGGTCGTGCCGACCAGGAGCACGGCCCGTCCGTTGCGGCGCAGGACCTGCACCGGGGCGAACTCCGGGCAGATGCGGTGCACGGACGCGATCGCCGTGCGCAGCTGCGCGCCCTGGGGGCCGGACAAGTCGAGTCTCCCGCTGAGCGGTTGAGTGCCGATGACGGTGCCGCGCCGAGCCCTGCCCGCACCGAGCACGGGGGCCGCCGGCCGCGCGGGGGCGAGGTAGGGGCCGCTGTCCGCGGGACGCGGGTGCAGCGGCCGGGGCGGTGCGGACACGGAGGACGATGCTGTGTACATGGGCGAAACAGATCCCTTCGTGTGCCTGCGACGACAGCGCACCACCCGGCCCGGAGGCCCGGGAGAACCCTGGGGAGTGTCCCTGGCGACCGGGTCGGGGTGGCGCGTTCCTACCTGACACCGGATGGCCCATGGCACACCATCTGGCGAACCCTGGCGAACCCTGGCGAATAGTCGCCCGGCAAGTCTCCCCGGGCTACTGTCAACTCAGCCGAGAACCTGGGGGCTTGACGTGAGCGGACAACCCAACACCCGGCTCGCGGACCTGTTCGGCCTGGCCGGCTGGTCCAAAGGCGAACTCGCGAGGCTGGTCAACCGGCAGGCGGCGGCCATGGGCCACCCCCAGCTGTCGACCGACACCTCCCGGGTGCGGCGGTGGATCGACACGGGAGAGATCCCGCGCGATCCGGTGCCGCGGGTGCTGGCGGCTCTGTTCACCGAGCGTCTCGGCCGTGTCGTGACCATCGAGGACCTCGGTCTGGTCCGGCACGGGCGTGCGGGGAAACGGCAGGGCGGCGGGAGCGCCGAGGCTCCCGACGGCGTGCCGTGGGCGCCCGAGCGGACGGCTGCGGTCCTCACCGAATTCACGGGAATGGACCTCATGCTCAACCGACGCGGCTTGGTGGGCGCGGGCGCCGCGCTCGCCGCGGGATCCGCACTCAGCAGCGCCATGTACGACTGGCTGCACACCGACCCTTCCCTGACCGCCGACGCTCCCGACCTCGACCGTCCCCTGCACGCCGACCCCGCTGGGTTCGACCGCTACGAGGCCGCCCCCATCGGGTCGCAGGAGATCGAGGAACTGGAGCGCTCGGTCGAGGTGTTCCGCGCCTGGGACGCGGCCCGCGGCGGCGGGCTCCAGCGCAAGGCCGTGGTGGGCCAGCTCAACGAGGTGGGCGGCATGCTCGCCTACCGTCACCCACCCCACCTCCAGCGGCGCCTGTGGGGCGTCGCCGCCAACCTGGCCGTCCTCGCGGGCTGGATGTCGCACGACGTCGGCCTGGAGCCCACGGCGCAGAAGTACTTCGTCATCGCCGCGCACGCGGCCAGAGAGGGCGGGGACCGCCCCCGCGCGGGTGAGGCACTGTCCCGTGCGGCCCGCCAGATGGTGCACCTGGGCAAGCCCGATGACGCCCTGGACCTGATGAAACTCGCCACGTCCGGCTCGGGCGACGAGGTGCTGCCCCGCACCCGGGCGATGCTCTGCACCATCGAGGCCTGGGCGCAGGCGGCCATGGGCAAGGGCCAGGCGATGCGACGCACACTCGGCCGGGCGGAGGACCTGTTCGTCTCCGACAAGGCCGACGTCCCGCCGCCGGACTGGATGCAGACCTTCAAGGAGGAGGACCTCTACGGCATGCAGGCGCTGGCCTACCGCACGCTCGCCGAGTTCGAGCCGGGCGCGGCCGCCCATGCCCAGCACTACGCGGAGAAGGCGCTGGCCCTGCGGGTCGACGGCCGGCAGCGGTCGAAGATCTTCGACTACCTGTCGATGGCGTCGGCCTGCTTCATCGCGGACGATCCCGAACAGGCGGACCGGTACGCGCGACTGGCCCTGGTGTCGATGGGGTCCAACTCCTCCCACCGCACCTGGGACCGGCTGCGCCAGATGTACCGGCTCACCGCCGAGTACTCGGGCTATCCGAGGATCCAGGAGCTGCGGGAGGAGATCAAGCTCGCCCTGCCGAAGACGAAGGGCAGGGGCGGCAGCCGGGCGCAGGCCTGAGGTCCCGGGTAGGCCCCGTTTCCGGTTCTCTACGACATGACCCGGGCGACGAGCACACAGGCGTTGTCCTCGCGCCCGCCCTCGCCGACCTCCTGGACCACGGTCCGTAAACAGTCCTCCGCGGTGCGGTTCCGCGCCATACGCGGTGCCAGGCCGAGGAGGAGGTTCGCCGCCGCCGATCCGGTGTGCCCGGGTACCAGCCCGTCGGTGTGCAGGAGCAGCAGGTCGCCCACCCGGAGCGTCTCTTCGGCCTGCCCGTAGACGGCGCCCGAGGTGGCCCCGAGCAGGACGCCGTCCGGTGCGTCCAGGACGCGCCCCGTCCCGTCGCGGAACAGCAGCGGGGCGGGGTGCCCGGCCTGCGCCCACACCAGGGTGCGGTCCGCGGGCCGGTAGCGGCAGCAGACGGCGCTGCCCAGCGCGGGTTGCACGGTGGCGTCGAGTAACTGGTTCAGCCAGGCCATCACCTGCCCCGGCTGCGCGCCGGCCATGGCCATGCCGCGTACGGCACCGAGCAGCATGGTCATGTTCGATGTGACGCCGACTCCCTGGCCGGTGAGGTCGCCGACGCTGAGAAGCGTTTCGCCGTCGGTCAGTTCGAGGGCGTCGTACCAGTCGCCGCCGATGAGTGTGCGGGTGGACGCCGGCAGGTGGTGGGACGCGAGGTTGAGGGTCCTGGGGCCCCGGTGCGGGAGCCGCAGGGAGCCGCGCCACGGCGGCAGCACGGCCTCCTGCAGCTCGGCCGCGATCCGGTGCTCGCTCTGCGCGGCCTCCTGCCGGTGGTGCAGCGACTCACGGGTCTCGCTCACCACCCGCTGGCTGCGGCGCAGTTCGCTGACGTCACGCAGTACGGCCCACATCGAGGCGGTACTGCCGTCGGTGTCGAGCACCGGTTCGCCCATCATGTGCAGGGTCCGTACGTCGCCGGCCCGGCGGGCGATACGGAACTCGCCGTCGATGGGCCGGGCGTCGACGAGGCAGTCGGTGACCATCGCCGTCAGCTTCGGCCGGTCCTCGTCCACGACCAGTGACGGCAGTTCGTCGAGGGTGAGCGGGGAGGCGGCCGGGTCGCGGCCCAGGATCCGGTAGAGCTCGCCGGACCAACTGGCCTCGTCCGTCAGCAGGTTCCACTCGGCGCTGCCGACCCGGCTGAGCAGGGAGCCCTGCGCGGGGAGGGGGGCTTCCGAGGCCGCTGCCGTGGGCAGGGGGCCGTCCCGCAGCTGGGCCAGGTGCTCGTCGAGGTCGTTGAGCTGGTGCAGGGCCAGGTCGTACAGGGCACGCTGCCAGCGCTCGCGGGGGTGGTCCGATCCCTCTCCGCCGGAGTCACGGCGCACCGCGTCCACGTCGCCCTTGAGCCGCCGCGTCTGCGATATGAGCGCGTCGACCGAGCCGCGTCCGGGCGGCTGGGCGGCTGGGCGGTCCGCGGAGAGGTGGGACGGCATGACGCACTCCGATGCGGGGACGGTACGGCCAAGGCGGACGGAGGGACCGTTACGACTGTTGCACAGCCCGCGACGGCCTGTAAGGGATTCGGCGACACACGATACGGTGGTGCTTCTGGCATATGTCACAGTCTCGCGGAGCTACTCCGGGGTAGGTGGGGAACGCTCTCCCCGGAGGCTCAAGTCGTAGGTTACACAGGGCACTTGACGACCCATGGGAAACACCCGCATGAGGCTCATGCGGGTGTTCGATGGTTCTCTGTTCGAGCCGTGGTCAGTAGCGCAGCACCCCGGCCATGCCGGCCGCCTCCCCGAGCGTGCCGTCCGGGACGAAGCGGACGTCGGCCCCGGTCTCCAGGCACTGTTCGACGATCTCGTCCACGATGTCCTCGCGGGAGTCGAGGTCGCCGCTCTCGGCGAGGATCAGATGGTCCCCGGCGTCGCGGACCGTCACGCGGTAGTTCTCCTCGACGGCAAGCAGCCGGACGCGGCCGTCCCGGGCGCTCTGCCACAACTCGTCCACACCGGCGGCGAACGCACGTCGGCCGCGGGCCGTTTCGAGGGCGCGGGTCACGGCGTCCGTACTGCGGCGGGCCTCCGCCTCGACCACCGGGCGCACGGCCTGCCACACGGTCTCGGGGGTCCCGTGGGCGAGCCCGCCGTGCGGGATGTGCACCGCGCCGCGGGCGGTACCGCCGACCTCGTCCAGCAGGGAGAGGGCGGCCGGCTCGCCGGTGACGTACAGCTGCCTCGGGTGGTCGCGCAGCACGGCGTTCATCGCGGTGCCGGCCTCGCGCAGGAACTGGCGGGTGCGTTCCTCCCGGAAGGCGCTCGGTGTGTCGCCGGTCCGCTGCTGCCGTTCCGGGTCGAAGTTCTCCACGCGCCGGGTCAGCGGGAAGCCGCCGACCCGGGCCTCGGCGACCCGGTCGACGCCGCCGTTCCACAGGGTGACGCGGTCCGCGGCGAGCGACAGGATCCAGAAGGGACGCCCGGCCGTCTGGGCGGAGACGAGGTTGCGGGTGAGGAAGGTGTCCGAGAGCACCACGCGTTCGGGTACGGACCTCGCCAGTGACCACACCTGGTGCTCGCCCGGAGCGGCGAAGATCGCCAGGCCGTCCTCGGCATGGGTCAGGTCGACCTCGGTCATGGCCCGGTCCAGGTGCCCGGCGACCTCGGTGCGTCGCTCCCGGGTGACGGCCGGATCGGCCTCCAGCTGCCTCTTCGCCTCGGCCACCGCATTGCGCAGCCGGACCTGGTCCTGGGCGTTGTAGGGATCGCGCCGATGGGTCGGCGTCAGCACGGAGACCGCGGGGTAGGGGCGCGGGCGCCGCAGCTCGGCAAGGGTCGCGGGACTCAGAACGCTCTCCATGACAGAACGATAGAGCGAATTCGGCATAAGGGCATTTGGGGCAATCGATCTCACTCGTCGTCGCGGTCGGAACCGCAGGAGCTGCCGTCCGGCGGAAGCGTCCCGTACAGCAGGAAGGCGTCGACCTTGCCGTGCACGCACTTCGACGAGCCGTAGCCGGTGTGCCCTTCGCCCCGGTTGTCGAGCACCACGGCCGACGGTCCGAGCCGCTTGGCCGTCTCCACCGTCCAGCGGTACGGCGTGGCCGGATCGCCCCGGGTGCCGACGAGCAGCATCCTCGGCGTGTCGAGGTCCTTGACGTCCTCGCGGATGTAGTCGGTGCCCCTGGGGCGGCCATAGCACATCAGCACCTGGGTGAGCCGGTAGCGCCCGAAGACCGGTGAGGCCTGCTCGTAGCGGGCGCGCAGCCGGCCGAGGTCCTCGGTGACCTGCGCGGCGGAGGGGCGGTCCGGATCGTCCGCGCAGTTGACGGCCATCAGTGCCGCGGGCAGGTTGTCGATCGGCACGTCCGCGGGGTCGGTCAGCCCGGTGTGCGGGCCGCGCCGCGGCGGGAGGGTGAAGCCCCCGGACAGGAACGCCTCCAGGCCGCTCGGGTCGCCGTCCTCCAGCAGTCGGCCGACGGCCCGCTGCAGCGAGGGCCACAGCTCCCTGCTGTAGAGGCCCTGCCCGAGAGCCCCGGCGAAGTCCTGGCCGGAGAACGCCTCGCCGAAGTCGTTCGGCAGTGGATCCTTGTCGAGCGACTCGACCACCTGCACGACGTGCTTCCGGGCTTCTCGCGGATCCCGTCCGAACGGGCAGGCGATGTCCTCGGTGCACCAGGTGAGGAAGTTCTCCAGTGCGGTCTGCTGTCCCCGGGCGCTCGCCACGCCCTGGTCGGACAGGGGCTCGGTCAGCGTGTCGACGCCGTCCAGCACCATCCTGCCGACCTTCTTCGGGTGCTGGGCCGCGTACACCGCGCCGAGCCGGCTCCCGTAGGAGAAGCCCAGGTAGTTGAGCTTGTCGTCGCCGAGCGCGTCGCGTATGACGTCCATGTCGCGGGCGGCGTCGACCGTGCCGATGTGGGGCAGGACGGGGCCCGAGTGCTCGCTGCACTCGGCCGCCGCCGCGCGCAGCTCTTCGAGGACGGCCGCCGGGTCGGTCACGTCGGCATTGCCGTCGGTGGCGTCCAGGGCGCTGTCCGAGGCGTTTCCGCAGCTGACCGGCGAGGAGCGGCCCACGCCGCGGGGGTCGAAGGAGACCACGTCGTAGCCGTTGGTCAGGCCCATGAAGTCCTTGCCGCCCATGGCGAGTTGGGCCACGCCCTGCCCGCCCGGACCGCCGAAGTTCAGCAGGACCGATCCCCGCGACGTGCCCGTGGCCCGGTAGCGGGCGACGGCGACGTCGAGGGTGCCCTGCCCGGGCCTGGCGTAGTCGAGCGGGACGGTGACCTTCCCGCACTGGAGGTCCTTCGGCATGTCCATGCCTTCGCACTTCGACCATGTGACCTTCTGGTCGTAGAAGCGCTTGAGACCGGGCGGAGGGTCGTCGGCGGCCGGGAGGGCGGTGCCCAGCAGGGCGAGCCCGGCCGTACCGGTGACCGCGCAGCGCCGTATCGAGGGGCGCGAGGACAGCTTGGCCAGCATCGATGCCTCCAGGGACGCGGGGCGTCCGGCAGCGGACCGGGACCGGCGCCCTCGCTCACCATATGCGGGCCCCGGAACCCGCGCCTCCGGGCGGGCGGGGCCGGGTGGCGAGCCGTGATCTGCGCTGCTCGCCCCCGAAAAGCCCGCATGCGGGGCCGGTATACCAAGGGCTTTACCGCTAGTTCGACAACCGGGCCGCTCGATGGAGTGAAAGGCCGATAAGCCATAACTCGGACCGGCCGCTCCGCGTTCTACCCGGTGCGGGTGAGTGCCCGCCACGCGATGTCTGGAAGGCAGGGGTCCCATGAGACGCCTCACCCGAAACGGAGTGATCGCCGTCGCCGCCGCCTCGGGCGCGATGGCCGTGACCGTCCCCGCGTACGCCGGTTCCGGTGCGGACGGCTCGGCGGCCGGTTCGCCCGGAGTGTCCTCCGGCAACACCGTCCAGCTGCCGGTGCACGTCCCGGTGAACGTGTGCGGGAACACCGTGAACGTGGTGGGGCTCCTGAACCCCGCCGCCGGCAACGGCTGCGCGAACGACGACGACGGGTCGGCAGGCCGGCCGGGCACGCCCGGGGGCGCGGTCGCCGAGGGTAGCGGAAAGGATTCACCGGGAGTGATCTCCGGCAACGGCGTGCGGTTGCCGGTCAGTCTCCCGGTCAACGTCACGGGCAACTCGGCGAACGCGGTCGGCATCGGCAACCCGTCGACCGGCAACGAGTCCTCGAACACCCCCGGTGAGCAGCGTCCGGCCCGCCCCCAGCACCCGCCGAAGCCGGTCCCGGAG
>NZ_POUC01000560.1 GCF_002891435.1 Streptomyces cahuitamycinicus
CCCCAGGCACCCCGGCACCCGGCGAGGACGTCACCGTCGTACTCCCCGCCCCGGCCGCCGAAGAGCAGCCGGGGCAGGCCGGGCGCCCCGTGCAGGGCCCGCAGCAGTCCCGGCCGGCGGCGCCCGAGACGCTGGAGTCCCCAGTGCTCGCGGCCACCGTCCCGGCTCCCCGCGACGGCGACGCCGAACTCGCCCAGAGCGCCGACGACCTGGACACCCGGGCCGCCGAGCAGGAAGACATCGCCGACCAGGAACGCCGAGAAGAGAGTGCGGCCGCAGTGGCAGAAGCCCGACAGTCCACCGGCCCCGCGGCCCCCGGCTACGACCCCGCCGAGCGCGAGGCCGTCCTGAAGGTCATGCGCGAACGCCGTGACATCCGCAACGGCTTCCGCAGCGACCCCATCCCGCACGAGGTGCTCCTCCGCGTCCTGGAGGCCGCCCACCACGCGCCCTCCGTCGGCCACTCGCAGCCGTGGGACTTCGTCGTCATCCGCTCCGCCGACACCCGGCGCGCGATGCACGAACTGGCCGTGCGCCAGCGCGACGCCTACGCGAAGTCCCTCCCCAAGGGCCGGGCGAAGCAGTTCAAGGAACTGAAGATCGAGGCCATCCTCGACACGCCGGTGAACATCGTGGTCACCGCCGACCCGACCCGCGGCGGCCGGCACACCCTCGGCCGCCACACCCAGCCCCAGATGGCCCCGTACTCGGCCGCCCTGGCCGTGGAGAACCTGTGGCTCGCCGCCCGTGCCGAAGGCCTCGGCGTCGGCTGGGTCAGCTTCTTCGACGAGCGCGAGATGGTCCGCGCCCTCGGTCTGCCCGAGCACCTGGAGATCATCGCCTATCTGTGCGTCGGCTACGTCGACGAGTTCCCGGACGAGCCCGAGCTGTTGCAGGCCGGCTGGTCCAAGCGCCGCCCGCTGTCCTGGGTCGTGCACGAAGAGACATACGGCCGCCGTGCCCTGCCCGGAGAGGAACCCCACGACCTGCTCGCCGAGACCGTCGCGCAGATCCGCCCGCTGGACGCCAAGGCGCTCGGCGAGGCGTGGGAGCGCCAGAAGCGTATGACCAAGCCGGCCGGTGCGCTGGGCATGCTGGAGATCATCTCCGCGCAGCTGTCCGGCCTGTCCCGCCAGTGCCCGCCGCCCATCCCGGAGCCCGCGGCCGTCGCGATCTTCGCGGGCGACCACGGAGTCCACGCCCAGGGCGTCACCCCCTGGCCGCAGGAGGTCACGGCCCAGATGGTGGCCAACTTCCTCGGCGGCGGTGCCGTCTGCAACGCCTTCGCCACCCAGGTCGGTGCCGAGGTCTGCATCGTGGACGTGGGCGTCGCCGCCGACCTCCCGGCCACCCCGGGCCTGCTGCCCCGCAAGATCAGGGCCGGCACGTCCGACATGACGACCGGCCCCTCGATGAGCCGCGATGAGGCCAGGCAGGCCATCGAGATCGGCATCGAGACTGCCCGCGACCTGGTCGCCGCCGGCAACAAGGCCCTGCTGACCGGTGAGATGGGCATCGCGAACACCACGGCGTCCGCCGCCCTGATCTCCGTCTTCACGGGCGCGGACCCGGCCGAGGTCACGGGCCGGGGCACCGGCATCAACGACGAGACCCTCGCCCGCAAGACCGAGGTCGTGCGCCGCGCCCTGGAGCTCCACCAGCCGGACCCGGCCGACCCGATCGGCGTGCTCGCCGCGATCGGCGGTTTCGAGCACGCCGCGATCGTCGGCCTCCTCCTCGGCGGCGCCTCCTTGCGTACGCCGGTGATCCTGGACGGCGTCAGCGCCGGCGCCGCCGCCCTGGTCGCCCGCGCGATCGCCCCCGAGGTCCTGGCCGCGTGCATCGCGGGCCACCGCAGCGCCGAGCCGGGCCATGTCGCCGCCCTCAACAAGCTGGGCCTGCGTCCCCTGGTCGACCTCGACCTCCGCCTCGGCGAGGGCACCGGCGCCCTGCTCGCCCTGCCGCTGGTCCAGAGCACGGCCAGGGCGATGCACGAGGTGGCGACGTTCGATTCGGCCGGAGTGACCGAGAAGTAGGGCTCCCGCAGCCCGACGTGGACCCGTGAGCGGTCGTTCCTGGACGGAGCGCCCGCCCACGGCCCACACGCCGACAGACGGACAGGGCGCCCGGCCACCGGACCACCGTGCCGCCTCGGTGGACGAACGGGGTGCCGGCCGCTGGGCCACCCTCGCCGCGTCGGCGGCCGGGCGCGGCGCCCAGCCGCCGGCCACCCGTGCCCCGCCGGCAGCCGGGCGGGGCGCCCAGCCACTGGACCACTCGCGCCGCCCTCCCTCCTGCCCACTAAAATCCGCACGTCAGGGCATCGAACACCGCCGCAACAGGAGCCGCACCTCATGGCCGAACACCCCGCCTACCCTGTAGGCCTCCGCCTCACCGGCCGTCGCGTGGTCGTCCTCGGCGGCGGCCAGGTCGCCCAGCGCCGCCTGCCGGCACTGATCGCGGCGGGCGCGGACGTCCTCCTGGTGTCCCCGGAGGCCACCCCCTCGGTCGAGGCCATGGCGGACGCCGGCGAGATCACCTGGCACCGGCGCCCGTACCAGGAGGGCGACCTCGCGGACGCCTGGTACGCCCTCATCGCCACCAGCGACCCCGACGCCAACACCGCCGCCTCCGCCGAAGCCGAGCGCCACCGGGTCTGGTGCGTCCGCTCCGACGACGCCGACCGGGCCACCGCCTGGACCCCGGCCACCGGTCACAGCGAGGGCGTCACGGTCGCGGTCCTCACCACCGACGCCAAGGGGCGCGACCCCCGCCACACCGCCGCCATCCGGGATGCGGTCGTCGAGGGTCTGCGTGACGGCACGCTGGTCGCCCCGCACCACCGCACCCGCACCCCCGGCGTCGCCCTGGTCGGCGGCGGCCCCGGCGACCCGGACCTGATCACGGTGCGCGGCCGCCGCCTGCTCGCCGAGGCCGACGTGGTCATCACCGACCACCTCGGCCCGCGCGACCTGCTCGCCGAACTGTCCCCGGGCGTCGAGGTGATCGACGCGGCGAAACTGCCCTTCGGCAGGTTCATGGCCCAGGAGGCCATCAACGACGCCCTCATCGAGCACGCGCGCAAGGGCAGGTCGGTCGTCCGGCTCAAGGGCGGCGACCCCTTCGTCTACGGGCGCGGCATGGAGGAGGTCCAGGCGCTGGCCGAGGCCGGCATCCCGTGCACGGTCGTGCCCGGAATCTCCAGCTCCATCTCGGTCCCGGGCGCCGCCGGCATCCCGGTGACCCACCGGGGCGTCGCCCACGAGTTCACCGTGGTCAGCGGCCACATCGCCCCCGACGACGAGCGCTCCCTGGTCGACTGGCCGTCCCTGGCCAAGCTGACCGGCACGCTGGTGATCCTCATGGGCGTCAGCACGATCGGCAAGGTCGCCGAGACGCTCATCGCCCACGGCAAGTCCCCGGACGCACCCGTCGCCCTGGTCCAGGAGGGCACGACGGCCGGCCAGCGCCGCGTCGACGCCACGCTCGCGACGGTCGCCGAGACCGTGCGGACCGAGGACGTGAAGCCCCCGGCGGTCATCGTCATCGGCGAAGTCGTGAAGGTCGGCCCCGCGGCCCCCGCGCCCCGGAAGTAACCCCGGGTAACACAACCGTACCGAGCCGTTGGCACCGCACCCAGGACAAGGCAGTATCACCCTGTGGCCGATCTCATCACCGTCGAGGATCCCGACGACCCGCGTCTGCGCGACTACACCGGCCTGACCGACGTGGAGCTGCGCCGCAAGCGCGAACCCGCCGAGGGCCTGTTCATCGCCGAGGGCGAGAAGGTCATCAGAAGGGCCAAGGAAGCGGGCTACGAGATGCGGTCCATGCTGCTCTCGGCCAAGTGGGTCGACGTCATGCGCGACGTCATCGACGAACTCCCCGCCCCGGTCTACGCCGTCAGCCCGGAGCTCGCCGAACAGGTCACCGGCTACCACGTGCACCGCGGCGCGCTCGCCTCCATGCAGCGCAGACCTCTGCCCACCGCCGCCGGTCTCCTCCGGACGGCCCGTCGCGTCGTCATCATGGAGTCGGTCAACGACCACACCAACATCGGCGCCATCTTCCGCTCGGCCGCGGCCCTCGGCATGGACGCCGTCCTGCTCTCCCCGGACTGCGCCGATCCCCTCTACCGACGCAGTGTGAAGGTCTCCATGGGCGCGGTCTTCTCCGTCCCGTACGCCCGCCTGGACACCTGGCCCAAGGGCCTGGAGTCGGTCCGCGAGGCGGGCTTCACCC
>NZ_POUC01000561.1 GCF_002891435.1 Streptomyces cahuitamycinicus
GCCCGGCCGCCGTCCCCGCCGCGCAGACCGAGGCCGCCCCCGGCGTCCAGGCCGAGCGCCTCATCGTCGGCTACAAGTCCGGCGCGAGCGAGGCCAAGTCCGACAAGGCGGCGGTCGCCGACGCCGAGTCCAAGGCCGAGAAGACCGGCGAGGAGATCGACTTCCAGCGCCGCCTCGGCACCGGCGCCGCCCTCGTCGAGCTGGGCAGCGACCCCACCCGTGCCTCCGTCGCCGACGTCGTCGCCCAGTACCAGGCCGACCCGCAGGTCGCCTACGTCGTCCCGGACCGTCTGAACAAGCCGACGGCCGTCACCCCGAACGACACCGACTACGGCAAGCAGTGGGACCTGTTCGAGTCCACCGCGGGCATGAACGTCCCCGGCGCCTGGGACACCACCACCGGCAGCGGCGTGACCGTCGCCGTCATCGACACCGGTTACGTCGCCCACTCGGACCTGGCCGCGAACATCGTCGGCGGCTACGACTTCATCTCCGACACCGCCGTCTCCGTCGACGGCAACGGCCGTGACAGCAACCCGGCCGACCCGGGGGACTGGTACAACGCCAACGAGTGCGGCCCGGGCATCCCGGCCTCCACCTCCTCCTGGCACGGCACCCACGTGGCCGGCACCATCGCCGCCGCCACCAACAACGGCAAGGGTGTCGCCGGTATCGCCCACGGCGCGAAGATCTCCCCGGTCCGCGTCCTCGGCAAGTGCGGCGGCTACGACTCCGACATCATCGACGCCATCACCTGGGCGTCCGGCGGCAGCGTCTCGGGCGTGCCCGCCAACACCAACGTCGCCAAGGTCATCAACATGAGCCTCGGCGGGGGCGGCGCCTGCTCCAGCGCGACCCAGAGCGCCATCAACGGCGCCGTGAACCGCGGCACCTCGGTCGTCGTCGCGGCCGGCAACGAGAACCAGAACGTCTCCAACGCCTCCCCGGCGAACTGCAACAACGTCATCACCGTCGCCGCGACCAACCGCGCCGGCAGCCGTGCCTCGTACTCCAACTACGGCTCCCTCGTCGACATCGCCGCCCCCGGCGGCGAGACCAGGACCTCCAAGGCCAACGGCATCCTGTCCACGCTGAACTCGGGCACCAAGACGCCGTCGAGCGAGAACTACGACTACTACCAGGGCACCAGCATGGCCGCCCCGCACGTCGCGGGCCTCGCCGCCCTGATGAAGTCGGCCAACTCCGCCCTCACCCCTGCGCAGATCGAGTCGGCCGTCAAGGCCAACGCCCGTGCCCTGCCGGGCACCTGCTCCGGCGGCTGCGGCGCGGGCCTCGCGGACGCCGCCAAGACGGTCCAGGCCGTCAAGGGCGGTACGCCCACCGGCACCACGTTCTCCAGCACCACCGCCGTCGCCATCAGGGACAACGGCGCCGCGATCGAGTCGCCGATCAGCGTCACCGGCCGCAGCGGCAACGCCCCCTCGGCCCTCCAGGTCGGCGTCGACATCACCCACACCTACCGCGGTGACCTCGTCATCGACCTGGTCGCGCCGGACGGTTCGGCGTACCGCCTGAAGGCCGCCTCCTCGGACTCCGCGGACAACGTGAACACCACCTACACGGTGAACGCCTCCAGCGAGGCGGCCAACGGCACCTGGAAGCTGCGCGTCCAGGACACCGCCGCCCAGGACACGGGCACCCTCAACGGCTGGAAGCTGACCTTCTGATCCTCCTTCGGGAACGCTGAACGAGGCAGGCCACGAACGGGCGGGCCGGCCGGTGCGGATGGGGCACCGGCCGGCCCGCCTTTACGTCCGGCCCCGAATCTCCCACAGTCAGATACCGAACGTGCTGTTTTCTTTCACCAGTTACGCTTGTTTTGCCGGATGTGCACCCGCACTCCGGCACACTGGTGTGATGAGCGCCGTCTCAGGGTGAGTTATCGTGTACGGGGGGTAAAAACAAACGGCATGACCCGTTCATTTCCGTCCCGGGAGAGTTCAGCCGATGGCGAGGCAGTTGCGAGCCGAGCAGACCCGCTCGACGATCATCACGGCCGCCGCTGACCTGTTCGACCGTCGCGGCTACGAATCGACCAGTCTCAGCGACATCGTGGAGCACGCGCACGTCACCAAGGGCGCCCTGTACTTCCACTTCGCGGCGAAGGAGGATCTCGCCCACGCGATCCTCGAACTCCAGTCGCACACCGCCCGCCGGCTCGCGACGGACACGGACAACCGCGGCCACACCTCCCTGGAGGCGCTGATGCGCCTCACGTTCGGCATCACCCGCATGTCCGTCGAGGACCCGGTGCTGCGGGCCGGGCTGCGGCTCGCCACGGGAGGAATCCGGCCCCGGCCGCCCCTGAGCCACCCCTTCACCGAGTGGCTGGACATCGTCACGGCCCGGCTCGTCGGCGCGGTCAAGGAGTCCGACGTCCATCCGGACATCGACATCGACGTCGTGGCCCACTCGTTGGTCTGCTTCTTCGTCGGCACCCGTGTCGTGGGCCGCTCCCGCGAGCCGGTCGCCCGCCAGCCCCGCCGGACGGCCGAGATGTGGAACATACTCATCCGCGGCCTGGTCCCGGTGACCCGCCGAGCCCGCTATCTGAGCCTGGCGGCCCGCCTGGAGCGGGAGATCGCACCGGTGTGACCGGGGCGGGCCCGGCGACGGGGCCCGTGCGGCGGGAATGCGCATCAGCGCTGCGTACACGCCCATCCCCGCGACGGGCACGCGCATTGACCGGGGCGGGGGCACGCGCATCGGCGCGACGCACGTGCGCGTTACCGTGAGACCCATGCCCGACACCCCCTCCGCACCCCTGCTCCTCGGCAACCAGCCGGGCTCCTTCCCCCACAGCGTGCTGGCCGAGCGGCACCCCGCCATCATCAAGCAGGTCCGCGAGGCCTTCCCGTACGAACCCGGGCAGCACCGCGCCCTCGACGAACTGCTCGCCAACTGCACCGAGGGCGAGATCGAGCCACTCCCCGCCGACGCGCACGACCGGCACCACTGGGAGACCTGGGGGCTGCGCGAATACACCGGCCGCTCCTGGTTCGACGTGCCGTGGCTCTGGTCCGAGAGCTGGTTCTACCGCCGGCTGCTCGAAGCCGTCGGGTACTTCGGCCCCGGCCCGTGGCAGGGCATCGACCCCTTCCGCCCCTTCAAGCTCGCCGAACTCGACTCCGCCGAGACCGACGAGGAACTCGCCGCGCTCGACGACCTCGCCGGCCGCCCCGCCGCCGAACAGGAACAGGCCCTGCTGCACGGCTCCCTGTGGGGCAACCGCGCCGACCTCGGCTTCCGCCTCTCCGCCGAGGGAGCGCGGACCGCGGACGCCGCGCCCGGCCTGGTCGCCGACGACAGCGACCGGCTCCGGTCACTGCTGGACGGTGAAGGCGGGGGAACGCTGTGCCTGGTCGCCGACAACGCGGGCCGTGAACTCGTCCCCGACCTCCTGTTCATCGCGCACCTGCTGCGAAGCGGCCGTATCGGACAGGCGGTCCTGCACGTCAAGCCGTATCCCTACTACGTCTCCGACGCCACCACCGCCGACGTCGTCGACGCCCTGCGCCGGCTGACCGGGGCCCGGGGAGCGGCCGCCGCGTACGGGCGGCACCTGTGGTCCGCCCTGGGCGACGGGCGTCTCACCCTGCGCGCCCACCCCTTCTCCAGCGGCCCGCTGCCGTACGCGGAGATGCCCGGCGACCTGCGCGCCGAGTTCGCCCCGGCCGTCCTCACGATCGTCAAGGGCGACCTCAACTACCGCCGTCTGGTGGGCGACCGGCTCTGGGACCCCACCACACCGTTCGCCGACGTCGCCACCTGCTTCCCCGGCCCGGTCGCCGCCCTGCGCACCCTGAAGTCCGACGTGATCACGGGCCTCGACGCGCACACCGAGGCCGCCCTGGTCGCGGCGGAGGACCAGCGCTGGCGCACCAGTGGCACGCACGCGCTGATCCAGGTACGGGACGCCCCCTGATTCACGCGATGGTGTGATCATGTGCGACTCGGTGGATGCCGTTGCGGGGCGCCGGGTAGGGCCCGGCCATGACGCAGCCGTTCGAACTCCCGCACTTCTACCTGCCGCATCCCGCGCGGCTGAACCCGCATCTCGACGAGGCCAGGGCGCATTCGACGGAGTGGGCGCGCGAGATGGGCATGCTGGAGGGATCCGGAGTCTGGGAGCGGGCCGACCTCGACGCGCACGACTACGGCCTGCTCTGCGCCTACACCCACCCCGAC
>NZ_POUC01000562.1 GCF_002891435.1 Streptomyces cahuitamycinicus
GCCCTGCCGAGACGGGCCTGGCCGAGACGGGCGGCAGCTCGACCACGCCGTACCTCGTGGGCGCCGCGATTGCCCTGCTCGTTGTGGGCGGGGGAGTGCTGGCCCGGGCACGCCGCCGGGGCTGACCACCGGCGATCCGGGGCCGGGCGGCGGGGCAGAGTGTCGATCGGTATGTGAGAGCCCGGTCCACCTTCCCGGGCCGGCTTCTTCGCCTTCAGGCGTCGGCTGGTGTCAGCGCTCGCTCCAGCACCCGCAGAAACCCGTCGGTCGTTCTGCGGTCCCGCACCGCCAGCCGCAGCCAATCCTGGTCCAGCCCGGGGAAGGTGTCCCCGCGCCGCACGGCGTAACCGAGGTCGCGCAGCCGCTGGCGGACGGCGGACGCCCGGGGCAGGCGGACCAGGACGAACGGGCCCCGCGCGGGCCCGGCCACCCGCAGCCCGGCCGGGGCGAAGCGGGCGAGGCCCGCCAGCAGGTGCGCGCGGTCCGCCGCGATGCGGTGCGCCGCGTGGGCCGCCTCCGCCAGTGCCCGCGGCCCCACGCACGCCTCGGCGGCGGCCAGCGCCGGGGTCGACACCGGCCACAGCGGCTGCGCCCGCTGAAGGTCCTCGACGGTCTCGGGCGCCGCCAGCACGTACCCGATCCGCAGCCCGGCCAGCCCCCACGTCTTGGTCAGGCTGCGCAGCACCACCAGGCCGGGCACGTCGACGCGATCGGCCAGGGCCTCGCACTCGCCCGGCACCGCGTCCATGAACGCCTCGTCCACCACCAGCACCCGCCCGGGCCGGGCGAGCCGGGCGATCGTGTCCGCCGGGTGCAGCACCGACGTCGGGTTCGTCGGGTTGCCGATCACCACCAGGTCCGCGTCCTCGGGGACGGCCGCCGGGTCCAGCCGGAAACCGTCCGCCTCCCGCAGCAGCACCCGGCCGACCGGGTGCCCCGCGTCCCGCAGCGCCGCCTCCGGCTCCGTGAACTGGGGGTGGACGACGACCGGCCGCCGCACCTTCAGCGCCCGCGCCAGCAGCACGAACGCCTCCGCCGCACCCGCCGTCAGCAGCACCCGCTCCACCGGCAGCCCGTGCCGTGCCGCCACCGCCGCCCGCGCGGTACGCCCGTCGGGGTAGGCCGCGAGCCCTCCGAGCGACGCGGCGATGTGCTCCCGCAGCCAGGTGGGCGGCGTGTCCGCGCGGACGTTCACGGCGAGGTCGACGAGCGAGCCGCCGTCGTCCCGCACTTCCGCGTCCCCGTGGTGGCGCAGATCGTGCCCGTGTTCAGTGCGCATGCGAGTGAGCGCCGTGGTGGTGCCCGTGACCGTGCCCGTGGTGGTGGTCGTCGTCGTCCGGGTGGAAGTGCGGCTGCTGCGGCATGCCCACCTTGTCCTCGAAACCGGGCAGGGCAATGCGGTAGACGCACGAGTCGCAGTTCATCCGCAGATCACCCTTGACGGCCTCCTCGTACCGCTCCCACACCAGGTCGAGCAGCTCGGGCTCCGGCCCGATGACATCGGCCGAGAGCACCTCGACCTCGGGGTGCGCCGCCGCCCAGCCCTCCGTCTGGTGCCGCACCCGGTCCGGCAGGATGCCCGTGAACAGGAAGTAGGGCAGGACCACGACCCGGCGGGCGCCCAGCCGCACGCAGCGGTCCAGCCCGCTCGGCACGTCCGGCGCCGCCAGCGACACGAACGCCGTCTCGACACCCGCGTACCCGCGCCCCTCCCACAGCAGCCGCGCCGCCTTGTGTACTTCGGCGTTGGCGTCCGGGTCCGTGGAGCCGCGCCCCACCAGCAGCACCGTCACGTCGGAACGGTCCCCGGGCGTACGGCCGCCGAGGGACCCCAGGGCCTCGTCCAGCCGCCGCTCCAGCACGTTCAGCAGCGCCGGATGCGGGCCGAGCGGACGGCCGTAGGTGTAGGAGATGCCCGGGTGCCGCTCCTTCTCACGGGCCAGGGCCGCCGGGATGTCGCCCTTGGCGTGCCCGGCGGACACCAGCATCAGCGGGACGGCGGCGAACCGCCGTACGCCCTGCTCCACCAGCTCGGTGACGGCCTCGCCCAGCGGCGGCGGGGACAGCTCGATGAAGCCGCCCGCGACGGGCAGTTCGGGGTGCCGGGCCCCCAGCTGCCGTACGAAGTCGCGGAACGCCTCGGCTCCGGCGTCGTCCCGGGTGCCGTGGCCGGCGATGAGCAGGGCGGGCGGGGTGGTCACAGGTTCTCCTCGGCGGAAGTGGGGTGGTACAGCAGAGCGTTGAGCGCGGCGGCGGCGACCGCCGACCCGCCCTTCTCGGACACGTTGCTCACGGCGGGCAGCCCGCTCTCGCGCAGCGCGGCCTTCGATTCGACGGCTCCGACGAAACCGACGGGCAGTCCGATGACGAGCGCCGGGTCGGCGTCGAGCGTCAGCAGCTCCTCCAGCGCGGTCGGCGCGTTGCCGATCACCCACAGGGCACCCGGGCCGACCTGCTCGTGGGCGAGCCGGATCGCGTGCGCGGAGCGGGTCAGCCCCGGACCGGACTCGGCGTCCCCGAGGCGGCAGACGGTCTCGCGCCGCGTGATGCCGGCGCCGACCATCGCCACGTCCACGACGACGGGCGCCCCGGCGTGCAGCGCCGCGTGCGCCTTCTCCAGGTCGGCCTCGGCCATGACGAGGTCGGTGGCGTAGTCGAGGTCGGCGGCGGAGTGGATGACCCGCTCCACGACCGCCCGGGTCAGCGGCGGGAAGTGCGAGGTGTCCAGCCGGGCGCGCAGCCGCCGGTAGGACTCCTCCTCGATCGGATGGACGACGCGGTTCACTCGGAGCCCTCCCGCGCCGACTGCCAGCGGTAGCCGCGCGGGGTCACCATGCGCCCCGCGATGTCCCGGGTCGCCGTGTTGCCCACGGTCACGACCGTCATCATGTCGACCGTCGCCGGGTCGAGCGCCCCCAGCGTCGTGAGCCGGCTGGACTCGTCCGGCCGCGAGGCGTTGCGTACGACACCGACCGGCGTGGCCGGTGTCCGGTGCTCGGCGAGGATGCCCAGCGCCTTGGGGAGCTGCCAGTCGCGGCCGCGCGAACGGGGGTTGTAGAAGGTGACCACGATGTCCGCCTCGGCCGCCGCCCGCACCCGCCGCTCGATGATCTCCCACGGCGTGTGCAGGTCGGACAGGCTGATCGACACGTGGTCGTGGCCCAGCGGTGCGCCCAGGATCGCGCCGGCCGCGAGCGCCGCCGTCACGCCGGGCACACCGACCACGTCGATGTCGTCGGAGGCCTCGGCCAGCGCCGGGGAGGCCATGGCGTAGACGCCCGCGTCCCCACTGCCGATCAGTGCGACGGCCTGCCCCTTGCGGGCCTCCTCGACGGCCGTGCGCGCCCGCTCCTCCTCGGCCCCGAGCCCCGACTCCAGGATCCGGGTGCCGGGCCGCAGCAGATCGCGGATCTGGTCGACGTACTGGTCGAGCCCGACGAGCACGGAGGCCCGCCGCAGTTCGGCCTGCGCACGCGGCGTCAGCAGGTCCCGCGCGCCGGGTCCGAGCCCGACCACCGCGAGCCGCCCGCGTCCGGGCCGCCGTACGACGGCACAGGTCGCCATCGCCGGTCTCGCGGCCGACTTCCGCTTGGGGACGAGCAGTTCGCCGCCGCCGACGAGCGCGGCGGCCTCCGCCACGGACGGGGTCCCGACGGCCGCGAGCGGCGCGTCGGACGGATGGGGCACGTCGACCCCGGCCAGTTCCCCGGCGGAGTACGTCACCAGGGGCACCCCGAGCCGCCCCGCGGCCTCGACGATGCCGGGCTCCCCGGCCTTGGCGTCGACGGTGGCCAGTTCGGCGACGGACGCCGCGGACAGCCCGGCCTCCCGCAGGGCGTCCTCCACCAGCCCGAGGACCTCCTCGACCGGCGCGCCCTTCGACGCCCCGACCCCGACGACCAGCGTCGGCGGCCGCAGCACCACCTCGCGCCCGGCCGTCTCCACGAGCCGGTCGGTGACCCGGATCGTGTACGACCCCTCGTCCGTCACCGGCAGCGGCGGCAGCGGCCAGGCCACCTCGGCCCGCAGCGCCACCGCCTCACCGTCCAGCAGCGCCCGCGACACCGCGGCGACATCGCCCTCCACAGGCAGTCCGAGGGTGTCCAGGCCCGGCAGGCCCACGGCGTCCGTGGCCGTCGTCACGACCGGCTCGGCACCCAGCAACCCGCCCACCTCGCGGGCCAGTTCATTGGCCCCGCC
>NZ_POUC01000563.1 GCF_002891435.1 Streptomyces cahuitamycinicus
AGGTCTGTGGGCGGGTGCGGGCTCGTTGTGGTTGATCGCGCCCACGCGGCGGAGCCGCAAATCGATACAGCCCCGCGCCCCCCAGGTGCGTGCGATTCCCCTCGTTTGAACGGAACCCTTCTCATGTCTGACAACATCCGCGTCGCCGGTGTTTCCGTCGACACCCGGCACTGGATCGGCGGCGAGCGTGTCGCATCCGCCGGAACCTTCACCGATCGCTCGCCCATCGACGGCAGCGCACTCGGCGAGATCGCCAGGGGCGGGCCCGCCGAGGCCGAGGCCGCTGTCGCCGCCGCACGGGATGCCTTCCCCGCCTGGGCCGCCACCCCCCGCGCCGAACGCGCCCGCATCCTGCACGCCGTCGCCGACGGCGTCGAGAAGCGGACCGAGGAGCTGGCGATCGTCGAGACCACGGACAACGGCGCCCTGCTCCGTTCGCACCGGCGGGGCGTCATGCCCCGCGTCGCCCACAACTTCCGGTTCTTCGCCGACTGGTTGCTCCGTCTCGAGCACGAGGACTTCGAGACGCGCGGTCACACCAACCACGTCAGCTGGGACCCGGCCGGGCCCTGTGTGCTGATCACCCCGTGGAACGCGCCCCTGATGCTGGCCACCTGGAAGGTCGCCCCCGCCCTCGCCGCCGGCGACACCGTCGTCCTCAAGCCCGCCGAGTGGTCGCCGCTGACCGCCTCCCTGCTGGCCGACATCGCCGCCGAGGCCGGACTGCCCGCCGGTGTCCTCAACGTCGTCCAGGGGTACGGCTCCGAGATCGGCGACGCCCTCACCTCCCACCCCGACGTGCGCCGCATCAGCTTCACCGGGTCGGTGCCGACGGCCAGGCGGATCGCCGCCTCGGCCGCGGCGAACCTCACGCCCCTGAGCCTCGAACTCGGCGGCAAGTCACCCCTGCTGGTCTTCGCCGACGCCGACCTGGACCTGGCCGCCGGCCTCGCCGTGGAGCAGTACGACAACGCCGGGCAGGTCTGCCTGGCGGCCACCCGGCTGCTCGTCGAGGAGACCGTCGCCGAGGAGTTCACCCGCCGGTTCGTCGAGAAGGCCACGGCCCTGCGGCAGGGCGACCCCCGCGACGAGGCCACGGACATCGGGCCCACCGTCCATCCCCGCCAGCTGGAGAAGATCGACGGCTTCGTGCAGCGCGCGGTCGCGGCGGGGGCACGGGCCGTCGTCGGCGGTCATCGCGAGGACGGGCAGTACTACGCACCCACCCTGCTCACCGACGTCGCCCAGGACTCGGAGATCGTGCAGGAGGAGGTCTTCGGGCCGGTCCTGACCCTGCAGACCTTCACCGGCGAGGACGAGGCCGTGCGGCTCGCCAACGACACCCGCTTCGGGCTGGCCGCCACCGTCGCGACCGGCGACCGGGAGCGGGCGGAGCGGGTCACCTCCCGGCTCGTCGCCGGCACCGTCTGGGTCAACTGCTTCTTCGTGCGCGACCTCCGGGCACCCTTCGGCGGCTCCCGGCAGTCCGGGGTCGGCCGGGAGGGCGGGACCTGGAGCTTCGACTTCTACTGTGACCTGAAGAACACCGTCACCGCCCCGGAGGGATGGGACCAGGACCATGGGTGAGATCGTCGGGGCCGGGCTGCTCGCCCACGTGCCCACCATCGTGCTGCCCGAGGCCGACCGTCTCGAGCTCAACGAGGGCAAGGAGATCACCCTCGTCACCGGGCTGCGACAGCTGCGCAGGGACGTCTTCGAGCGTGACGACTACGACACCGTCGTCGTCCTGGACTCCCACTGGGCGACCACCGTCGAGTTCGTCGTGACGGCGCAGGCGCGCAGGGCCGGGCTCTTCACCTCCGAGGAACTGCCGCGCGGCATGTGCAGGATGCCGTACGACTTCCCCGGCGATCCCGAACTCGCCCACAGCGTGGCCGCGTTCGCCGACAAGCACGGCACGTGGATCACGCCGGTCGACGATTCGTACCTGCCCATCTACTACGCCACCCTCAACCTCTGGAAGTACCTGGGAAAGGGACTGCCCGGCAAGCGGTGGGTCACCATCGGCGTCTGCCAGACCGGCGACATGGAGGACCACCTGCGGCTCGGTCGGGCCCTCGCCGACGGGATCGCCGCGACGCCCGGGCGCCGGGTGCTGCTCATCGCCTCCGGCGCCCTCTCGCACACCTTCTGGCCGCTGCGCGAACTGCGCGACCACGAGGCCAGTGACCCGGTGCACATCCGCACCCCCGAGGCCCGCGCGGCCGACCTCGAACGCATCGCCTGGTTCAAGGAGGGCCGCCACGACAAGGTCCTCGACACGATGGACGAGTTCTGGCGGTACAAGCCCGAGGCGAAGTTCTTCCACTACCTGATGTTGGCCGGCGCTCTCGGCGAGCGGCGCTGTGCCGCCCGGGCCCGTCAGTACGGCGCGTACGAGAACTCCGTCGGCACCGGCCAGGCACACCTCTGGTTCGACCGCCCCGCCGGCGGCTGGACCGCCGGCCACACCGCCGCGCAGGAGTCCGCCCATGCCTGAGTACCGCCGCATTCTCCTCGACGGCGCCGCCGTCCAGGTCACCGTCGACGGTGACGAACTCGTCGCCGGGGACGGCCGCCGTGTCACGACCGAGGACGCCCACCACCTGCCCCCGGTCGTGCCCTCCAAGGTGATCGCCGTCCACCTCAACCACCGCAGCCGGGTGGACGAGTTCCGGATCGGACTTCCCGACACCCCGACCTACTTCCACAAGCCGACCTCGGCCCTCAACTCCCACCAGGGCGCCGTCGTCCGGCCCGAAGGCTGCAAGTGGCTCAACTACGAGGGCGAGGTGGCCATCGTCGTCGGGAAGACCGCGCGGAACATCTCGCCGGCCGAGGCGGGCGAGTACATCGCCGGGTACACGGTCGCCAACGACTACGGCCTGCACGACTTCCGCGACACCGACGCCGGGTCCATGCTCCGTGTGAAGGGCTCCGACACCCTCTGCCCGCTCGGCCCCGGACTGGTCACCGACTGGGACTTCCACGGCAAGCGACTGCGGACGTACGTCAACGGAGAGGTGGTGCAAGACGGTTCGACCGACGAGATGACCTGGGACATGCACTACCTCGTCGCCGACATCGCCCGCACCATCACCCTGTACCCCGGGGACGTCCTCCTGTCCGGCACTCCCGCCAACTCCCGGCCCGTCCGGCCGGGCGACGTCGTGGAGGTGGAGGTGGAGGGCCTCGGACGCCTCACCAACCACATCGTGACCGGACCGGCCGCCATCCGCACGGACGTGGGCGCCCAGCCCACGGAGTCGGAGGAGGTCCTCTCGACCGCCCTCGGCGGCGACTGGGAGTTCCGTGGCATCCGCCCCCCGCGCCGCTGACGCGCGGCCCGGCCGTCCCGTTCGCCGAGCGCGACCGCCCCGGTAGGGTCACCGGCATGACCGAGCCCGCCGGGCGGCGCCCCCGCAAGCGCGTGAACTACGGCACGGGACGTGAGGCCCTGCTGGAGGCCGCCGTGCGTGTCGTGGCCCGGGGCGGGCTGCGCAGACTCACCTACCGGGCCGTCGCGGAGGAGGCCGGCGTCACCCACGGCCTGGTCGTGCACCACTTCGGCTCACGCGACGCGCTGATCGAGGAGGCCGTGGCCCACGCCATCCGCTCCTCCCTGAGCAGCAGCGCCCTCGAACCGGGCACGGGCGAGGTCGCCGACTTCTCGGTGGGTCTGACGGACATGGTGGAGGCCGGGCCGGACCTCCAGGCGTTCCAGTACGAGCTGCTGCTGGAGGCTCGGCGCCGCCCCGAACTCCTGGCCCTCCTGCGTTCGCTGTACGACGAGTACTTCGACGCGACCCGGCGTGAGCTCACCCAGATGCTGCCCGGGCCGGTCGGCCAGGGCCTGTCCCGGATGGTGTTCGCCACCCTGGAGGGACTGGTCCTGCACCAGCTGGTCTTCGGGGAGCGCGAGGTCATCGAGGAGGCCCTGGACGAGCTGCGCTCGGTGCTGCGGCTGCTCGCCGAACGGCACGGCGACGAGGCCTGACCCGCTCCGGTCTCGAGGCCTGACCTGCTCCGGTCCGGGCGAGCCTGACCCGCTCCGGTTCCCGGGCGAGGCCGGGCCCGCGCCGGTCTCCGGGCGAGGCCGGGCCCGCGCCGGTCTCCACGCTGCCGGTCGTGGCCGGGTCGACCGAGTGCCGCAGTGCTGGGCGACGTCCTCGTGCAGGCGCCCCGCCGTGC
>NZ_POUC01000564.1 GCF_002891435.1 Streptomyces cahuitamycinicus
GGGCTGATCGGCGGCTGCGGCAGCAGGGTGGACTGCCGGGTGCCCGGGTCCTGCCACCGTGCCTGCGGCTCTTCCCGGGCCGTCCCGTCGTAGGCGAACGTCATCTGGTCGACGGTGGACTGGGCGTCCATGTTGACGTTGAGGGCGTGCTGGCGGATGCCGAGCCGGACCTCCGGTCCCCAACGGGCGGCGGACTGACCCGGGTTGGGTCCGGGCTCCAGGTAAAAGGTGTAGCCGTTGGCGCGGGCCAGCTCGGTGACGTACTGGAGGTCGGTCCCGGTCTGGTAGTGCACGCGCAGGTCCTGGTGCGGGGGCTGGGCGACCTTCTCGGTGTAGACGTCGGGCCGGATGCCGTAGTCGGAGTAGCGGCGCAGGATGGCGAGGGCCCGCTCGGAGGGCGGCAGGTTGGGGTAGCGGGCGGTGCGCTCCTCCAGGTCCATCAGCAGGGTGAGGTCCTCGCCGGTGACGGTGAGGGTGGAGTGGCCGGGCCGGTTGCTGGCGCCGACTTCCTGACGCACGACCAGCCCGTCGAAGAGCACGGCGGGCGTGCCCCGCACATTGACGGTCACGATCAGGCGGGTCTTCGGATCGAAGAACCCCTCGGGCAGCAGCCGGCGGCTGATGATCCCGTTCTTGGTGAGGTCGAAGGCGAGCTGAAAACCGCTGCGCTCGCCCGCTGTGGCGGTGATCTGCGCGGAGAGCAGGGCCTCGGTGACCTCGGCGGGCACGGGACGGGCGAGCTTGGGCCCCATGAGGAGGGTGATGTGGACGGGGCCCTGCCCCACCGGCAGGTCAAACACGCCGGTCCCCCCGCGGGAAGCCGCCGGCGATCGGTATGCCGATGATCCGCCCGGCCTCGTCGGTCAACTCACGTGGATCCAGTACGGGGTTGGCGTCGGCGATCTGCCACCACTGACCGGGATCGCCGAAGTAGCGCTGGGCGAGCAGGTCGGGCCGCTCCCCGGCGCCGACGACGTGGGGTTGGGCCTCCTGGTGACCGTCGTCCTCGAGGGGCGGCAGCAACCGGCGCTTGGTGTACCGGACTTCACTCCCGTCGGGGCGGCGGTGGATCCCGATCTCGGCGTCGTGGTACCTGCTGGTGCGGGGATACGGATGAGCCCCGGGGATGGCGTCCAGGGCACTCTCGTACGGTTCGATGTCGGCCATGGTGTGGCTCAGCCCCTCCTGATCGATGCGCTCGCCGCTGCCCCGATGCCGCCGCCGAGCCCCAGCGTGCCGAGGCTGCCGCCCCGGGCGGAGGCGGCCAGCCGCTCCTTCTGGGCGAGGTGCGCGAGGTAGAGATCCGCACCGCGATGCCCGGCCGGCAGATCACTGACGGTGAGGATCTTCATCCCGATGCTGAGCGAGGCCCGGATGGGATTGAGATGCACGTCGAAGGCGGACTCGTTCACGGACAACTCCGTCAACCGCACCGGCATGACCCGCTTGCTCCCCCAGGTGAACAGCGTCAGCGGCATCTCGATCGGGCTGATCTCGATGGCGCCCTTCTGCGACAGCCTGCTCGCGGCGCGCAGTTGCGCGGTGGTGGGCTGCACCAGCATTTCCAGGGTTGCCAGCTGGGGGTGGATCCCGTCGGGCGCGGCGATCTCGAACTGGTCGGTCGCGTCGATCTCGGCGGTGAACTTCCAGGTCTCCTGCGCGGGGCCCTTGAGGCGGAGAGCCTCGTTGCGGTCCCCGCTGCCGGTGCCGCCGCCTCCGGCGTCCCCGCTGTCACCGGCCGACTGGGGGCTGACGCTGCGTTCCAGGGTGTCCGGGTTGAACTGCAGCACGATGATGCGCTGCGGGGTGCCGGTGTCGGGGTTGACGACGACGATGCCGGAGCGGATGGGTTTGGGGATGTCGGCGTAGCGGGTCATGGGTTCCTGTCCGTATCTAGCGCAGACGCTCGGCGAGTCGGACTCGCAACGGCTCGTAGTTGTGCGCGGGGAACAAGTCGGGGAAGACCTGGAGCATTTCGTTGAGGAATCGCACGCTCACCTCGAATCGGTCATGAGCTAGGGAAACGTTTGTGAACAGGTACTGCCAGCCGAACGTTCCCTTGGTGATCCGCAAGACGTCGAGATAACCGCACAGATCGATATCCATCTGATGGATACCGCCACGCCCGTCACTGAACCATATCTCCGGGTTGTGCGCGACGCCTTGTCGGATACGCAGCGAGGCGACCTTTCCTGTGCCCGACAGGCTCGTAACGTCGAAATCCCGGAGCTCGGACAGAAACTCCCGCCGCTCTGGCGAGGGATCGGGCGAGCGCTCGATCGGCGCGGAATCACGAATCGCCCGAACAAGGGGCATGACATCGAACTCCCCGGCGAACACCGGGTCTTCATCCTCTTCGGTCATTCCGGCTCCCCAACCGGCGGCCAGATCCGAAAATCGTAGATAACACTCTTTCAACGACGGATCGAGGACGATACCGTCCTGCCCCGCGAGCGACGCGAAAGCGGCATCCGCATCTGGTACCTCCCCGTCGGGGAACTCAATAGTGTCCATGTCCAAGAGAACGTCGGGGCAGTTCCTCAACTCTTCGAAGACATCGATCCAGGCACGTTCAGCAGCCGTTGGTTCCATTGATATCCCTACCTCAGAAATTGATCTTCCCTCGTGCAGCGATCAGCTTCGCGAGGTCTTTTCGCAGCCGCTGAGCAGGTTCCCCAGCTAGGCCCACAGCTCCGGAGGACAGAGCCCCGACGAGGTCATCAACGCTGTTATAGCTTCCGGGGGCGGCAGCAAGCAGTTTGACTATCTTCTGCGCAGTGCTATCGGATACCCGCGTCACCATTCTCACTGTGGCCGCTTTTGCCTTCTTGATATCGAATCCAGCTGCAATGTTCGGAGCCGGGAAATTCTCCGCCCAAGTGCTTGTCGAGCTCTTCTCCTGCCACTGGTTGCCGGACACCTTGTAGCCGCCCCAGCGCACCCCCACGCGTCGTGGAAACCCTGGAAACTGTCCCCGGTAATTAATGGAAACCTGATACCAGATCATGTCTTCCGGGTCGGCGGGAATCGTTCCGTGCTCTACCACGTGTCCGAGAGCCGCTTGAGCGGGATGCTCGATTTTCACCATGGCCCTTGTATTGATGGCTCCCAGTGCGGGCACGAGGTTGGATGTGGACGAGTGTCCGCCGATCTTCGCCGGAAGCATGTGCATGCGCACCCAGAATCGACCTCGTTCGGAGCGTCCACCCGGGAGTTTCTCCAGCTCCTTCCAGCCCACCGGATGGGCACTGCGTCGCTCGTCCGCCTCCGTACCCTTCGGGGTGCTCTGCTTGATGAATCTGGCCTTGAAGTTGAAAGCCATGGGCCCGTCGGCGAACGGCGGCAGGACGGTGTCCGGCATCGGCGGCTCCTTGTCGCCGGCATTCCGCTGCTCCAGCAGCTCCGCCAGGCGCTCCATGGCGTCCCGGAGACGCTCGATTCGACGCTGGAAGGCCACGTCGCCCAGCGTTCCCCGGCTGATGCCATGACGGTTGCGGGGTTTGGGCAGGGAGTTCTGCATGGTTTCGACCGTTTGTGCCTGGCGGCGTGCGGCAGCAATGAGATCCGCCATGGCGTCCGCGAGGTCCGGCTTTCCCTGATCCCTGAGTTCCTGGATCTCTGTATCCCAGCCCCCGAAGTACCCGGCCATGGCCTGCAGGACACTGCGGACGGCCAAGTCGGCGCTCCTGCCCTTCCCGTTGAAGAGGAGGGTGTGGGGATCGCCGTCCTTCGTGCGGAACCGGACCCTGGGCAGTTCGAAGTCCGTGATGCCGTTGTTCTCCCGCTGACGCTCCTCTTCGCGTCGCCGATTCCGGCCTCGGTCACGAGCTCGATCCCTGCCGTGTTCCTTCCGGCGCCGCCACCGGTCCCGCAGCCGCCGCAGGCGGTCGTTCAGGCGATTGCCGAGGGTGCGCCGAGCCTTGCCGTAGAGCCTGCGGCCAGCGCGACGAGCCCTGTTCACCGCCGACTTGATGGTCTGGCGGGCGCGGCGGAGCGGGCGGCGGCGGGGGCGGTCCTTGTCGGTGTCGCGGCGGCGGTCGTCCCTGCGGTCGTTGGTCCGGCGCCGGTCTTCGTCTCGGCGGCGGTCGTCGTCACGCAGGCGGTCGTCCGTGCGCCGGTCGCCCGGGCGCGTGTCCCTGGGGTCGCGGTCACGGTCGGTGTCACGCCGACGGTCGGGGCGCAGGGTGTCGC
>NZ_POUC01000565.1 GCF_002891435.1 Streptomyces cahuitamycinicus
CCCCCGGACCCCGAAAAACCTCAACTCCCAGGAGAGACACCGCGCATGATCAGGCCTGCTGATCCCCACGTTGAGTTCTGCCACGTCCTGATCGAGGACCGGCAGCTTGGCCCGCTCCCCGAGGACCTTGACCCCGCACTGGCCCGGCCCGCGTACGCCAAGGACGTGTGCCCCGGAGACCTGGTCATGGGCTACTTCGACGGCTCCGACCGGCGCCGCTGGGCATGGAAGGCCGCCCCGGGCGAGGTCTGCTACCGGGCACTGCCCCAGCGCCACCCCGCCCACGGCCGGGCCGTCAGCCTGATCGGCATCCTCACGGCCTGCGTCGACATCGACGACGAAGTCCTGATCGTCCCCGCCGCTCTGTACCCGGCCGCCTACCGCCCCGGGGACCGCGTGGAGCGGATCAGCGTGCACTTCGAGGCCTTCAGCCACCCGTACGGTGGCCACTACACACACCCCCGCCAGTGGGAACAGCGCGGCACCGTCCGCACGGTCGACGACGCCGACGGCACGCTCACCGTCCACTGGGACGGTGACACCGACGCCTTCCGCACCACCCGGGACCTGATCAGGCCCGTCGACCCGGACGCCATCGCCTACGACCGGAGCACGTACGGCGTCACGCCCGGCGACCGCGTACGCGGCGGCGGCCCGGGGACCGGGGTCCTGCTGGAGATCTACCGGCCCGGCGGCCACGGCATCGAGCACGGCCGCGTGATGTGGGAGGCCGCCGAGACCGGCGCCGATCCCGTCGGGGAGGCCCGGCCCATCGCCCAGTTGGAGCCCGCGCCCGTCGAACTCATCTCCCAATGGCTCGCCCTGCCCCAGGACTGACCGAGAGCGCCGCCCGCACCCCGCCTCACCTCCCCGGAGATGAGGCGGGGTGAAGCGTTTCTGACCTGCGGAATCCGGTTTGACCACACCCCCGAAATCGTGAGAGTATTAGATACGTCAAGAGGGGCGGGAATCCCGACCGACGCCAGGGCCCCCGGGTCCACACCGACGAACCTCAACAGGAGAACTCTGTGATCACTGCACGTCTCGACCGCCTCATCGCCGAGGGCACCGATCGCATCTTCCGGCCGGTCCTGCTGGCTGACGGCCACGCGTTCAGCGTCAACATCAAGGCTGGGGAGGACCGGGCGGCCGCCGTCGCCCTGTGGCCCGGCCTGGAGGCCCCCGAGGGCGAGGACTGGGAGAACGAGGACTCCTGGGAGAGCTTCCTGACCGGCGGCAACGCCGACGACAGCCAGTTCCTGGACGTGCCCGTGCAAGCCCTGCGCGACCTGGTCGAGCAGCACGGCGGCGAAGCCCCGACCGCACCCGACGACCCGGCCGGTACGGCCCCGCTCGCCATGCTGCGCGCTGCGGGACTGCGCTGCGTCGAGGACGGCTACTCGCTCAGCGCCGACTGGCACCGCGTTCGTGTGCCGCTTGCCGACGGCACGGAGGTCGTCTTCGAGGGGTTCTCCGCCCGGAGCCACGAGGTCTTCCCGGACGTCACCACCCGCTACCCCATCCGGGAACACGGCTACTGGACCGCGAGTTGGGGCGAGCCCGGCAGCAACGCCCGCACCACCGTCTACCACTCCGCCGGGCAGCGCCGCCCGTACGTGGAGGACACCGCCGCCCTCGTGGGCTCCATCATGGAGCAGGCCCGTCGCTCCGGCGGCAGCGCGCCGGAGGGGGGTGTGGGCGAGAGCGCCGAGCAGCTCGCCCGCAAGGCCCTCGCCGAGTGGGGCATCACCGCGCACTTCGACGACGAGCCGTTGCTCGACGGCGGCCGGAACACCTGGCTGGTCATCCCCCGCGACCAGGGCGCGGGCAAGACGAGCGCAGGGCCGTACATGGTGCTGGCCCTCTACAACGAGGACGACGACGAGTGGCCCATGGACCAGCGGCCGCCGGTCCGCCCCGGTGACGAGTGGCGCGTGGAGGTCGGCGACGGCAACGGCGTCGAGAAGGGGCTGATGGAGCGCCCCGCCGACCGGCTTGCCGACTGCGTCGAGGTCATCGCCAACTGGCTCACCGACCCCCAGGCCAGCGCCGACGACGAGGACGACGACCACGAGGCGGCGCACGCCGAGTGCATCCAGCCCCACCGCTCCGCCGACGGCTACGTCGACTGCGACGGGCGGCCGCTGTAGCCCCACCCGACCCGCCGACCGGGGAGGGAGCGAGACGGGAATGCTCGCTCCCTCCCCGGCAGGACGGCCCCACCGATCACCCTCAACACCGGGAGAGACCCCTGTGACGAAGAACCCCAGGCCCACCCCGCCGTGCGGCACCGGGTGCGCCGCCGCCCAGCTCGAACTGTTCGCGCCGGCCGCCGCGCCGGCCGCGCCCACGGCGGCCGCCGAATTCGACTGGGAGGCCAACGACGTCGTGGTCGTCGGCGACAGCGGCGGCAAGGACTCCGGCGTCCTCGTGCACGAGGTGTGCACGCAGGCCGCCAAGGCGGGCCAGCTGCACAAGGTGCGCGTGCTGCACTGCGACCTCGGGCGTACGCCGGGCGGACACCTGATTGAGTGGCCGGGCGCGGAAGACGTCGCCCGCCGCCACGCCGCCCTGTACGACGTTCCGTTCCTCGTCCGGCGCAGCCAGCGGTGGCCGTCCCTGTGGGACCGGATCCTGGATCACGGCAACTGGCCCGGTTACTTCGCGCGATTCTGCACGAGCGACACGAAGACCGCGGTCGGGCGCGCGTACGTCGACGAGCTCGCCGACGAGCTGAGGCTCGGCCGCCCGATCCGGGCCGGGTATGCCATGGGGATGCGGGCGGAGGAGTCCCGGGCCCGGGCGGCCAAGCCGGTCATCGAGCAGCACCGGATGACCGCGAAGACGCTGCGCGTCGTCACGACCTGGCTGCCGGTCCACCACCTCAAGACGGACCAGGTCTGGAAGATCCACCGTGACAACGGCATCCCGTGGCACCCCGCCTACGAGCGGATGGGGCGGCTCAGCTGCCGGGCCTGCCCGCTGGCGAAGCGGAAAGATCTGATCGAGTCCGCCCGGATGAACCCCGGGATCTTCGCGGAGTGGGCCGGAGCCGAGGAGCGCATGGGCAAGCCGTTCAAGAAGAACCTCACCCTGAAGCGGATCATCGAACTCGCCCGGAGCTGACCGGGAAACCAAACGGCCCGGCGGAGCAATGCATTGGGAATCCCGCCGGGCCGCGCGGTCCGGCCACCGAGGGCCCTCAACAGACCCATAAACCGAACCGGCACCATCGTATCCACGTCCCGACCCACCAGGAGCACGCGTCATGAAGACCATCGGCGGCCGCCGCCTCGCCAATCGCGAGGACCTGATCGAGCACACCGGCTACAGCCGGGCCACGCTCAGCAACCTGTGGCGCGACCGCGCGGCCAACGGTCACCCCGAGCCGGAGACGGTCGACGGGGTCATGCACTGGGACGTCGACGTGTGGGACGAGTGGTTCGCCGAGTTCAACAAGCAGCGGCGCAACCAGGACCGGCCGCAGGGCGGCCGGGTCATCGACCGCAGCGGCGACCCCGACGAGGAGCTCACGCCCGCCGAGCAGGCGCGCGTCCTCGGCCTGGACGGCAGCGCCGTGCGCCACTACAAGAAGACGCCCCCGCCCGGATGGCCCGACCCGGTACGAATCGAGCCGCTGCCCGGCGGGGGAGAGCGCGAGTACCGCACCCGGCGGCAGCTGTGGGACTGGCACGACTCGACGCACCGGGCGGGCATGTCCGGCCGCCCTGCCCGGACCGGGCCGGACCCGCGCATCGAGCAGGCCGCCCAGGCGCTGGCCGCCCAGCCCGGCCGAAAGGCCGGCGAGGTCGCGGCCGACCTCGCCGCGGAGCACGGCGGCTCCGTCCACACCTGGAAGCGCATCATCACCCAGGCCCGCAAGGAGCCGGGCCAGCAGGACGGCTGAGCCGCCCCCGAAGCGATGGCCAGCGCCGATCCCCCGGGCGGGCGCTGGCCATCGGCGTGTTCGGCCCGCGGAGACTCACCGACAGAACTCACCTCTTAAGAGGTGAGGCGGCATCCCGCCGGGGTTTACATGGCGGGCGCACTCCCGGCGGGCGGGTGCTTCGTTGTGCGCGTACGAAGAGGTTGGCGGGAAGGGGAGGGGAGCTCGGCGGGCCCCGGAGTGCCGTGCGGCGGGCAGGAGTTGGGCCGATCGCCGTACTGTCGCCGTCGCGGGGCGGGTGAG
>NZ_POUC01000566.1 GCF_002891435.1 Streptomyces cahuitamycinicus
GCGGTGCGTCGTCCGGGGCGGTGGGCCGGGCGCCGGGCCTACGGCGGCTCCCCGGTGCGGGCAGCAGAGCCAGGAGCGAGGTCATCGCCGCGAGGGTTATGACCACACGCGTGGTGGTGAAGGTCTCGCTGAGGTAGAACGGCTCCACCGCGATGACCGCCAGGCACAGGCTGAGCAGTACGGCGAGGAACGCGGTCTCCACGACGTACGGCCAGCCCCTCTCGTGCCAGGGCGTGGGCCTGGCCCACCGCGTGGCCGCGAACCCCGGGCACAGCAGCAGGAACACGCAGACGACCAGCGTGCGGGGGACGCCCCCGTCGGGCAGGGTCAGGGTCGCGGCGAGCGCGAGCCAGCCGGACAGCGCGAGTGCGATGCGCAGCGGCCATCGCCGACGCGGCGGAAGGCTCATGGGGAGCGTGGTCATGACGCCTCTCCCGCGTCGGGGTTCTGGTAGCGGAAGACAACGGCGTCCTGGTTGCGGAACACCCGCACGAAGCCCCAGGTGTTCGACATCGCCTCGTCCATGCGCTGCATGGTGTCGGCCGGCAGGGTCCCGTTGAGGTAGCACTCGGCGGCCTGAGCGCGGCTCAGCACGATGTAGGCCGGCTCCCGCACGGTCGCCCCGTCGATAAACGGGTCCAGCCCTTCGATCGGGTTCTCCACAAGTCGCTGGCGTACTTCCAGATCCTGTTCGTTGAGCTGGATCCGCGGATGCTTGTCGTAGTTCATCTCCAGGCCGGGCACGTCCGACGTGAGGGAGACGATGAGGGACCCTGGAGGGGTGGTGGCCGTGACGAAGTGGGTGGCCGCCACCTCGTCCTCGGTGAAGTAGTTGGCCGATTCCTTGCCGTAGTAGCCGAAGAGCAGCCCGCCGAGCATCGCCAGCAGCAGCGGGGCGACCATGAGGACACGCAGTCGTGGATGTCTTCGGGATTCGAACAGCAGGGCCGCGATGAGCAGGGCGGCGGCGGGCAGCGCGAACAAGTAGGCGCGGAAGATCATCTCGCCGCCGTAGGAGTTCGCGATCAGGACCGGCATGGGGGCCAGGACGAGCAGCGGCATGCCGGTACGGCGGGTCCAGCGGCGCCGGACGAACGCGAGGGCCGCCAGCAGGAACACGGCGGCGGACAGGCCGCGGTCGACCCAGGAGACCATCACCTGCCCGGGCGCGGCGCTACCCAGGGTCGCCAGTCCGGAGACCACGTTGGAGTCGGGTTCCAGCAGCGCGCCGACGAACTCGCTCAGATTGGCCGAGACGAACGGTCGCGCGACGGTGGCGTCCCAGACCACGGTCAGCAGCACTCCGGCGCCCAGCACCGGCAGCAGGACCCGCCGGTTGCGGCGCGGGAGGGACAGGGCGACCAGGGCGCTGACCATCATCAGCGGGGTCAGCGGGTGAGAGCAGACGATCACGCCCATGATCAGCACGGCGAGCAGGAATCTGCCGGCGGGCCATGCCCTGGCCCGGTCGCCCGGTGGCCGCTCGGCGAAGGCCCGCAGCTGTCCCATCACGAGGGCGATCAGTGCGACGAAGAGCAGGAACGCGAACGCCTGGGGCGCGAAGTAGTCCTGCCCGACCCACGAGCAGGAGTAGAAGATCCAGACCGCTCCCCAGATCAGCCTCCGGTTCGTGGTCACGGCCCGGTAGATCAGCAGCAGCGGGGCGAGCAGCAGGACGTTGTTGACCGGCGGGGCCCACACCGCGTAGCCGAGCGCCGACTCCAGGCCGGTGGCCTGCACCACCAGTGCGTTGAGGTGGAAGAAGCCCGGCCACTGGTCGTAGACGTCGAGTTTCTCCGCGCCGGGCACGCTGCCGCCGTTGCGGATCATGGCGTCCACGACGGCGACGTGCTTCCACGCCCAGCCGTAGCGCAGGGTGGGGTACAGCAGCGCCGGGGTGGCGTGCAGGATCGCGATCAGACCGAGGACGTAGGCGGCGAACCAGCCGCCCCGGGTCCGCCGGTCGGACAGGGCCACGCAGAAGCCGACGGCGAGCAGCCCGAGAGCGGCCCAGAAGAGCACCGGAAGCACCTGGAGCAGGCCCAGGTCGGTCATGGCGTCCAGATTCACGTGGCGCAGGGAGAGCAGCCACAGGACGAGCGCGAGGGGCAATGCGGCCCGGGCCGCCCACTGCAGTGCCGTCGTGCGCCGCCCGCCCGACGGTCCGACCGGCGTCCCATCGGGTCGCCGCGTCTCCAGGGGAGCACGCGGCGACCACTGACCGGTCGTCAGCGGCGAACGCTTGCCCATGGATATGCCTCCCGCACAGCGGGTGCGACGACCGGGCCGAGGGCGCCATCCGTGGCGCTTCCTCCATCGGCACACACCAGAGATCCAGCCGACCAAGATGCGGCATAAGTGCTAAAAATTACGTTACTGCCGTTTGCTGTGACCGGCAGCGCGGATGGACCGACGGTCAGGGGAGAGCAGTGACACCACGACTGATGACGCCGTTCCGGCCGGTGCACCGCATGCGGACGTCGTTCGTCGCCGCCTGCGCCGCCCTCGCGATGCTCCTCCCGGTCGCGGGCTGCGGCTCCTCGGACCAGGGCAGCGGCGTCCCCCGGCCGGACCACATCGTGGTGGTCGTCGAGGAGAACCGGGGCTACGAGGACATCATCGGCTCGCCCGAGGCCCCGTTCCTCAACGAACTGGCCCGCAAGGGCGCCAATCTGACCCAGTTCTTCGCCATCACCTATCCGAGCCAGCCGAACTATCTGGCTCTGTTCTCCGGTTCCACGCAGGGCGTCGACAACGACTGCCCGAACGATTTCTCCTCCCGCAACCTCGCCTCCCAGCTGCTGCAGGCCGACCTGACGTTCACCGGCTACGCGGAGAGCCTGCCGAGCGTCGGATTCAAGGGCTGCACCAGCGGCCCCTACGTGCGCCGGCACGCACCGTGGGTGAACTTCACCAACCTGCCCGACTCGGTCAACCGCCCATGGACGGACTTCCCGGAGGACTTCTCGGACCTGCCGGAGGTCTCCTTCGTCATCCCGAACCTCGACAACGACATGCACGACGGCGGCATCGAACGGGGCGACGCCTGGCTGCGGAAGAACCTCGGGGACTACGCCGACTGGGCGATGGCCAACAACAGCCTGCTGGTGGTCACCTGGGACGAGGACGAGGGCGGCGAGGACGAGGACAACCACATCCCGACCGTCGTCGTCGGCGAGCAGGTGGAGCCGGGCGACAACGACCAGCCCAACAACCTGTACGGGCTGTTGCGCACCATCCTGGACGCCTACGGCCTCGACCCGCTCGGCCACAGCGCCGAGGCCGAGCCCCTGGACATCTTCAAGGGCGACGGCTGACCGGCGCGGTCAGGCGTCCTGGAACCGGATCACGCGACCGGCGCGGTCAGGCATCCTGGAACCGGATCACGCGTTTGACCGCCGTGCGCAGTCCGCGCTCGGCCCTGGAGACGGGCAGCCGCTCCCGCCAGTAGCGGGGGGACGGGCGGCCGACCGCTCCGAAGCCGGCCTTGAAGTGCTCCAGCGAGGATCCCGGGGCCGACTCCCCCAGGTCGAAGATCCCGCAGCCTGCCTCGCACGCCTCCTCGATGGCCAGCCGGGTCAGCAGCGGGACGGCCCAGATCCGGTGGGCCAGGTCCCGGTTCATGGCCGCCCGCCAGTACTTGGCGTACGGGCCGTGCCGCAGGACGACGATGGACGCGGCGGGCTCTCCGTCACGCCAGGCCACCCAGATCGCACAGGATTCGCCGAATCGGGCGGCCACGGTGGCCAGTCGCCCCATGGGGAACTCCCGCCGCTGGCGCCACCGGGCCAGAGCCAGCGGCTCGTGCTGCTTCCCGGCCCAGCGCTCGATGGACTGGTCGTACAGTTGCTCGAAGACCGGGACGAGTCGGCCTGTGCGGTCCACCTCGACCTCGACGTGCGCCTTATCGGCGCGTTTGACGTCACGCCGGACCCGGGTGTGGAAGCGGTCACGCCACACGACGCCGAAGCCGCCCTCGAGGTCCACCGCCTGCGTCATGTGTGGTTCCAGCCGGAAGGCTCCCGGGGCGGCCCGTTGCCACAGCTCCGCGCCCTGCGGCCGCAAGCGCACCCCGACGCGCAGGGCGGGCAGGCGCGCCAGGTCGTCGAAGACCGCCCGTGCCTGTTCGTACCCCGCCCCCCCTGGCGTCACCGGCC
>NZ_POUC01000567.1 GCF_002891435.1 Streptomyces cahuitamycinicus
GTCGATGACACCGCCGGGCGGGGCGGGGGTGGCGGCGTCGACTCCGCAGCGGCGCAGCGCCTCGGAGTTGACCCACACCATGTGCGAGGAGAAGTCCGTCAGGCAGACCGGGTGGTCGGGGGCCACCGCGTCCAGGTCCCGCCGGTGCGGGAAGCGGCCCGGGTCGGCGAGGCACTCGGCGAGGTAGCCGGGGTCCCAGCCCAGGCCGATGATCCAGTCGCCCCGCGGGGTCTCGTGTGCCGCCCGGCCGACGACCGCCGCGATGTCGGCGATGGAACCGACCGACGGGTGGCCGACGTCGAGGGCGAACGGCGGTTTCGTCATGCCGTAGGCGGCTCCGTGCAGATGCGAGTCGTTGATGCCGGGCAGCACGGTCCGGCCGTCGAGTTCGACGATCCGGGTGCCGGGCCCGGCCAGGGCGCGCATCTCAGCGTCGCTGCCGACGGCCAGGATGTCCCGGCCGCGCACGGCCACACCCTCGGCGACGGAGAACCCGGCGTCGACGGTGAGGATCTGACCGCCGGTGAGAACGAGCGTGGGAGCGGTGTCGCTCACGGATGACCTCATTTCAGTGGGGTGGGCGGATCAGCGCCCGGTGCGGGGCGCGAAGTAGGCCAGGGCCGCGCCGGTCACCAGCGCGGTGCCCTGGGCCATCTGCTGCCAGAACGTCGGCACGTTCAGCAGGGTCAGGCCGTTCTGCAGACCGCCGAGGAAGAGCACGCCGAGCAGGACGCCGAGGATGGAGCCGGAGCCGCCGGTGAGGGCGACGCCGCCGAGCAGCACCGCGGTGAGCACGGTCAGTTCGAACCCGGCACCGGAGGTGCCGGCCACCGCGCTGTCCAGCACCGACGCCTTGATGGCCCCGGCCAGGGCGGCGGCCACACCGGTGGCGACGAACAGCGCGAACGGGGTGCGGCGGATGCGGATGCCGGAGAGGTGGGCGGCCTCCCGGTTGACGCCGATGGCGAAGACGTGCCGGCCGGCCGGGGTGACGGCGAGGAACAGGGCGCCGGCGGCCAGCACGAGCGCCGCGATGACGACCGGCGCGGCGATCCCGGCGACGCGGGCCCCGCCGATCCAGGCGAACCCGGAGCCGAAGCCGCTCAGCGGCAGCGGGAACAGCTGCTGTGCCAGGCCGCGTACGGCGGTCAGCATGCCGAGGGTGACGATGAACGCGGACAGGCCGAACCAGCAGCACAGGACGCCGTTCACCGCGCCGACCAGTGCCCCGGCCGCGAGCGCCCCGAGCAGGGCGACGGCGGGCGACTGGTGGTGCTGTCCCGCCAGCCAGCCCCCGACGAGCCCGCCCAGTGCGAGCGTGGAGCCCACCGACAGGTCGAGGTAGCCGCTGATGACGAGCAGGGCCAGCGGCACGGCGACGATGGCGAGGGTCGCGGCGTCGGTGGCGATGCCGCTCAGGTTGGCCGGGTCGAGGAAGCTGCCCGTGGTCAGCTGGAAGACCAGCACCATCGCGACGAGCACGACGAGGAGCGGGTTGCGGCGTACGGCGGCGAGCCCGCCGGTGGTGATCGGGCGGAACCGCGGGAGGACCGGGTCGGCGGTGGTCATGCTGCTCCTTCGGCGGTCAGGGGGTCGTGAACGGCCGACGGCGGAGCCTGTTCGGCGGTCAGGGGATCGTGAACGGCCGACAGCAGGGCTTGTTCGGTGAGTTCGGCGCCGGAGAGTTCGCCGACGATCCGTCCCCCGGCGACGATCAGGCAGCGGTCGGCTAGCGCCACGATCTCCTCGGGGTCGCTGGATGCGAACAGCACGGCGGTGCCGCGTTCCTCGGCGAGGGCGGACACGACCCGGTAGATCTCCTGCCGGGCACCCACGTCGACGCCCTGCGTCGGCTCGTCCAGCAGCAGCACGTCCACGTGCCGGGCCTCGTTGATCCACCGGCCGAGGACGAGCTTCTGCTGGTTGCCGCCGGAGAACGCGCCCGCCGGCAGTCGGGGCCGGGCCGGGCGCAGTCCGACCGCCGTGGCCAGCGCGCCGAACACCCGCCGCTCGGTGCGCAACGCCCGTAGTCCGTGGCGGGACAGAGGCCGGACGGAGGGCAGCAGCGCGTTGTCCTGCGCCGTCATCGAGGGGAACAGGCCCTGGGCCCGCCGGTCCGCCGGGACGAGCGCGATCCCGGCGGCGAGCGCGTCGGCCGGTCGGGCGGGGGTGACGGTACGGTCGCCGACGCGGACCGTGCCGGCGGTGGCGCGGCGCCTGCCGTAGAGGGTCTCCAGCACGCGGGTGCGGCCCGAGCCGATGAGCCCGAACAGACCGACGCGCTCGCCTGCGGCGACGGTGAGACCGACGGGGCCGAAGCCGGGTCCGTGCAGCGCTTCGACGACGAGACGGGGTGGGGTGGGAGGCCGTCGCGACTTCCGTGGGGCCTGCGTCGGCCGTCCCGCGATCGCCTCCACCAGGTCCCGCCGCTTCCGCCCCGCCACCGTCGCGTGGTGGACCACCCGCCCGTCCCGCAGCACGGTCACGGCGTCCGCGAGCCGTTCCACCTCGCCCAGGAGGTGGGTGACGTAGACGATGGCGAGTCCCTGGGTGCGCAGGTCCTCGACGCGTTCGGCCAGGGCGTCGGTCTCGGCGCCGGACAGGGCGGCGGTCGGTTCGTCGAGGACCAGGACGGAGGCGCTGCGGCTGAGGGCCTTGGCGATCTCCACCAACTGCCGCTGGCCCATGGGCAGATCACCCACCCGGTCCCTCGGTGAGCACTTGGCGGCCACCCGCTCCAGCAGCCCGGCGGCGACCTCCTCCTGGGCACGCCGGTCGATGCGGCCGTGCCGGGTCCACTCCTGGCCGAGGAAGATGTTCTCCGCCACGGTCAGAGCGTCGACCACGCTGAGCGTCTGGAAGATGATCGCCACGCCGGAGGCGATGGACTCGCGTGGGGTGAGCCGGGTGTACGTCGTGCCGCCGACTTCGATGGTGCCTCCGTCGGGTGGGTAGGCGCCGCCCAGGCACTTGATGAGGGTGGACTTGCCGGCCCCGTTGTGGCCGAGCAGGGCGTGCACCTGCCCGGCGGGGACGGTGAGGCCGACACCGTCGAGGGCCCGGACGCCGCCGAAGGACTTCGTCAGGCCGCTGATGCGGAGGTTCGTGGTCGTCATGGCGCCGGTCCTACGCGTTCTGGGCGAGCAGGGCGTCGATGCGTGCGGTGTCCGCGCGCTGGACGAGCGTGATCGGCACCTGGGCGCTGGGGTCGGCCTTTCCGGCGGCGACCGCCCGCGGCACGTCGACGATGGCGGCCGCGATGTCCTTCGGCGCGAGGGCGGCGGAGGCCCGGTAGAACGTGCCCTGCTTCACGGCGAGGAGGGAGGGTGCGGAGCCGTCCTGGCCGCCGACGAAGGTCCTGGCGTCGTCCTTGGCCCGGCCCGCCTGCTGGAGAGCCTTGAAACCGCCGTACGCGGCGGCGTCGGTGACGCCGAGGACGAGATTGAGGTCGGGGTGCTTGGCGAGGATCGCCTTCGTCTTCGACAGGCCCGTGTCCGGGTCGATGGCCTGCTCCCGCGCCACCACGTCGACGCCGGGCGCCGCCTCGGTGAAGGCGTCGATCATGCCCTTGGTCCGTTCGCGGCCCAGCTCGATGGTGCTGTCCGTGAGGAAGGCGATCTTGCCCTTGCCGTTGAGGTGCTCCCGGGCCCACTGCGCCGCCGCGGCCCCGAGGAGGGTGCCGCCCTCGCGGAAGCTGAACCGGATGTCGGCGCTCTGGTGCTGGAGGGAGCCTCCGTAGGTGACCCAGATCAGCCCCGCGTCGAGGGCCGCCTCGGCGATGGGCTCGGCGGCCTCGAAGACCATGGGGAAGGACACGATGGCCGGGACCTTGCGGGCGACCCAGGTGTTGAGGTTGGTGGCCTGGGTGTCGGCACTTGCGTTGTCGCTCGTCGTCAGCAACGAGATGCCGTGTGGCTTCGCCTGAGCGGTGGAGAGCTTCACCAGCGTGGAGTAGAGCGGGAGCTGGGTGAAGGGGTAGTCGAGGCCGATCGTCGTCAGGCGGGTGCCGCCGGAGCGTGAGGGCTCGGCGGAGGCAGCCGTGTTCTCCGGTGCCGAGCAGCCGGCTGCCGCCAGGGCGGTGGCGGCGGACAGGGCGAGGAAGTGTCTGCGCGAGGCGGTGTACGGGGGTGGGGTCATGG
>NZ_POUC01000568.1 GCF_002891435.1 Streptomyces cahuitamycinicus
GATCGGCCCTCCCTCCCCGACACCGGGGGTGGGGAGATGATCGCGGCCTCTGGAGCAGCCGCGGTACTGCTGGCGGGTGGCGTCATCCTCTACCGGCGAGGACGGGCCTTGTCCCGTCGGTAGCGGTTACTCCCTACCGGGTGCCGGACGCTTGACGTCCGGCACCCGAGTCGGTTCCGGACCCATCGGCCAACCAGGGGCTGGCGGCTTGGGCTCGACTCCTGGACCGCCTGGCGCCGAGCGCAGCCGACCGGATGCCGGTCCTCAACTCGCCCGCTGGCCTGAACCGTGTTTTTCCCCTGCGGATGCGGATGAGAAAGGCGGATATGACGTGCCCTTCATTCGGGTGACCTTCCGTGTGGGGCGGCGCAATTTCTGCGTGCACGGTTTCCACTCGCTCGAGGGCTCGTTGTAAGCGGTGAAGCAATTCCCCTGGTGGTCCGAGTTGCCGCAGGCATTCGGACTGCGGGCGCAGAGTTGAGGGAACCCCGGGCCGATCACGTCGCGCATGCGAGGGCCCGTCGAAGCGTGTGTCATGTGGACCGCCCTTCTCAGGGCGAGGAAGAGGCAGGCATTGCGAACCGGCAAACCACTTCAGCCACAACCAGCGCGCCCCGCGGCGCCCGCGACGGTCACCCCCGTGGCAGCCGGCTCCGCGCACTCTGCGCCGTCGCCCGCCCACGCCGCCAGGGCCACGGTGCGACGCCGGGTGCTGTGGGGACTGTGCGCATCGGCGTTCTCGGTGGCTCTCGCACCGGTACTGGTGGCGTCGGGGACGACCCCGAGCACGTCGGGAGCGGACGGGAAGGGGCCGGGACCGGCGGGCGACGAGGAGCGCTTCGACGAGACGTATCGCGGGCGCCGCATCGCAGGTGTCAGGCACGATGCCGGGCGGACCGGGGAGGACGGCCTGAGCGCGTGGCACGTCACCGTGGACGGACAGCCGTTGCACCTGATGCGCAGGGCCGACGGCAGCTGGATGAGCATGGTCGACCACTATCAGTCGTATGCGACTCCGCTCGCCGCCGCGCGCGCTGCCGTCGACGAACTCGGCCCCGGCGCACGGCTGGTCACGCCTGGTGGGCGGAACAGTCGCATGGAGGACGGCCGTACGGCGAACGAAAACGAGCACGCCGAGGGGGGGCATCGCCGTGGTGTACACGCGTAAGGACGTCAGCACACTCACCCGGTCCGAACGGCGCCGGCTTGTCAACGCGCTGCTGGAGCTCAAACGGCGCGGTGAGTACGACGAGTTCGTGCGTACGCACATCGAGTACTACACCCCCGACGGCGAGGCCGGCCTGCGCGCCGCCCACATGGCGCCTTCCTTCCTGCCCTGGCACCGCAAATTCCTGCTGGACCTGGAGAGCGCGCTGCTGCGCGTGGACGAGTCGGTGACCCTGCCGTACTGGGACTGGACGCGCAACCGCACGCGGACGGCCGTACCGTGGACCGATGACCTGCTCGGCGGCACCGGGCGGCGTTCCGACCGGCAGGTGATGTCCGGCCCCTTCGCCCACCGCAACGGCAAGTGGACGATCAAGGTGGGGGTCACCGACACGGAGTTCCTCACGCGTGAGCTGGGCCGTCCCCGGGATCCGATCGCGCTGCCGACGGCCAAGGATCTGGAGGGGGCCCTCAACGATCCCGTCTACGACACGGCACCGTGGAACTCCGGATCGGCCAAAGGGTTCCGCAACAAGGTCGAAGGATGGGGGCCCGGGCGGGGCTCCGCTTCGTGGCGCACCCACAACCGGGTCCATCGGTGGGTCGGCGGCCACATGATGGGTGGCGCGTCTGTCAATGACCCCGTGTTCTGGCTGCATCACGCCTTTGTGGACCTTCTCTGGCTCCGCTGGCAGCGGCGGCACCGGGGCGCCCGCTATCTCCCCGCGAAGCCGCTGGCCCGGGGCGACGCTCAACGCGGCCGAGTCGTCGCGCGGCATCAGAAGATGCCACCGTGGGACGTCACACCGGCCCAGTTGGAGGACCAGAGCCGGATCTACCGGTACGGGTAGCGGGTAGTCCGAACGAGCCGGGTAGGGGTACGGCTGCGTACGCGGCACGCGAACGGGCACGGCGAGGCCTGTGGACGTACGGCCGGGACCAGCGTGTTGCAGCCGCCGCCGACACAGACGCCGTGACCGTCGGGCAGGGCGGTCACCGGGCGGCACGCCTCAGTGGGCCAGGAGCCGTATCGGCGAGCCGGCCAGATAGGCCTGGATGTTCTCGACCGCCTGGCCATAGTACGTCGCGTAGTTGGCCCGGGAGACGTAGCCGAGGTGCGGGGTGGCGAGGAGGCGAGGAGCCGTGCGCATCGGGTGGTCGGCGGGCAGGGGCTCGATGTCGAAGACGTCGACGCCGGCGCCGGCGAACCCGCCCTCGTGCAGGACGGCGAGGAGGGCCTCCTGGTCGATGATGGCCGCGCGTGAGGTATTGACCAGGTACGCGTTCGGTTTCAGGAGGGCGAGTTCGGCGGGGCCGAGCAGACCGCGGGTGCGGTCGCTCAGCGCGAGGTGGACCGAGACGAAGTCGCTGCTCGCGAGGAGGTCCTCCTTGGAGGGGGCGAGCTCGACGCCGATCTCGTCGGTGCGCTCGCGGGTGAGGTTCTGACTCCAGGCGCTCACGTGCATGCCGAAGGCGAGCCCGATCTGGGCGACCCGGCTGCCGATCTTCCCCAGGCCGAGCAACCCGAGCCGCCGGCCGTGCAGATCGGCACCGACGGTACTCTGCCAGGGGCCCCCGGCGCGCAGGGCGCTGCTCTCCTCGACGATGCCCCGGGCGAGGCCGAGCAACAGCGCCCAGGTCAGTTCGACGGGCGGCGTGGAGGAACTGGCCGTGCCGCACACCGTGACGCCGTGCGCCTCGGCGGCCGCGTGGTCGATGACGGAGTTCCGCATGCCGGAGGCGACCAGCAGCTTCAGCCGGGGCAGCCGGGCGATCAGCGAGCCGGGGAACGGCACGCGTTCGCGCAGGGTTACCACGATGTCGAACCCGGCCAGGGCCGCGGCCAGGGCGTCCTCGCCCTCGATGTGCCGGTCGAATGCGACGACCTCCACGTCGTCCGCGACGAGCGACCAGTCGGCAACCTCGGTCGCCACCTTCTGAAAGTCGTCCAGTACAGCGCAGCGCAGCCGCACGTCGTGCCCCTTTCACGGCCCGTGGGTCAGTCCCCGGAGCGACCCACGGATCGGTCCATGATCCGGTTCCAGGCCCCATGATTGCGCCGGGAGCGGTGGTGCCGGAAGCCGCTCGCATCACCCGACCAATCGGTCGGCCGCAGCGCATCCTCGCGTGGCGGAACGTGAAGGCCTCAAAACACCTCCACAAGGGGGGACATGGGGCAGGACGGGGGAGGTCCGCGCGTCGCGCGGACCATCGTGTGTCCGGTACCGGTCGGGTTCCTAGTGGCCTCGGTCGTTGCGACGGCCGCCAACCGCAACGGGGCCGGCCATCTGGTGGCGGCGACTCCAGCGCACGACCCGCCTCACCGGGCAAAGTCGCGATCTTCGATCGGCGGAAGCCGTATGGAGTCCTCAAAGGCCGGGCTCATATGCATGTCGCCGACCATCCCTCACGCCCCCGCCTCGGCGCAGCCCTGGACACCCTCTCCGTCACCTTCCACGGCCTGACAGCACATCCGGACGAGCACAACTGCGGCTGCCACTGGGGCAGCTCGGAGGAGCTCAGCCTGCTGAAGACGCCGGACGTCGAACTGGAGCCGGATCTCCTGCGCCGGACCTGGCAGGCCACCGACTGGAGCGATCATGCGGCCGTGCTGCGCCGCATCCTGCCGCAGTTCGCCAGGGTTCTGGTCGCCGGTCAGGCAGAGCCCCTCTTCGGACTGGAAGAGGCCGGATACTCCTTCGCCCGCGGGCGCTGGCAGCAGTGGCCCGACGACCATGCCGATCCGGTACGCGAGTTCCTGCACGCCTGGTGGGAGCAGAGCCTCACCGATCCGGATGTGGCCGTCCCGGTGCAAGGCGCCGATGTCACTGGTGTCGATCGTGCAGTCTCCGGTCGTACTCGCCCGGCCGTCCAGCGGCACCGATCGCCACATCCACATTACGAAGAGCCTCCCTGCTTCCGGAGAAGCCGGTGGTCATGCCCCTAATCAGCGGTCTGTCGATGCC
>NZ_POUC01000569.1 GCF_002891435.1 Streptomyces cahuitamycinicus
GCGCAGAAGTTCGGCACGCAGCTGGGCGAACCGGGCGCTGTCGGTATCCATCTCCTGGCCTCGGCAGCGTCAGCGGCCGTCCGCTGCACGCCGGCGTGCCCGACCTGGACCGCTTCTTCCGTCCGCGCCGCGCCCCGGCGCACCCTGGTGCGCCGCGAACCGCTGCTGCGCGTGTCCGGCCGGGGCCGCACCATGGTGCTGACCTTCGACGACGGCCCCGATCCCCGCTACACCCCGGACATCCTGGACACCCTGGCCGAGTACGACGTGCGCGCGATGTTCTTCGTGTGCGGCGAGATGGTCGCCGGCGGCAGGAGGCTGCTGGCCCGGATGGCCGACGAGGGCCACGTCGTGGGGAACCACACCTGGTCCCATCCGTTGCTCACCCGCCTCACCCGCAGGCAGATCCGCTCCCAGATGGAACGCACCTCCGACGCCATCGAGGACGCCTACGGGGAGCGCCCCGAGTGGTTCCGCGCTCCCTACGGAGCCTGGAACCGCGCCGCCCTCGAGATCGGCGCCGAGCTCGGCATGGAACCGCTCGCCTGGACGGTCGACACCCTCGACTGGACCACCCCCGGGGCCCGGTCCATCGCGAACCGGGTTGAACGCGGCGCCGCCCCCGGCGTCGTGGTACTCGCCCACGACGCCGGGGGCGACCGCTCGCAGAGTGTGCGGGCCCTGCGGCGCTACCTCCCCGAACTGCTGGACTCCGGCTACCACGTCACCGTGCCCCGGCGGCACTACGCGTAACGCACCGCGCGGCTTTCGCCCGCCCGGCCGGGAACGCTCAGAGCACCTCGACCAGGCGGGCGAAGGCGACGACGTTCCCCGCATAGCCCTCCTGCTCGGAGAAACCGCCGCCGCAGGTGATGACCCGCAGTTCCGGCGCGCCCTTGGACGCGTAGACACGGTCGCCGGGGAAGTTGTCCTTCTCGAACACCTCGACGCCGTAGATCTCGAACGCGGCGGTCTTTCCGTCCTGCCGGGCGACCTCGACGCGATTTCCCTGTTTCAGGGCCCCGAGTCCGTAGAACACGGCAGGGCCCTGCTGGTTGTCGACATGGCCGACCACCACCGCGGTGCCCTTCTCGCCGGGGGTGACGGCACCGGTGAACCAGCCGGCCAGGTTGGGGTCCTCCGGCGGCGGGGCGCCGACCCAGCCGTCCGCGTCCAGGCCGACGGGAATGATCGGCGCGTCGACCTGGATCGCCGGGATCCGGACCCGGTCCGGGAGGGCGTAGGGCAGGGGCGCCACGGCCCCGTCGAAGGTGCCGCCCGGTACCCGGCTGTCCGCCGCTGCCGCCGTCGCCGGCTGCGGCGGGCCCTCGTCGAACTCCCCCGAACCGTTCCGGATGAGCGCGAGGCCGGTCAGCAGAACCAGCGCTATCACGCCCCACGGGGCGCGCTTCTTCTGCCGTGCCGCCTCTTCCGCCTCGGCCAGCTCGGACGCAGACATTCGCCATCCCCTCTCGACGCGGCCGTCCCCGTGCCCATCGCGCATAGCAGAACGCTAAGCGGCCCGCACAAAACCGGCGACGGGGCGGGGGCGAACGGGTGGCCCGGGCCGAAAGGGGCCGCCCGGCGACTTGAGGTGCGCCATCCGAGTTGCCGCGACGAGGAAATTTCTGACGGTCCGTGACCTGCGGTGATATCCGATTGTGCGGTTTTCCCGCACCGCCTTCTCTCACCAGGACGGACCATTGCCGAAATGCGGGTCGCGGCACGGCAACTGACTGTCTTTCTGGGAGGCGCTTTCTCGCCGATCGACCGGGGACGGGTCCCGGGGCGTCTTCCGCGGAGGTTCACATGCGTAACACTCGTGCCCTGGCGGTCGCCGGCGCAGCTGTCGCCGCCCTCGGCCTCTCGGCCCCCGCGGCCGTCGCGTGGGACAACAAGCCCAGCAACATCGTCGTCCTGCCCAGCGTGATCGCCCGTGGCGGCCAGCTGACCATCACCGTCGACGGCTGCCGCAACGGCGGAACGGCGACTTCCAGCGCGTTCTCGCCGACGCAGCTCTCGCCGGTCAGCGGCGGTGGCGGCAAGGGCAACGAGGGCGACCGGGGCGGCGCCGGCAACGGGACCGCGCGGGGCACCGCCACCGTCAACAGCAATGCCCGCCCGGGCCCGTACGACATCACGGTCACCTGCGACGGCAGGAGGCTGACCAAGCCCCAGGCCTTCACCGTCATCGGCGGTGTCCGTGGCGGTATCGGCGGCAGCAGCAACACCGGTGCGACGCCGACCGACATGGCCATCGGCGGCGGCCTCGTGGCCGCGGCGGTGGTCGGCGGCGGTGTGTTCTGGATGCGCCGCCGGGCCGAGCGGAACATCTGACGCCTCGCCGCGCCCTGCCTCTACGCGTCGTCACCTCGCACGTGAACGGTCTTCGCCCCGGCTCTCCCTCATCAGGGGAGCCGGGGCGAAGACCTGCGGGCGGGGGGTGTCAGCCGGCGTCCTCGTCGGTGCGGCGGCGCGAGAAGTGGTAGGCGACGCCGAGCGACCCGGCGATGAGCGCGGCGCCGAGGCCGATCTCCTTGAGGTCGAAGCCGGCGATGGTGCCGCCCTCACCGGCGTGCACTCCCTTGTGGGGGTGGCGCGTCGGGTGATGGGTGGGGTGGTGCGTCGGATGGCCGCCCGCGATCGTCAGACGCGCGGTGCCGCTCGACTCGTCGCACTCGAATTCCACCTCGTACACGGCACCGCGCTTGGCGTCCCAGTCGACGGTGGCCGTCGTCCAGGACTCCTCCGGCGGGATGGTGACCAGGTCGAAGACCGGTGAGTTGACCGCCGCCTCGCCCTGGCACGCCTCGTTGCGCACCACCCGCAGGGTGACGTCGCCCCCCGGCCTGACGGTGGAGGGCTCCACGCTGAAACCGAAGTCGGTCTGGATCGCCGCGTCGGCGGCGGGCACGCAGGAGGTGAGGGCGCCGGCGCCCAGCAGTACGGCCGAAGCGACGCATATCGCGCGCATGGTGAATCCTCCGGGTCCCCGAGGAGCAGCCGCGGACCTGTTCCGCTCACGTCACAAATGCACCTCGATGCCCGAAACGCTAGGAAAGCGTGCGGGGTGGCGCGATCGCAGTAGGGCGAATGGGGCATGGGTGTGGGCCGCCCGGGGGAACGCCGCCCGCGCGGCCGGGGGACGGCGACGGTGTGTCGCGAGCCCCCGGCCGGGATCCGTGCCGCGAGGCGCCGTCAGTCCCCGACGCCCGGGAAGAGGCTCAGGAACGGGTCGGCCGAGGCGGTCACGCCCCTGCTGTAGGGGGAGTCGAAGTCCCAGATCAGAAACAGCAGGAAGGCGATCAGTGCCGAGAACAGCCCGGCCAGGACCAGTTCGCGGGTCGTTCTGCGAATCTGCAGCGCGAAGATCATCCCGATGGTGACGACGGCCCCGGCGATCAGCCCGAACCACACGACGCCGGGCATGGTCTCCCCGGTCGACTCCGCCCGGGCGATCCGCGCTTGGCTCGCCGCGGTCACCTGGTCCATCAGCGGCTGGTAGGCCTGGGCCTCGAAGTCCGTCGCCGGTTCGTAGTCGGTGACGTCCTGGCGGATCCGCTCGAAGAGCCGGGCGCCGCGCTCGGTGACCTCGCCCTTGTCGGCCATGGTGTCCCACTCGGTGGTCACGACATGGCTCACGTACGTCCGGATGTCGTCCCGGATGCGGTCGCGTTCCTCCGTCGGATAGACCCGCACCCGCTCGGAGATCTCGTGCAGCGCGGTCGCCTCGGCCTGGACATGGTCCTGGGCGGCGCTGCGTCCCTCCCAGACACCGGCGATCGCCAGACCCAGCACGATGGCGTAGACCACGCCGATCCACATCGTCATGTACTCGATGACGTCCGGAGTCTCACTGGGGTCCTCGTCCTCGGGCGCCGCGCGGTGCCGTACGAAGGTGATGATGACCACGACGGCGCAGGCGGCCAGCATCGCGAGGGTGAGAACAAGCCATTCCGGCAAGGGGTACCTCCAGGGCTTCAGGGATCAGCGCGCGCGCAGCGCGGCGACGGCCACCACCGCGGGCACCGTGACGAGCAGGACGAAGGTGAGCGGCGACATCGCGCCTGTCGCCGGCCGTGGCCGGGGCGGCGAGGCGCGGTAGCGCGGGTAGTGCACGGGCGTCGCG
>NZ_POUC01000056.1 GCF_002891435.1 Streptomyces cahuitamycinicus
GTCCGGGGCTTGGTGTGGAGGACGGCGCGCGCCTGCTTCCGCGGCGCGGGCGGTGCTCTCGGAGACGAAGTCGAGGAAACGGGCGACGTTCTCGAGGCGGGCGGCGGCCGGGGTGCCGGGGCCGAGGACGCCGACGCCCTGCCGCGCGGTCTCGACGACCTGGGCGATGGCCTTCGCGCTGGCCAGCATCGACCGGTACCAGATGTCGTCGTCGACGACGTAGCGCTCGCGGCGGCCGTGGTCCGCCTCCCGGCGGACGAATCCCTGGCCGTCGAGGAACGCGACCGCCTTGGAGACGGACGCTGGGCTGACCTGGAGCCGCTGGGCGAGTTCGGACGCGGTGATCGTCTGCCCGGGGCGAGTCCGCGGCAGGGGCGACGCACCGCGCGACAAGGCCGAAACGCGCCCCCGCACGCACTCGCGAACCCTTGACAGTGCTGCCGTGCGCGTCAAACCTGGGCGCAGAGCCGCTCGCCCCAAAGGGAGGCGAAGATGCCTGCAGCGCGGGAATCCTTACTGGACGCCGCCTACACGGCGCTGGTGCGCCGGCCGTGGTCCGCCGTACGGATGGTGGACGTGGCCGCGGCGGCCGGAGTGTCCCGCCAGACGCTGTACAACGAGTTCGGCAGCAAGGACGGTCTGGCCAGGGCGCTGGTGAGGAGGGAGGCCGACGGGTATCTCGCCGGGGTGGACCGCGCTCTCACCGAGCACAGCGACGCCCGCGACCGGCTCACCGCCACCGCCGAGTGGACCGCCTCGGCGGCCCGGGACAACGTTCTCGTCCGCGCCATGCTCACCGGCTGCTGGAGTGAGCGGCTGCCCGCCCCGGGACTGGCGGCCGTGCCGTCCACCTCCGCCGTACCGGCCCAGCGCCGCGCCGACGGGCCCCTGCCCTCGCCCGGCGACTTCGTCGCCGTCGTCCGCGACCGGGCCGTCACCTTCCTGGCCGGCCCCGGCACGCCCAAGTCCGCCACGGCCGACCTGGCCCGCTCCTGCGAACTCGCCGTCCGGCTCGCCCTGTCGTGTGTGGCCGCGCCGCCCGGCGAGGGCGGCGTCGCCGGCCTGGTCCGCAGCGCCCTGGAGCGGCAGGCCGGCTGACAGGACGTCAGTGCGCAGACCCCGACAACTGCAAACCGACCACGCCGATGATGACGAGACTGATCGACACGATCTTCAGCGTCGACACCAGGTCCCCCAGGAACACCATGCCGTAGATCGCCGTCCCCGCCGCACCGATGCCCGTCCACACGGCGTACGCGGGGCCCACGTCGAGCTTTTTCAGTGCCAGGGTCAGCAGGCCGAAGCTGCCGAGGGCGAAGACGCAGAAGGCGACCGTCGGCCAGAGCCGGGTGAAGCCGTGGGACAGCTTCAGACACACCGCGAAGCCGGTCTCGAGCAACCCGGCCACGATGACCAGCAGCCACGCCATGAGTCGTCCTCCCGTATCCCACGTTCAGTGACCGCTCAGCCAAGTTCGTCGCGCTCTTCATGCTTTGGCCGGGCTTGCATGCGGCTTGCGTGCGATTATGCACTTACCGCCCGTGCACCGGCACAAACAACGCGGAGGTCAGTCGCCTTCCTTGCGCTCGCGCGTGGCCAGCAGCCGACGCAGCGAGTAGAGCCGCGCCGGATCCGCGTGCCCCTCGGCCACCCAGGCGTCCAGCGCGCAGTCCGGCTCGTCGTGACTGCACGCACGCGGGCAGCCCTCGGTGCCGGGCTCCAGGTCGGGGAAGGCGTGGATGACCTGGGACGGGTCCACGTGGTGCAGGCCGAAGGACCGCAGGCCCGGCGTGTCGATCACCCAGCCGTCACTGCCCGACAGCGACAGCGCCAGCGCCGAGGTGGTGGTGTGGCGTCCGCGGCCCGTCACCGCGTTCACATGCCCGGTCGTACGCCGCTGATCTTCCGGCACCAGCGAGTTGACCAAGGTCGTCTTGCCGACCCCGGAGTGGCCGACGAACGCGGTGATCTTGCCGTCGAGCTGCTCGCGCACCCGGGCCAGGGCGGTTCCGTTCTGCAGTTCCTCGCGGCTGGTCACGACGTAGGGGATGTCGAGGTGGCCGTACAGCTCCAGCAGCTTGTCGGGCGGGGCGAGGTCCGACTTGGTCAGAACCAGCAGCGGGTCCAGGCCGCCCGCGTAGGCCGCGACCAGACAGCGGTCGATGAGCCGGGGGCGGGGCTCAGGGTCGGCCAGGGCGGTGACGACGGCCAGCTGGTCGGCGTTGGCGACGACCACCCGCTCGAACGGGTCGTCGTCGTCCGCCGTGCGCCGCAGGACCGAGGTCCGCTCCTCGATGCGCACGATCCTCGCCAGTGAGTCCTTCCTGCCCGTCAGGTCGCCCACGATGGCCACGCGGTCGCCGACCACCGCCGCCTTCCGGCCCAGCTCGCGGGCCTTCATCGCCATGACCACACGGTCCTCGACGAGGCAGGTCAGGCGGCCCCGGTCGACGGTGAGGACAAGGCCCTCGGCGGCGTCGTCGTGTTTGGGGCGGATGTTCGTCCGGGGCCGGGTGTTCCGGCGGCCGGGACGGGTGCGGATGTCGTCCTCGTCGGTGTGCTTGCCGTAGCGGCGCATGACCTGATCCCCGCGTCCTATGCCCCGAGCATCCCGGTCCACAGGTCGGGGAAGTCGGGCAGGGTCTTGGCCGTCGTCGCCACGTTCTCGATCTGCACGCCCTCCACCGCCAGTCCGATGATCGCGCCGGCCGTGGCCATGCGGTGGTCGTCGTAGGTGTGGAAGATCCCGCCGTGCAGCCGGCGCGGGCGGATGTGCAGACCGTCGGCGGTCTCCGTGACGTCGCCGCCGAGTTCGTTGATCTCCTTGGTGAGCGCGGCCAGCCGGTCCGTCTCGTGCAGCCGCAGATGGGCCACGCCGCGCAGGGTCGACGGGGAGTCCGCGAGGGCCGCGACCGCCGCGATGCCCGGCGTCAGCTCACCGACCTCGCCCAGGTCGACGTCGATGCCGTGCACCGAGCCGGAGCCGGTGAACGCCAGCCCGTGGTCGGTCAGTTCGCAGGAGCCGCCCATCTCGGTGAAGATCTCGCGCAGCCGGTCACCGGGCTGTGTGGTGCGGGAGGGCCAGTCCGGGACGACGACCTTGCCGCCGGTCACCAGCGCCGCCGCCAGGAACGGCTGGGCGTTCGACAGGTCCGGCTCGATGACCAGGTCCCGGCCGAGCAGGGCGCCCGGAGAGACCCGCCACACGTTCGGCTCGCCGCCCGACTCGGGCGTGTCCACCTGGGCGCCGACCGCGCGCAGCATGTCGACGGTCATGCGGATGTGCGGCATGGAGGGCAGCGTGGCGCCGGTGTGGCGGACCTCGACCCCCTGGTTGAAGCGCGGCCCGGACAGCAGCAGGGCGCTCACGAACTGCGACGAGGAGGAGGCGTCGACGGCGACCGTCCCGCCGTCCAGGGCACCACTGCCGTGCACGGTCAAGGGCAGCGCGCCGCGGCCGTCGTCGTCGATCCGGGCGCCGAGCTGACGCAGCGCGTCGATGACGCCGTTCAGCGGACGCTCGTAGGAACGGGGGTCGCCGTCGAACCGGACGGAGCCGTCGGCGAGCGCGGCGACCGGCGGCAGGAACCGCATCACCGTGCCGGCGTTGCCGACGTCGACCGTGGCCGGGCCGCGCAGGCCGGTGGGGAGCACACGCCAGGCCTCGCCGGTGCCGTCGGGTCCCACGCCCTCCTCGATCTCGATGCCCATGGCGCGCAGCGCGCCGGCCATCAGCAGGGTGTCGCGGGAGCGCAGGGGGCGGCGCAGCCAGCCGGGCTCGGAGGCGAGGGAGGCGAGGACCAGGGCGCGGTTGGTGACCGACTTGGACCCGGGCACGTGGACCGTCGCGTCGACGGCTCCGCTCGCGTGCGGGGCGGGCCAGAGGGCGGTGTCTGCGGTGTTCGGGGCCATGGCCCCACTTTATAAGCAGGCCGTCGTCCGAGTGCGGCGCCGTGGGGCCGGTCGCACTCGCGTGGTGGAGCCACGCGCCGCGGTGGCCCCACGCGCCTTCGGGCCGGGGCACCGCGGCGGCCCCACGCGCCTTCGGGCCGGGGCACCGCGGTGGCCCCACGCCCCTTCGGGCGGGCCGTCACATCTCCAGCAGCCAGCGTCCTCCGCCGATCAGTGAGCACAGTGACACCGCGTGGAACAGGAAGAACCAGAGTCCCGCCGGTACGTGCGTCAGCCGCGACAGCTGATCGGCGTCCGAGTCCCCGGCTCCGCCCCGGGCCCGCTTCGCCTGGAGTTCGAAGGCCGGGCGGACTCCGCCGATCAGCAGGAACCACACCACCGCGTACGCGAACGCCGCCTGGACCTGGGGGCCGGCCAGCCAGGACACCAGCACGAACAGGCCGCCGGTGACGAGCATGGTCAGGGCGCCGTAGGCGTTGCGGATCATCACGAGCATGACGAGAAGCAGGGCCGTGGCCAGCCACAGCAGGAGCGTGATGCGGCCGGAGCCCAGCAGGGAAGCCCCGCCGAGCCCCAGCAGGGGCGGGGCCGTGTAACCCGCTGCGGCGGTGAGGATCATGCCGATGCCGTGCGGCTTGCCACGGCTGACGGTCAGGCCGCTGGTGTCCGAGTGCAGACGTATGCCCGTCAGGGTGCGGCCGGTGAGCAGGGCCACGATCCCGTGGCCGCCCTCGTGGGCGATGGTGATCGCGTTGCGGGAGATGCGCCACAGGCCGGGCGGGACCACGACGGCGAGCGCGGCGCCCAGGGTCGCGATCACCACCCACAGGTCGGGGTCGGGCTGCGTGCCGGACACCTCGTCCCAGAGGGTGGCGAGCGAGGCGGTTGCGGTGCTGTCCATGTGCGGCGTCGGCTCCCTGCGGTCGATCCAATGGGTGCGGCGCGCAGCGCCGTCGTTGAGGGGTAGTGGTCGGGCGGCGGGTGGGCCTGGCAGTGTGGCACGTATGTGCGGACGGTATTCAGCGAGTCGTAGACCAGAGGATCTCGCAGGAATCTTTGAGATCGAGAAGTGGGAGCCCGAGGAGACGCTCGCCCCTGACTACAACGTGGCGCCCACCAAAGAGGTCTACGCCGTTTTGGACCGCCCCCTGAAAGACGCAGACGACCCGCGGCCGGTTCGGCAGCTGCGCACGCTGAAGTGGGGGCTCGTCCCGTCCTGGTCGAAGACCCCCGAGGGCGGGGCCCGGATGATCAACGCCCGCGCGGAAACCGTCCACGAGAAGCCGTCCTACCGCCGTGCCTTCACCTCCCGGCGCTGCATCCTGCCCGCCGACGGCTACTACGAGTGGGTCACCGGCAACCAGGAGCGCGAGCTGGAGGTCGAGGGCAAGAAGAAGCGGCCCCGCAAGCAGCCCTACTTCGTGACACCGGCGGACGGGTCGGTCTTCGCCATGGCCGGGCTGTACGAGTTCTGGCGGGACAAGACGCTGCCCGACGACCACCCGCAGGCCTGGTGGGTGACGTGCTCGGTGATCACCACGGAGGCCGAGCAGAGCCCGCTGGCGGTGTCCCCGGCCGACGGACCGCGGGCGCTGGCCGAGATCCACCCCAGGATGCCGCTGATGCTGACACCCGACCGCTGGGACGCCTGGCTGGACCCCTCCCGCACGGACGCCGACGACCTGCGCGAGCTGCTCGCCCCGCCGCCCGAAGGACTGATGCGGGCCTACCCGGTCGCCACGGCCGTCAGCAACGTCCGCAACAACGGGCCGGAGCTGCTGAAGGAGCTGGAAGGACCCGAAGAGGGCACACTCTTCTGATGTGACGCATGTGACGACGACGGCCGGCACGACCACCGAGACCGTCGAGACCGACGCCGGAACCGCCCGCATCACCTGGCACGGGGCGAAGAAGGCCCGGCTGGTGCTGGCGGTCAGCCATGGCGCGGGCGGTGGCATCGAGGCCCGTGACCTGGTGGCTCTGGCCGGAGCCCTGCCCGCCCACGGCGTGGCCGTCGCCCGCGTGGAGCAGCCCTGGCGGGTGGCCGGGAAGAAGCTGGCGCCCGCGCCGAAGACCCTGGACGTCGGCTGGCGCGGCATCTGGCCCGCCCTTGCGCGGTCCGGTCTGCCGGTCGTCTCCGGCGGGCGCAGCGCCGGAGCCCGGGTGGCCTGCCGCACGGCGACCGAACTGGGTGCCCGCGCGGTGCTCGCGCTCAGCTTCCCGCTCCACCCGCCGGGCAAGCCGGAGAAGTCCCGCGCCGACGAGCTGCTGGGCGCCGGGGTGCCCACCCTGGTCGTACAGGGCGGCAATGATCCGTTCGGGAAGCCGGAGGAATTCCCCGAGGGGGCGTTCGAGCTCGTGGAGGTCCCGTACGGGGATCACGGCTTCGCCGTGCCGAAACGCGCGGACCTCTCGCAGGACGACGCCGTGTCCCTCATCACGGACGCGGTCGTGGAGTGGACCGGGTCACTCGGGTAAAGCTTCGGGAATGCCGGGGCGGCGGTCACTGTTGTGCGGGACGTACGTGCTGGAGACCAGCACCGACGTCACAGGAGAGGGAGTCCGCCGCATGGGTTCGACCATCTGCCCGACCCGCAGCAGCCGCGCCGACCTGGACTGGACGGTGCTGCACGCGGGCAAGACCGCTCCTATTGGGGCGGCGGGCGGACCGGATCGTCGTCTATCCTCCGATTCGGGTGAGACCGGTCTCGGTCTCACGAGAACACTCGAGGAGGTGGGTCCGGTCACAGGGACCGACGCAGGGACCGAAAACGGCCAGGCGGAGCAGCCCGAAGGCCAGGGCGGCACGGGCGCGGAGACGGCCGCGGAGCGCAATGCGCGCTTCGAGCGGGACGCGCTCGAGTTCCTCGACCAGATGTACTCGGCCGCGCTGCGCATGACGCGCAACCCGGCCGACGCCGAGGACCTGGTGCAGGAGACCTACGCCAAGGCGTACGCGTCCTTCCACCAGTTCCGCGAGGGCACCAACCTCAAGGCGTGGCTGTACCGGATCCTCACCAACACCTTCATCAACTCGTACCGCAAGAAGCAGCGCGAACCTCAGCGCTCCGCGGCCGAGGAGATCGAGGACTGGCAGCTCGCCCGCGCCGAGTCGCACATGTCGACGGGCTTGCGCTCCGCGGAGTCGCAGGCGCTCGACCACCTGCCCGACTCGGACGTGAAGCGGGCGCTCCAGGCGATCCCCGAGGAGTTCCGCATCGCCGTCTACCTGGCGGACGTCGAGGGGTTTGCCTACAAGGAGATCGCCGACATCATGGGGACACCCATCGGTACGGTGATGTCCCGGCTGCACCGGGGCCGCCGTCAGCTGCGCGGCATGCTGGAGGACTACGCCCGTGACCGCGGGATGGTCCCGGCCGGTGCCGGAGAGTCGAACGAAGCGAAAGGCTCGGGGTCATGAGCTGCGGAGAGCCGCACGAGACGGATTGCAGCGAAATCCTCGATCATCTCTACGAGTTCCTCGACCGTGAGATGCCGGACTCGGACTGTGTGAAGTTCGAGCACCACTTCGAGGAGTGCTCGCCCTGCCTCGAGAAGTACGGGCTCGAACAGGCCGTGAAGAAGCTCGTCAAGCGCTGCTGCGGGCACGACGACGTGCCGGGCGACCTGCGGGACAAGGTCATGGGGCGGATCGAGCTGATCCGCTCCGGCCAGGCCGTCCCCGAGCAGGACGTCACGGCCTCGCCCGCCACGCCCCAGGAGTCCTGACACTCCTGCTCTTTGCAACTACCCCACTTCTGAACGGGTAGTCGCCCTCGAACGCGTCACTCGAACGTGCGAATCCGCGGGTTATCGGCCCGCGGACCCCCTGCCCCCGTCCTAGGCTCCGGGCCTGACGGACACTGCCGGGGGAGGGCTCTTGGAAGCGGTACCGGCACGGGCACGTGTCTCCATCGCCTGTGCCGCCATTGCCGCGCTGCTCTGCCTGCTGCCGCTGCCGGGCGTACCCGCGCCCTGGTGGGCGGTCGCGCTGCTCGCCGCGCTGTACGCCGGCTGTGAGCGCGTCGCCCGGTCCCGGTTCGTGGGCATCTCCCATCCCGCCGGAACCTTCTACCCCGTCCTGCTCGCCGGTGCCTTCCTGCTGCCGCCGCCCGCCGCGGCGCTGGTGGCCGTGCCCGGTGCGCTGCTCTCGCACGCCGGGCAGCGGCCCGTGGCGCTGCGGCGCGTCTGGCGGGCCGCCCAGCTCGTCCTCGGGGTGTGGGCCGCGGCCAGTGTGCACTCGCTGCTCGGCGGACGGGACGCGGTGGCCGCGGGCGACGTCCCGTACGCCCTCGGCCCGGCCGGGGCGGCCGTGCTGGCGTTCTGCCTGGTGCTCGCGCTGCTCGACGGCGGGATCCTGGCCGTGGGCGTGGGGGCACCGCCCGCGCCCTTCAGACAGTGGGGGAGGGTGCCGGTCCGGCGGGCCTGGCGGGGACTGGTGGCGCGCTCGCTCGCGCCCATCGCCGTGCACGGCCTCGCCGGACTGATGATGGCCGTCCTGTGGCGCAGCCCCTACGGGCCGGTCGCCGCGCTCCTCGTGCTGTTGCCGATGTGCGTCTCCTGGTGGGCGTTCGCCCAGTACCACCGGGAACGCGCCGCCCATCAGGCGACCATCCGGGCGCTGGTCCAGGCCGTCGACATCAAGGACGGGTACACCCGCGGGCACAGCGAGCGCGTCGGGCAGGCCTCCATGATGATCGCGCGTGAGCTGGGCATGGCCGACGAGCGCGTGGAAGTGCTCCGCTTCGCCGGGATCCTGCACGACGTGGGCAAGCTCGGCGTCCCCACCCGGCTGCTCAGGAAGGACGGGCCGCTGACGCCCGAGGAGCGGCGGGTGATCGAGCTACATCCGGAGTACGGGCACGAGATGGTGCGCGGCATCGGTTTCCTCGGCGAGGCCCGCGCCGCCGTGCTGCACCACCACGAGCGGCTGGACGGCAGCGGCTACCCGTACGGCCTGGTGGGCCGTCAGATCCCGGAGTCCGCTCGGGTCGTGGCGGTCGCGGACGCCTTCGACGCCATGACCTCCACCCGGAGCTACAGCAGGGCCCGGCCCGTCGCGGTGGCCCTGGCGGAGCTGGAGCGGTGCGCGGGCAGCCAGTTCGACCCGGTGATGGTCGCGGCGCTCGTCGAAGCCGTCGGGCGGACGGGGTGGCACCCCGCGGTGACCGCCGACGACGAGAAGCCCCAGGCGCCCCGGGTGCCCCCGCCCGGCGCACCTCTCTCCAGCCGCCCGGGAGCACACCGATGAGCGCGTACCGGCCGCCACCGCTCCTCACCCTCGTCCACGCCTGCGCCGCCCTCCTCGCCGCCGGCTCCCTCGCCGTCACCCTCTACGACGGCCTGGAGGAACGCCGGGTCGCCCTCGCCTTCGGCGTTCTCATCACCGTCGGTGAGCTCTCCCGGCGCAACGGCGCGCAGATCCGGGAGCCGGCACCGCTCGGGGCAGCCGCGGCCCTGTCCTACGCCCTGCTCGGCGAGGCCGGCGGACGGGCCACCCACCACGGCCCCGCCCACGTCGTCGCCGTGGTGCTGGCCGCCTCACTCCTCGGCAGCGTCCCGCACATCGCACGCGGGCAGGGACCCACACTCGACCACCTGGCGCGCCGCGTGCTCACCGTCGGGTTCGTCGCCGTGTGCTTCCAGCCCCCGTACAACCGGGGCATGTTCGACGACTGGGGCGGTCCCGCCTACGCGCTGCTGCTGCTCGCGCTGCTGTCGCTCACCGCCCTGTGCGACGCGGTGCTCGCCGCCGCCCTGGCCCACACCCGCACCGGCTGGCCCTTCGGCCCGGTGCTGCGGGACGAGCTGCGGGCGGTGTGCGGCATCGGGTCCGCCGTCATCGCCACCGGGGCGGTGATGGCGCTGGCGGTCGCCGTCGTGGGCCTGTGGGCGCTGCCGGTCTTCTCCGTGCCGCTGCTGCTCGCCCAGATGTCGTTCCGCCGGTACGCCGCAGTGCGGGCGACCTACCGGCAGACCATCGCCTCCCTCGCCCGGGCCACCGAGGTCGCCGGATACACCCCCTGCGGGCACGCCCGGCGGGTCGCCGCGGTCAGCCAGGCGGTGGGGCGCGACCTGGGGCTGACCGAGGCCGAGCTGACCGTGCTGGAGTACGCCGCGCTCATGCACGACATCGGCCAGCTGAGCCTCGTCGACCCGGTGCCGGCGGGCGCCACCGCCGCCCTGCCCGCCGCGGAGCAGCGGCGGATCGCCCTGCTCGGCGGAGCGGTCGTACGGCAGACGGGCGTCGACGAGGCGGTGGCCGTCGTCGTGGAGCGGCAGGCCGACCCCTACGCCGAGCAGCCGCTCGCCGCGCGAATCGTCCGGGCAGTGAACGCGTACGAGGAGAAGTCCCGGGAAGGAGGGCCCGGCGGGCCGCTGACGGCGCTGGAGGAACTCCGGCTCGCCACCTCCGGGACGTACGCCCCCGAGGTGGTGGAATCACTGGCCCGCGTCCTGGCAAGGAGCAGTCTGACCCTGCCCGTGGCTGGGTAACCCATGGGTAATGAGCGCCCTTGAGGCCGTACGTGGTTGGATGCGAAGGAGAAGGTGTCCGGGGGCTCGAAACACAGCTACGGCCAGCCCACCGCACGGAACTGGCAGGCGGGAATCGTGAGGATCTTCGGCAAGGGACGGCACCGGCCCTCCGCCTCCTGGCGGCAGGCCACAGACCGGGCGTTCACCCTCATCGGCGACGGCCGGTACGAGGACGCGGGCGCCCTGCTGACACGTGCCGCCGATCTGGAGCCCTGGCTTTCCGAGTCCTGGTTCAACCTCGCGCTGCTGCACAAGTTCCGGCACGACTGGGAGCAGGCGCGGGCGGCCGGGCTCAGGGCCGTGGCGCTGCTCGACCGGGACACCGGCGCGCCCGACTGGTGGAACGTCGGCATCTCCGCGACCGCGCTCCAGGACTGGCCCCTGGCCCGGCGCGCCTGGCAGGCCTACGGGCTGCGGGTACCGGGTGCCGCCAACGACTCCGGCGAGCCCCTCGGCATGGACCTCGGCAGCGCCGCCGTACGGCTGTCCCCGGAGGGGGAGGCCGAGGTCGTGTGGGGGCGACGGCTGGATCCCGCGCGGATCGAGGTGCTGTCCATTCCGCTGCCGTCGTCGGGGCGGCGCTGGGGCGAGGTCGTGCTGCACGACGGGGTGCCGCACGGGGAGCGGACGACGGCCGCCGGGCACACGTACCCGGTGTTCGACGAGATCGAGCTGTGGGCGCCGTCGCCCGTGCCGACCTGGGTGGTGCTGCTGGAGGCGGCGACCGAGTCGGACCGGGACGCGCTGGAGCGGCTGGCGGGCGACGCCGGGTTCGCAGCGGAGGACTGGTCCTCCTCGGTGCGGCTGCTGTGCCGGATGTGCTCGGAGTCGCGGATGCCGTCGGACGAGGGCGACGGAGAGCATCTCGATCCGCACGATCACAGCGAGCCGGGGCACCCCGGGCCGCTGGGGCACCGGACGGACGGGCAGCTGTGGGTGCCGGAGCGGGAGTGCGGGCTGGCCGCGCCGGCTTCGCTGGTCCGGGGGTTGCTGGACGGGTGGGTGGCCGACAGCCCGGATTCCCGGGGCTGGCGGGATTTGGAAGAGGTGTGCTGAGGCCGTCCTGTCGCTGCGGCGGCGTGGAGGGCTTGTCGCCCAGTTCCCCGCGCCCCTGAAGGCGGGGCGTTACACCCGCGTACCCTGTATCGCATCTCAGCCCGGTCAGTTTCAGGAAGGCGTACGTAACGTCATGGCTCAGCAGGACACCGATCAGCAGCGCGCGGGCGTGCTCCCCGTCGATGACGAGGGGTACGTGATCGACACGGAGGGCTGCGAGGAGCGCGAGGCTGCCTGGCGGGAGCGGGGGACCTCGCGGCCGATCACGGTCGTCGGGAACCCGGTGCTGCACAAGGAGTGCAAGGACGTCACCGACTTCGGCGACGCGTTCCAGCAGCTGGTCGCGGACATGTTCGCCAGCCAGCACACCGCCGAGGGCGTGGGCCTGGCCGCCAACCAGATCGGCGTCGACGCGAAGGTCTTCGTCTACGACTGCCCGGACGACGAGGGCGTCCGGCACACCGGCGTCGTCTGCAACCCCAAGCTCGTCGAACTGCCCGCCGACAAGCGCCGCCTGGACGACAGCAACGAGGGCTGCCTGTCGGTGCCCACCGCGTACGCGCCGCTCGCCCGGCCCGACTACGCCGAGGTGACCGGGCAGGACGAGAAGGGCAACCCGATCAAGGTGCGCGGCACCGGATACTTCGCACGGTGTTTGCAGCACGAGACCGACCACCTCTACGGGTACCTGTACATCGACCGGCTCTCCAAGCGCGAGCGCAAGGACGCGCTGCGGCAGATGGCCGAGAACGAGCCCCGCTACCCCGTGGTGGCCAACGACTGAGATCCCTGCCGCACCAGGCGCACGGCGTCTGTTCGGGTTCATCACCCTGAACAGGCGCCGTTCCTCTGTGCCGTTCGCCTGTCCGTCGCACGTTCGATCGCTTCTGCTCTGCTGGCGATCCGGTGGCAGTCACACAACGGGAGGTTCCCGGCACTGTGGGGTAGCGAATGAAGCAAATGCGTTCCCAGAACGGTCAGTTGTAGTGCTGAATGGGATGAGCGGGGTATGCAACGGCGCACGCCCGGCACGAAGGGAGGGGCGCCCGCGCCAACTGGCGTTCGAGAGGGGTTAGTTCGTGCATGCTTTGTCACACCGCACCACAACGGCACCGGTCACGATCGCAGTTCCACCGTCGCTCTCTCTCCCGGTGATCGAGGCGGCGTTTCCCCGGCAACTCCACCCGTATTGGCCGAAGTGCCAGGAGAAGACCCGGGCCTGGCTGCTCGAAAAGCGGCTCATGCCGGCGGACAAGGTGGAGGAATATGCCGACGGCCTTTGCTACACCGACCTCATGGCCGGGTACTACCTCGGCGCCTCCGACGAGGTCATGCAGGCGATCGCCGACTACAGCGCGTGGTTCTTCGTCTGGGACGACCGTCACGACCGCGACATCGTGCACGGCCGTCCGGGCGCCTGGCGGCTTCTGCGGGACCGGCTGCACTCGGCCCTCGACTCCCCCGGGGAGCACCTGCACCACGAGGACCCACTGGTCGCCGGTTTCGCGGACAGCGTGCTGCGGCTGTACGCGTTCCTGCCCCAGTCGTGGAACCTCCGGTTCGCCCGGCACTTCCACGCGGTGATCGACGCGTACGATCAGGAGTTCCACAACCGCACCGAGGGAATCGTCCCGACCGTCGAGGAATACCTCCGGCTGCGCCGGCTCACCTTCGCGCACTGGATCTGGACGGATCTGCTGGAGCCGACCGCCGGGTGTGAACTCCCCGATGCCGTGCGAAAGTATCCGGCATATCGGCGGGCGGCGCTGCTGAGCCAGGAATTCGCCGCCTGGTACAACGATTTGTGCTCGCTTCCGAAAGAGATAGCGGGCGACGAGGTGCACAATCTCGGAATCAGTCTCATCACCCATGAGGGGATGACTCTGGAACAGGCGGTCGCGGAAGTCCGGCGCCGTGTCGAGGAATGCATCACCGATTTCCAGGACGTCGAGCGGGAGGCATTGCGGTTCGCCGACGACCTCGCCGACGGCTCCGTGCGCGGAAAGGAACTGAGCTCCGCCGTGCGGGCCTGCCTGAGCAATATGCGGAACTGGTTCAGTTCCGTGTACTGGTTCCACCACGAGTCCGGCCGTTACATGGTCGACAGCTGGGACGACCGGTCCACACCCCCGTACGTCGACAACGAAGCGGCAGGTGAGAAATGACCATCGAGTCGGTGAAGCCCGAAACCCCGCCGGCCGTGGAACTGCGGGAACCGCCCCGGGCAGGGGGTGGCGTCCCCGTCCTCGGGCACGGCTGGAAGCTCGCGCGCGACCCGCTGGCGTTCATGTCACGGCTGCGCGACCACGGCGACGTCGTGCGGCTGAAGCTGGGGCCGAAGACGGTGTACGCGGTCACCGCCCCGGCCCTGACCGGCGCCCTGGCGCTGAGCAACGACTTCATCATCGCCGGGCCGCTGTGGGAGTCCCTGGAGGGCCTGCTCGGCAAGGAGGGCGTGGCCACGGCGAACGGCCCGCGCCACCGGCGCCAGCGGCGCACCATACAGCCCGCCTTCCGGCTCGACGCCATCCCCGCCTACGGCCCGATCATGGAGGAGGAGGCCCACGCGCTGACCGAGCGCTGGAAGCCCGGCGAGACGATCGACTGCACCTCGGAGTCCTTCCGGGTGGCCGTGCGCATCGCGGCGCGCTGTCTGCTGCGCGGCGACTACATGGACGAGCGGGCGGAACGGCTGTGCGTCGCTCTCGCCACCGTGTTCCGTGGGATGTACCGGCGGATGGTGGTCCCGCTCGGGCCGCTCTACAACCTGCCGCTCCCGGCCAACCGTGAATTCAACCGGGCGCTGGCCGATTTGCATCTCCTCGTCGACGAGATCGTCGCCGAGCGCCGGGCATCCGGTCAAAAGCCGGACGATTTGCTGACGGCATTGCTGGAGGCGACGGACGAGAATGGAGACCCGATCGGGGAACAGGAGATCCACGATCAGGTCGTCGCGATCCTCACCCCCGGCAGCGAGACCATCGCCTCCACGATCATGTGGCTGTTGCATATGCTCGCGGAGCACCCCGAACACGCCGACCGGGTACGCGACGAAGTGCTGGCCGTCACCGGTGGGAGGCCGGTGGCATTCGCAGACGTCCGAGGACTCAGGCACACCAACAATGTCGTCGTCGAGTCCATGCGTTTGAGCCCCGCCGTCTGGATTCTGACGCGCCGGGCGGTACGGGACACGGAACTCGGTGGATACCGCATTCCGTCCGGGGCGGACATCATCTACAGCCCGTACGCGATCCAGCGCGACCCGAAGTCGTACCGGCGGAACCTTGACTTCGACCCCGACCGCTGGCTTCCGGACCGGGTCAAGGACATTCCGAAGCACGCCATGAGCCCGTTCAGCGTGGGCAACCGCAAGTGCCCGAGCGATCACTTCTCGATGGCCCAGCTGACGCTCGTCACGGCTGCCCTGGCCACGAGGTACCGGTTCGAGCAGGTCCCGGGGTCCAAGGACGCCACCCGCGTCGGCATCACGCTCCGGCCGCACGACCTGCGGGTGCGGGCGGTGCGGAGGTGACGGGGGGGAGGTTTCAGGCGGCTTCGGGGCCTCTGAACGTCCGCCGGTAGGAGTTCGGCGTGGTTCCGATCGCCCGGACGAAGTGATGGCGCAGCGTGGCCGCGTTGCCGAACCCCGCTCGACCGGCGATCGCGTCCATCGTCTCGTCCGTCGCCTCCAGCAGCCGCTGGGCCAGCAGCACGCGCTGGCGCAGGATCCAGCGGTAGGGAGTCGTCCCGGTCTCCTGCTGGAAGCGGCGGGCGAAGGTGCGCGGGGACATGTGGGCGTGGGCGGCGAGCTGCTCGACGGTGACCTCCTCGTCGAGATGGCGCTCCATCCACGCCAGCACGTCGACGATCGTGTCGCCCTCGGGGTGGGGGAGCGGGCGCTCGATGTACTGGGCCTGGCCGCCGTCGCGGTGCGGTGGCACCACCATCCGCCGGGCGATCTTGTTGGCGACCTCGGAGCCCTGCTCCTTGCGCACCAGGTGCAGGCAGGCGTCGATGCCGGCGGCGGTGCCTGCGGAGGTGATCACCGGGTCCTCGTCGACGTAGAGGACGTCCGGCTCGACGATCACGCGCGGGTACTGCCGGGCGAGGTCCTTCGCGTGCTTCCAGTGCGTGGCGCAGCGGCGGCCGTCCAGCAGCCCGGCCGCGGCCAGCACGAAGACCCCGGAGCAGACGCTCAGCACTCGGGCACCGCGGTCGACCCCGCGCCGCAGGGCGTCCAGCAGCTCCGGGGGGAAGTCCCGGCAGGCGTAGCTGCGTCCGGCCGGCACGGCGATCAGGTCGGCCGTCTCCAGCCGCTCCAGGCCGTGCTCGGCCTGGAGCGAGAAGCCCGAGTTCATGCGGAGCACCGGGCCCTCGGCCGAGGCGACGGCGAAGTCGTAGACCGGCAGGCCCTCGTCGCTCCGGTCGGTGCCGAAGACCTCGCACACCACACCCAGTTCGAAGGGGTTCACGCCGTCGAGCAGGACGACGGCCACGTTCTGCAGCATGCCTCCAGTGTGCCTCGCCGTTGGCAGTAATTCGAGGGTCTACGGCAGTACTGCCACTGACGGTAAGGAGTCATCGGCGCGACAGTGGTGTCCATGAACACGAACCAGATCGAAGCACTCATCGGACTGACCGCCACGCTGGGGATCCTGGTCCTCCTGATCCTCCCGTCCGTGATCGGCCTGGTGCGCGAGCGGCGCATCGACCGTCAGATCAGGGAGGCTCAGGAGGCCCGGGGAGGCGTGCCGGCTCAGAAGTCCTCGTCCAGGTCGACGGTGCCCTCCACCGCCACCTGGTACGCGGAGGGCCGCCGCTCGAAGAAGTTGGTCAGCTCCTGAACCCCCTGGAGCTCCATGAAGGAGAAGGGGTTCTCGGAGCCGTACACCGGAGCGAAGCCGAGCCGGGTGAGCCGCTGGTCGGCGACGCACTCCAGGTACTGCCGCATCGACTCGGTGTTCATGCCCGGGAGGCCGTCCCCGCACAGGTCGCGCGCGAACTGCAGCTCGGCCTCGACGGCCTCCCGGAGCATGTCCGTCACCTCCTGCCGGAGCCGGTCGTCGAAGAGCTCCGGCTCCTCCTTGCGGACGGTGTCGACCACGTCGAAGGCGAAGGACATGTGCATCGTCTCGTCACGGAACACCCAGTTGGTGCCGGTGGCCAGGCCGTGCAGGAGGCCCCGGCTGCGGAACCAGTAGACGTACGCGAAGGCGCCGTAGAAGAACAGGCCCTCGATGCACGCGGCGAAGCAGATCAGGTTGAGCAGGAACCGGCGACGGTCGGACCGGGTCTCCAGCCGGTCCATCTTCTCCACCGAGTCCATCCACTTGAAGCAGAACGAGGCCTTCTCGCGGATGGACGGGATGTTCTCCACGGCCGCGAAAGCCGCGGTGCGGTCCTCGTGGTCGGGCAGATAGGTGTCGAGCAGCGTCAGATAGAACTGGACGTGCACGGCCTCCTCGAACAGCTGGCGCGACAGGTACAGGCGCGCCTCCGGGGAGTTGATGTGCTTGTACAGCGTCAGCACGAGGTTGTTCGCGACGATCGAGTCGCCCGTCGCGAAGAACGCGACCAGCCGGCCGATCAGGTGCTGCTCCGCCGGTGACAGCTTGGCGAGGTCGGTGACGTCCGAGTGGAGGTCGACCTCCTCCACGGTCCAGGTGTTCTTGATGGCGTCCCGGTAGCGCTCGTAGAAGTCCGGGTAGCGCATGGGGCGCAGGGTGAGCTCGAAGCCGGGGTCGAGAAGGTTCTGAGTCATAGCAGTCGGCGCGAAGCGCCGTCCTCCAGGGGTGGCGGTCGGGTGGCGGCTGGGAATTACTGGCAGGCCTCGCAGGACTCGGGGTTTTCCAGGGAGCAGGCGACCGCTTCGGGATCCGGGGTGGCCTGCACCGGGACGGTGGCCTGGGCGGCGCGGGCGATGCGGGTCGCCGGGCGCGAGCGCAGGTAGTACGTCGTCTTCAGCCCGGACTTCCAGGCGTAGGCGTACATCGAGGAGAGCTTGCCGATGGTCGGCGTCTCCAGGAACAGATTCAGGGACTGGGACTGGTCAAGGAACGGAGTCCTGGCCGCCGCCATGTCGATCAGGCCGCGCTGCGGGATCTCCCACGCCGTGCGGTACAGGGCGCGCACGTCCTCGGGGATCCAGGCGAAGCCCTGCACCGAGCCGTTGGCCTCGCGCAGGGCCTCCCGGCTGCGGGCGTCCCACACGCCGAGCCGCTTCAGCTCGTCCACCAGGTAGGAGTTGACCTGGAGGAACTCGCCCGACAGTGTCTCGCGCTTGAACAGGTTGGACACCTGCGGCTCGATGCACTCGTACACGCCCGCGATGGAGGCGATCGTCGCCGTGGGGGCGATGGCCAGGAGCAGCGAGTTGCGCATGCCGGTCGTGGCGACGCGCTCCCGCAGAGCCGCCCAGCGCTCCGGCCAGGTGAGCTCCACGTCGTAGTGGTCGGGGTGCAGGACGCCCCGGGCCGTACGGGTCTTCTCCCAGGCGGGCAGCGGACCACTGCGCTCGGCGAGATCGGCCGAGGCCTCGTACGCGGCGAGCATGACGCGCTCGGCGATACGGGTGGACAGGGCCTTGGCCTCCGGCGAGTCGAAGGGCAGGCGCAGCTTGAAGAAGACGTCCTGCAGACCCATCGCGCCGAGGCCGACCGGGCGCCAGCGGGCGTTGGAGCGGCCCGCCTGCTCGGTCGGGTAGAAGTTGATGTCCACGACCCGGTCGAGGAACGTCACGGCCGTGCGGACGGTCTCGTCCAGCCGCTCCCAGTCGAGATCGCCGGTCGATGTGTCGACAAAGGAACCCAGGTTGACGGAGCCCAGGTTGCAGACCGCCGTCTCCCCGTCGCTGGTGACCTCCAGGATCTCCGTGCAGAGGTTGGAGGAGTGGACGACGTGACCCGGCTCGGCCGTCTGGTTGGCGGTGCGGTTCGCGGCGTCCTTGAAGGTCATCCAGCCGTTGCCGGTCTGTGCGAGGGTGCGCATCATGCGGCCGTACAGCTCACGGGCGGGAAGCGTCTTCCTCGCCAGGCTCTTCGCCTCGGCCGCCCGGTACGCGGTGTCGAACTCCTCGCCCCACAAATCGACCAGCTCGGGCACGTCCGAAGGGGAGAACAGCGACCAGTGCGCGTCGGCGTTCACGCGGCGCATGAACTCGTCCGGCACCCAGTGCGCGAGGTTCAGGTTGTGCGTACGGCGGGCGTCCTCGCCGGTGTTGTCGCGCAGTTCCAGGAACTCCTCGATGTCGGAGTGCCAGGTCTCCAGGTAGACCGCGGCGGCGCCCTTGCGACGGCCGCCCTGGTTCACGGCGGCGACCGAGGCGTCGAGGGTCTTCAGGAACGGGACGATGCCGTTCGAGTGGCCGTTGGTGCCGCGGATCAGGGAACCGCGGGCGCGGATGCGGGAGTACGCGAGTCCGATGCCGCCGGCGTGCTTCGACAGCCGGGCCACCTGGTGGTACCGGTCGTAGATGGAGTCCAGCTCGTCCTTGGGGGAGTCGAGGAGGTAGCAGGACGACATCTGCGGGTGCCGCGTGCCGGAGTTGAAGAGGGTGGGGGAGGAGGGGAGGTAGTCGAGGCGGCTCATGAGCCCGTAGAGGGCGGCGACTTCGTCGACGGAGCGGCGGGTGTCGTCCTCGGCGAGACCGGCGGCGACGCGCAGCATGAAGTGCTGGGGCGTCTCGACGACCTTGCGGGTGATGGGGTGCCGGAGCAGATAGCGGCTGTGCAGCGTGCGCAGGCCGAAGTAGCCGAAGCGGTCGTCGGCGCCGGTGTCGACGAGCGCGTCGAGCCGCGCCGCGTGCAGCCGGACGAACTCGGCGGTGCGGTCGGCGATGAGGCCCTCGCGGTGGCCGGTCCGGACGGACTCGGTGAACGACGTGACGCCCTGCGAGGCGGCCTCTTCGCGGATGCCGATGGTCAGCAGCCGGGCGGCCAGCCGGGAGTAGGCGGGGTCCTCGGAGATCAGACCGGCCGCGGCCTCCGTCGCCAGCTCCCGCAACTCGCTCTCGTCCGCCTGCGCGGACCGGCCGCGCAGCGCGGCGGCGGCGACCCGGCCGGGCTCGGCGTCGGGGAGGTCGGCGGTCAGCTCGGTCAGGGTCCGCAGCAGCGCGGCACCGGGGGCGTCGTGCTCTTCTACGGTGGCTGAGACCGGTTCGGCTGGCGCGATGGTCACGTGGGGCTCTCCCTCGCTCGGCACGGGGGCCTCGTCGAGGGCAGGGGGCAGCACGCGAGCGCACACGGCGTCGCGTCCACCGGCCCATTCCACGAGGCCCGGACGTCGGGGCACACCGGCCGGTGGCCGGGTGCGCTGTCGGCAGGTCCTCGGACTGACACCCATGCGCATATACGGGCATGGGTACACCGTTGCGGGACAGTTCCGGATTCGCACCGGATTCCCCTGCGGCGGCAGCGAGCATGAGCATACATCTTGTGTTGGGTTCCGGTGACACCCCCAGATGTTGTGTCGCGGTGGTTTCAGGGCGTCAACTTCACACCGCAGCGGGCCGCCGTGAATCCTTCTCACGGCGGCCCGCTGCGGGCTGTGTCGGGTTGTTCCGCGGCTTCCCGTGCCCCTAGTGGGCGCTACCGGCGGTGGCAGGCGGGAGTTCGACCTTGACCCCCGGGTCGCCCGCGTCGGCCGTGTAGTCCTCCGGCTTGGTCTCGTCGATGCCGTCGGGGGCCTTCAGGGCCTTCAGGACGAAGGTCAGGACCACCGTCACCACCACGTTCAGGACGAACGCCGTGAGGCCGATGTAGCCGATCTCCCCGATGCCCGGGATCTCCTTCGCGGAGCCGCCGAAGTGCTTCTGGGTCGGGGATGCCACGCCGTACGCGGCGACCGTGCCGTAGACCATGCCGACCGCCCAGCCGGCGAGCAGGGCCCAGCGGTGGAACCAGCGGGTGAACAGGCCGCCGACCAGGGCCGGGAAGGTCTGCAGGATCCAGATGCCGCCCAGCAGCTGGAAGTTGATGGCGACCGTCTTGTCCATGGTGAGGACGAAGGCCAGGGCGCCGACCTTCACCAGCAGCGACACCAGCTTGGAGACCTTGGTCTCCTGCGCGGGAGTCGCGTCCGGCTTGATGAAGTCCTTGTAGATGTTGCGGGTGAAGAGGTTCGCGGCCGCGATGGACATGATGGCGGCGGGCACCAGCGCACCGATGCCGATCGCCGCGAACGCCACGCCCGCGAACCAGTCCGGGAACATCGTCTCGAACAGCTGCGGAATCGCCAGCTGCCCGTTCTGCACCTTGATCCCGGCCGCGATCGCCATGAAACCGAGCAGGGCCAGCAGACCCAGCATCAGCGAGTACAGCGGCAGGATCGTGGTGTTGCGCCGGATCACCTCACGGCTCTTCGAGGACAGCGTCGCCGTGATCGAGTGCGGGTACATGAAGAGCGCCAGGGCGGAGCCCAACGCCAGCGTGGCGTACGTCCACTGACCCGCCTCGGCCGGCACCAGCGAGCCGCGCGGGGCGCCCGTCGCCGGGTTGGTCTGGCTGTACGCCTCGCTCGCCTTGGCGAAGATGTCGTCGAAGCCGCCCAGCTTGATCGGGATGTAGATGATCGCCACCGCGATGACGATGTAGATCAGCGTGTCCTTCACGAACGCGATCAGCGCGGGGGCCCGCAGACCCGACGAGTACGTGTACGCCGCCAGCACGCCGAACGCGATCAGCAGCGGCAGGTCCTTGATGAACCAGTTGGTGTTCTCGCCGCCGCCGACGCCCATCACGTCCAGCACGGCCTGGATGCCGACCAGTTGGAGCGCGATGTAGGGCATCGTCGCCAGGATGCCGGTGAGCGCCACCGCCAGCGACAGGCCCTTCGAGCCGAAGCGGCCGCGCACGAAGTCGGAGGTCGTGACGTAGCCGTGCTTGTGGGACACCGACCACAGGCGGGGGAGGAAGGTGAAGATCAGCGGGTACACCAGGATCGTGTACGGCACCGCGAAGAAGCCGGCCGCGCCCGCCGCGTAGATCGCCGCCGGCACGGCGACGAAGGTGTACGCCGTGTACAGGTCGCCGCCGAGCAGGAACCAGGTGACCCAGGTGCCGAACGAGCGGCCGCCCAGGCCCCATTCGTCCAGGCTGTGCTCGTTCTCGGCCTTGCGCCAGCGCGCGGCCAGGAAGCCCATGACCGTCACGGCCAGGAAGAAGAAGATGAAGACGCCGAGCGCGACGCCGTTCACACCGTCGTTCACTGCGAGGCACCGCCCTTCGCGGCCGAGCGGGCGCGCTGGTCACGCTGCCAGAGCTTGTAGGCGATCACCGTCAGGACGGTGGAGATGGGCACCCACGCCATCTGGTACCAGTAGAAGAACGGGATCCCGATGAAGACCGGGTCGGTCTTGGCGTACGAGCCGACCCACAGCATGGCCACGAACGGCGCTATGAGGCAGACGGCGATGACGACGCGCATGGGCGTCACCACCGGCCCTCTGCTGACTTCCGGCGCTTGCGACATCAGGCGGCTCCGTCCCCTTGGTGATCACCTGTAGTGCGCAGGCAATCTAGGTCAGGGTGCGGCGACAGCGGAACCCCTCGTCCGCAATGCGGTACCCAACCGAAACCAGGCTCCAGCAGCGACGAAGTCCCTGCCGGTGCCGCTAGTCGACAGGGCGCTTCAGGCGGGCCACGAACTTGTAGCGGTCCCCCCGGTAGACCGACCGCACCCACTCCACCGGCCGGCCGTCCCGGTCCAGGGAGTGGCGGGAGAGCATCAGCATCGGCAGGCCGACGTCCGTGCCGAGCAGGCCGGCCTCTCGCGGGGTGGCCAGGGACGTCTCGATGGTCTCCTCGGCCTCCGCGAGGTGGACGTCGTAGACCTCGGCCAGCGCCGTGTAGAGGGACGTGTACTTCACCAGCGAGCGGCGCAGCGCCGGGAAGCGCTTCGCGCTCAGGTGGGTGGTCTCGATGGCCATCGGCTCGCCGTTGGCCATGCGCAGCCGCTCGATGCGCAGTACACGCCCGCCGGGCGTGATGTCGAGCAGCCCGGCCAGGCGGTCGTCCGCCGTGATGTAGCCGATGTCCAGGAGCTGCGAGGTGGGTTCGAGGCCCTGGGCGCGCATGTCCTCGGTGTACGAGGTCAGTTGCAGCGCCTGCGCGACCTTCGGCTTGGCGACGAAGGTGCCCTTGCCCTGGATGCGTTCCAGCCGGCCCTCGACGACCAGTTCCTGCAGAGCCTGGCGCACGGTCGTGCGCGAGGTGTCGAACTCGGCCGCCAGGGTGCGCTCGGGCGGGACCGGCGTGCCCGGCGCCTGCGTCTCCGTCATGTCGAGCAGGTGCTTCTTCAGGCGGTAGTACTTGGGCACGCGTGCGGTACGGACGGGCACCCCGTTCTCGTTCTCCGCACTGCTGACGTCGGTGCTCATGCTCCGCCTTCCCGGCTCGGTCTGCCGACACGATCCCACTTGTATACCGTCGGCGCCTCTTTTGGTCTAGTCCACCAATCCCTGTGGTCTACCCGCAGTATGCCGTGTCCACCGGGGTTTTCGCTGGGTTCTTACTTAAAGGTTCCTGCATATGTAGGTCGCATAACGGCTGGTCAGGGCCGTATCGGGAGCCTTGACAGGCTTCGTGGTCTGGTCCAAGCTCCCCGTATTGGTCTACACCATTGGTCCAGGCCCGGCCCCACGTTCACTGCGGGGAGCCAGGGGGGTTGTGGGATCCCTGAGGAGGGTGGCGTGAAGCGCAAGCTGATATCCGCGATCGGTATCGCGGGCATGGTGGTCTCCATCGCGGCGTGCGGGGGCGACGGCGACGGGGGTTCCGGCAAGGGCGCGGACGCCAAGGAGCTGACCGTCTGGCTCACCGTCGACGCCCAGAACAACTGGCCTGAGCTGGTGAAGGCCGCCGACGCCGCGGTGAAGAAGAAGCACCCCGGCCTCAAGGTCGAACACGAGTACTACGGCTGGCCCGACAAGAACGCCAAGCTCGACGCCGTCCTCGCCACGGACAAGGCCCCCGACGTGGTCGAGATGGGCAACACCGAGATGCTCGGCTACATGGTCAAGGGCGCCTTCGCCCCCCTCGACCAGGCGGCATTCGACAACTCAGACGCCTGGCTGGACGGGCTCAAGGCCTCGGTCACCTACGAGGGCAAGACCTATGGCGTGCCGTACTACGCCGGTGGCCGCGTCGCCAACTGGCGCAAGGACGTGGCGGCGTCGGTCGGGGTGAAGTCCACGCCGAAGACGTACCAGGAACTGACCGACGCCCTGGACAAGATCCAGAAGAAGCAGGGCGACAAGTACAACGCCTGGTACCAGCCCACCCGCGACTGGTACGCGGCCATGTCCTTCGTCTACGACGCCGGCGGCGCCATCGCCACCGAGTCGGGTGGCCGGTGGAAGGCCTCCCTCTCCTCGCCCGAGTCCCTCAAGGGCCTGAAGGAGTTCAAGAACGTCGTCGACACGTACATGCACGGCGACAAGACCAAGGACGAATCCGACCGCTACATCGTCTACGGGCAGGGCAAGTCCTCCATGATCTTCGCCGCGGCCTGGGAGGGCGCGACCGCCGAGGACCCGAAGAACGACAAGACCGGCAAGCTCAAGGGCAACCTCGAGAACTTCGTGATGCCCGGCCCGTCCGGCAAGAAAATGCCCGTCTTCCTGGGCGGCTCCGACCTCGCCGTGCCCGTGAAGTCCGACGCCCAGGCGCTGGCCGCCGAGTGGATCAACGCCTTCACCGGCTCCTCCGGGCAGAAGGGCCTGATGGCCAAGGGCAACCTGCCCAACAACAAGACGGACCTCGCCACCCTCAAGAACGACCCGAAGACGGCCGTTCCCGCCACCGCGGCCGAGTCCAACTGGTTCGTCCCGATGGCCCCCGGCTGGGGCCAGGTCGAGAAGGCGCAGATCCTGCAGACCATGCTGCAGAGCATCGGCACCGGCAAGAAGTCCGTCGAGGCCGCCGCCGAGGAGGCGGATGCCGCGATCGACAAGGTCATCAACACCAAGTGACCTTCGGGCTGGGCCCCACCCGGTGGGGCCCAGCCGTCGTCAAGACCTGAGGGACCGCCGAGGAGCGCGCCATGAGTGCCGCAGACACCCACATCCCTGCCAAAGTGCCGCCACCGCGGCAGGCACCCCCGCCACCCCCCGACAGCCGGCGGCCCCGCGGGCCGCGCACGTCGGGCGGGGCCGCGGTCCCCTGGCTGCTGCTCGCGCCCTGCCTGCTGATCCTCGCCCTGGTCATGGGCTATCCGCTGGCCCGCCTGGTCACCCTGTCCTTTCAGAAGTTCGGGCAGTCCCAGCTGTGGGGCTTCCAGCCGGCCGAGTCGGTCGGCTTCGACAACTTCGCCAAGGTGCTCGGCGACGGCGAGTTCTGGGCCGTCGTCCTGCGGACCATCGTCTTCGCGGGCGGCGCCGTCGTCCTCACGATGGTGATCGGCATGGCGCTGGCCCTGCTGCTCCAACGGGTCTCGGGCTGGCTGAAGGTGCTCATCAACATCGTGCTGGTGGCCGGCTGGGGCATGCCGGTGATCGTCGCGACCACCGTCTTCAAGTGGCTCTTCGACTCGGACTACGGCGTCTTCAACGCGCTGCTGAGCAAGCTGCCCGGCGTCGACATGGTCGGCCACAACTGGTTCGCCAGCGGGCCCCAGGGCCTCGCCGTGATCATGCTGCTGGTGGTCTGGGGAGCCGTGCCCTTCGTGGTCATCACGCTCAGCGCCGGCCTCACCCAGGTCCCGAGAGAGCTGGAGGAGGCCGCCCGCCTGGACGGCGCCGGCTCCTGGGGCGTCTTCCGCTATGTCACCCTGCCCGTCCTCAAGCCGATCATCGTGATGCTCACGACCCTGTCGGTCATCTGGGACATGGGCGTCTTCCCCCAGGTGTTCGTCATGCGGGGCGGCCACCCCGAGCCGGAGTTCCAGGTCCTCAACACCTACTCCTACGACCGGGCCTTCGTCGTCAACGACTACGCCCAGGGCTCGGCCATCGCGCTGATCACCGTCCTGCTGCTGCTCGGCGTGGTCGCCGTCTACATGCGGCAGATGCTGAAGATCGGAGAGGTCGAATGAGTACGCTCGCCGGAGCCGCCGCCCGTCAGAAGTCAGTCGGGCGCCGGAAGTCGCGGCTCGGCTGGAACCTCCTCGGCCTCCTGGTCTTCGTCACCGCCGGCTTCCCGCTCTACTGGATGCTCAACACCGCGTTCAAGCCCGCCAAAGACGCCATCGACGCGGACCCCAGCCTGCTGCCGACCGGCATCACCCTCGACAACTTCGGCCGGGCACTGGACATCTCCGACTTCTGGGGTCCGGTCGGACGCAGCATGGTGGTGTCGCTGGCGGTGGTCGTCATCGGCATGGTGGTCGGACTGCTGGCAGCGCTCGCCATCTCCCGGTTCGCCTTCCGAGGCCGCAAGATCGTGATCGTGGGCATCCTCGCGGTCCAGATGGTCCCGCTGGTCGCCATGATCATCCCGGTGTTCCTGCTGCTCAACGACCTGGGCCAGTACGACCGCCTCACCGGCCTCATCATCACGTACCTGACCTTCATCCTGCCGTTCACGGTCTGGACGCTGCGGGGCTTCATCGTCAACATCCCGAAGGAACTGGAGGAGGCGGCCATGGTCGACGGCTGCTCCCGCACCGGCGCCTTCCTCCGGGTCGTCTTCCCCCTCCTGGCCCCCGGCATGGTCGCCACCTCGGTCTACGGTTTCATCCAGGCCTGGAACGAGTACCTCTACGCCCTGATGCTCCTCAGTCAGAAGAACCAGACCGCGACCGTCTGGCTCGGCAACTTCACCACCAAGCACGGCACCGAATACGCCCCGATGATGGCCGGAGCCACGATGATGGCCGTGCCGATCGTCGCCCTCTTCCTCCTCGTCCAGCGCAAGATGGCCGCGGGCCTGACCGCGGGCGCCGTGAAGGGATGACCTCACCCGATGACGACACTCGCCAGCGGCACCGACACACTCACCCGGGACGCCCTGACCGTTCTCCAGCCCGGCTTCACCGGCACCACCGCCCCCGACTGGCTGCTGCGCCGCCTCGGTGAGGGCCTCGCCTCCGTCGGACTGTTCGGCCGCAACATCGCCTCCCCCGGCCAACTGGCCGCCCTGACCGCCCAGCTGCGGGCCGAGCGCGACGACGTCCTCGTCGCCATCGACGAGGAGGGCGGCGACGTGACCCGCCTGGAGGTGCGCAACGGCTCCTCCTTCCCGGGCAACCACGCCCTCGGCGCGGTCGACGACGTGGAGCTGACCCAGCAGGTCGCCCACGAACTGGGCCGCCGCCTCGCCGCCTGCGGCGTCAACCTCAACTGGGCCCCGTCCGCCGACGTCAACTCCGACCCGCGCAACCCGGTCATCGGCGTCCGCTCCTTCGGCGCCGACACCGGCCTGGCCGCCCGGCACACCGCCGCCTATGTGACGGGCCTGCAGTCCGCCGGGGTCGCCGCCTGCACCAAACACTTCCCGGGCCACGGCGACACGGCCGTCGACTCCCACCACGCCCTGCCCCGCATCGACGTCTCCGCCGAGCTGCTGGGCGAGCGCGAACTGGCCCCATTCCGCGCCGCCATCGCCGCCGGCACCCGGGCCGTCATGAGCGCCCACATCCTGGTCCCGGCCCTCGACTCCGAGCGCCCGGCCACCCTCTCCCGCCGCATCCTCACCGGCCTGCTCCGCGAGGAACTCGGCTACGACGGCCTCATCGTCACCGACGGCATGGAGATGCGCGCCATCGCCGGCACCTACGGCATCGAACGCGGCAGCGTCCTCGCCATCGCCGCCGGCGCCGACGCCATCTGCGTGGGCGGTGGCCTCGCCGACGACGCGACCGTACTACGCCTGCGGGACGCCCTGGTCTCGGCCGTACGCGCGGGCGAACTCCCGGAGGAACGCCTCTCCGACGCCGCCGCCCGCGTACGGGCACTGGCCCGCTGGGCGAACACGGCGGGCCACCCGGCCGAGGACACCCACGGCACCGGGATCGGCCTGCACGCCGCCCGCCGCGCCCTCACCGTGACTGCCGCGCCCGGCCTCGGCGACCCCACGGCCTTCAAGCCCCTCACCGAACCGCCCTACGTCGCCGCCCTCACCCCCGTCGCCAACATCGCGGTCGGCGACGAGACCCCGTGGGGCGTCGCCGCCGAGCTCATCCACCTCCTGCCCGGCACCGTGACCGGCAGCTTCTCCGCCGGAGACGGCCCGGAGAACGAGGCCGGGGAAAGCGCCGCCCGGGCGGCCCTCCAGGCCGCCGGACCGCGCCGCATCGTGGCCGTCGTCCGCGACGAACACCGCCGCCCCTGGATGGCCTCCGCCCTCGACGTCCTGCTGGCCGCCCGGCCCGACACCGTCGTCGTCGAGATGGGCGTCCCGCAGGCCGCACCGCGCGGCGCCCTGCACATCGCCACCCACGGCGCGGCCCGCGTCTGCGGCCGGGCGGCGGCCGAGGTGATCGCCGGGAACATGGGCATGTGACAGCGCGGAGCGGACGGGACTTCGCGAACCCCCTCGCGGGCACCCTCTTCGCGGCGAGGGGGTCCGGCCGGGGCCAACTCACCTCCCTTTGGCCGCCGCGACGGCGTCGCGGGACGCCGCCCGGCACGGGACTCACGGGGGACTCACGGAGGACTCACGGAGGACACCCTCACGACCACCCCGGACGACCCACCATCGCGCTGCCCGGCCGCCCGCCCGTGGTGGACCTGGCCACCCGGCGGGCCGCCCGCGACGAGCCGCTGGTCCGAGAGAAGGCCCAGACCCGCGAGGGCGACGCCCTGACCGCGGCCCGCCGCCGGCTCCCGATGGTGCCCGACGGCACCGCCGAGGTCGGCGGACCCGACCAGCCGCCCCGTAGCGCAGTGGACCCGCCCCCGGCGCGACCCTGTGGAGAGCCTCGGCCGGCAGGGTCACCACCACGGACCCGGCCTCGCCCACAGCGGCGACAATCAGACTTGTGGTTGTAAACATGCCTTCGAATGTAGTACTTCTTATACATGAGCGAGCAGGTGCACAACAGGCTGGCCGTGGTGCGCGCCGAACACAAGGTGTCGCGCCAGAGCCTGGCCGAGGCAGTGGGAGCCCACTACCAGACCATCGGCTACATCGAGCGGGGGCAGTACAACCCGAGCCTCGACCTGGCGCTGAAGATCGCGAAGTTCTTCGGTCTGCCGGTCGAGGCCCTGTTCTCCCTCGAACCGTTCCGGCCGCTCACGGACGAGCTCTACGGGAGGAAACAGCCATGACGACGACCCGCCTGACCCGTTACGACCGGAGCATGCTGCGGCTGATGAACGACCGCCGCGCAGCGGCCTGGTACGCCACGGCAGCACGCCGCCGCCTGGCCGTCGCCGCCCATGTCACCCTCACCCTGGCCATCGGCGGTCTGATGACCCACATGTTCCTCGCCGAGGGCGAGCCGCTGTGGACGGTGGCCGTGATGGCGGTGCTGCTGTTGCCCTGGATGGTCGCGACCGGCGTGATCAACGGCGCCACCCGCGGCCTGCTGGAACTGCGCGAACGCGCGCTGGACGAGCGCCAGTCGGCAGATCGCAGCCGCGTCCTGGCCCGGGCCCACCGTGTGACGACGCTGCTCCTCGCGGCAACGGCCGTCTCCCTGCTGATCACCGGCGGGGCCGCCGGAGACGCCCCGAAGGCCTATGCGGCACCCCTGCTCATCGCCGTCCTCGTCGTCCACTGGGAGATGCCCTTGTGGGTGGCCGGCTGGCTCGCCCAGGACGAGCCGGCCGACGACGACGTACTGGAGCCCAGCGCCCTGAGCCGCTGACGCCCGTCACTCGGGGCGGGCCGCAGGGG
>NZ_POUC01000570.1 GCF_002891435.1 Streptomyces cahuitamycinicus
GCACCCCACCGCCCGGGCGCCGGCCCGCTACGGCACCACCGTCACCGGCCACCGCCCCGCCTTCACCAGCCGTACCGCCACCGAGCCGACGATGCGGTGGCCCGCCTGCTCCGAGGCGCCCACGACCACCGCGTCCGCCTTGAGTTCGTCGGCCGCAGTCACCAGGCCGTTGTACGGATCGCCGCGGAACGTGTGGAACTCCCAGCGGACCTCGAATATCCCCTTGAGCCGCTCGGCCGCGTCCCGGATCCGCGCCACCAGGTCCTCGGCGATCTCGTCCGTCGTCCCGGCCACCGGCACCCCCAGCGCCCCGCCCGCCGCCGGCACCGGCTGCACGTACACCACGGCGAGCAGGCCAGGCCGGCGGCGTAGGCCGCGGCCCGCAGGGAGGAGTCGGAGCCGTCCACCCCGACCACGATCACCTTGGGCCCGTCCGTGCCCCGCTCGAACTGATGGGACTGCCGTTCCGTCACGCCGCGAGGCTGTCGGAAGCCGCTGGTCCGCCCGCCGGGCGGGACGCGGAGTCCGCGCACGCGGTTGCCGGACGGGACGCCCGGGTCTCCTGGGCCCCTCGGTGCTGGAGCGCTCGACGGGCGACGAGGCCCGGGTGTTCCTAGAGTCGAAAGCATGAGCGTCATCGCGGACACCGGCACGGCCGAGGACACATCGGACCGGATACGGCCGCCCCACCGGGCGCACGGCATCCTCAGCCGGGTGCCCGAGGGCTTCGCCGTCTTCTTCGGGGCCCTCGGTCTGCTCTGCGCCCTGCTGGCGGTGATCCCCCCGCTGCGCACCGGGCTGCGCCCCCTCGTCCGCTTCCTGGACCTGCTGCTCGTCCCGGTCAGCGCCAACCTCGCCTATGCCGTCTTCCTGTTCCTGCTCGCCGCCGCGACCGGCGCCCGCAAGAAGATCGCCTGGTGGCTGGTCGTCGTCTACCTGGGCCTGCTGGTCCTGACCGACATCCTCGGCATGGCCGTCGGCGAGTTCGCCGAGTCCGTCCCGTCCTTCGTCGTGTGCGGCCTCGCCCTGGCCCTGATGATCGTCGCCCGCAAGGAGTTCTACGCCGCCTCCCGCCGCGCCGCCGTACGCCGGGCCCTGGCCGTCCTGGTGGCGGGACTGGTCGTGGCGATCCTGGTCGGCTGGGCCCTGGTCGAGGCCTTCCCCGGCAGCCTGCCCGGCGACGAGCGCCTGGCCTGGGCCGCGAACCGGGTGTGCGGCGGCCTGGTGCCCGCCGGCTCCTTCGACGGCCGCCCACCGCACGCCCTGTTCTTCCTGCTCGGCCTGTTCGGCGCGCTCGCCCTGCTGAACGCCGCCGCCACCCTCTTCCGCTCCCAGCGTCTGGAAGCCGCCCTCCACGACGACGAGGAGGCCCGCATCCGCGCCCTCCTCGGCCGCTACGGCGACCAGGACTCCCTCGGCTACTTCGCCACCCGCCGCGACAAGGCCGCCGTCTTCTCACCCAGCGGCAAGGCCGCCGTCACCTACCGCGTGGAGGCCGGTGTCTGCCTGGCCGGCGGCGACCCGGTGGGCGACCGGGAGGCCTGGCCGCACGCGATCGCCGCCTGGCAGGACGTGGCCCGCCGCCACGCCTGGGTCCCGGCCGTGATGGGGGCCTCCGAGGAGGGCGCCCGGGCCTTCGTCCGCGCCGGGCTCGGCGCGCTCCAGCTCGGTGACGAGGCGATCCTGCACGTCCTCGACTTCGACCTCGACGGCCGCGACATGCGCGTCACCCGCCAGGCCGTCAACCGGGTCCGCCGCAGCGGAGTCACCAGCCGGGTCCGCCGCCACTCCACCCTCTCCGAGGAGGAGATGCGCCGGCTCGTCGAACGGGCCGACGCCTGGCGCGACACCGAGACCGAACGCGGCTTCTCCATGGCCCTGGACCGCCTCGGCGACCCCGCCGACGGCGACTGCCTCCTGGCCGAGGCCCTCGACCGGGACGGCCGCCTCCTGGCCATCCAGTCCTTCGTGCCCTGGGGCAGGGACGGCGTCTCCCTGGACCTGATGCGCCGTGACCGTGCCGCCCCCAACGGTGTCATGGAGTTCATGGTCGCCGAACTGTGCGCCGCCGCCCCGAAACTGGGCGTCCGAAAGGTCTCCCTGAACTTCGCCGTGTTCCGCTCCGTGTTCGAGGAGGGCGCCCGCATCGGCGCGGGACCCGTGCTCCGCCTCTGGCGCCGTCTGCTGCTGTTCTTCTCCAAGTGGTGGCAACTGGAGGCCCTGTACCGCTCCAACGCCAAGTACCACCCCGAGTGGTACCCCCGTTTCCTCTGCTACGCGGAGGCCGCCTCCCTCGCCCGGGTGGGCCTCGCCTCCGGCATCGCCGAGGGCTTCGTCTCCGTACCGTCCATGCGCAAACTCTGGGGGAAAGGGCACCCGAAGGGCGGACAGCGGCCCGCCACCACGGAGGGGCTGCCGTCGTTGGCGGTGCTCGGCCTCGCCGGAGGGGACGGGACCGAGCCCGCCGACCCCCTCTCCGGCCTGTCCGACCAGGCCCGCGTCCGCCACCGCACACTCGACCGGCTGCGCGCCGTCGGCACCGACCCCTACCCGGTGGGCGTCCCGGCCCGCACCCACACGCTCGCCGAGGTCCGGCAGGGCGAGCAGGTCACCGTCGCCGGCCGGATCATGCTGGTCCGCGACTTCGGCGGCATCGTCTTCGCCGTCCTGCGCGACTGGTCGGGAGACCACCAACTCGCCCTCACCCGCGACCGCTCCGGCCCCGCCCTCGACCGCTTCACCGCCGACACCGACATCGGCGACCACATCACCGCCACCGGCCGGGCGGGCGTCAGTGACCGGGGCGAGCCGACCGTCTTCGTCACCTCCTGGCAGCTCACCGGCAAGTGCCTGCGCCCCCTGCCCGACAAACGCCGGGGCCTGGCCGACCCGGAGGCCAAGGTCCGCATGCGCTACCTCGACCTCGTCTCCAGCCCCGCCGCCCGCGACGTGGTCCGCGCCCGCTCCACCGCCGTCCAGGCCGTGCGCCAGGGCCTGCTGGAGCGCGGCTACCTCGAGGTCGAGACGCCGGTGCTCCAGCAGATCCACGGCGGCGCCAACGCCCGCCCCTTCACCACCCACATCAACGCCTATGACCTCGACCTGTATCTGCGCATCGCCCCCGAGCTGTTCCTCAAGAGACTGTGCGTCGGCGGCCTGGAGAAGGTCTTCGAGATGGGCCGCACCTTCCGCAACGAGGGCACCGACTACAAGCACAACCCCGAGTTCACGATCCTGGAGGCCTACCAGGCGTACGCCGACTACGACGTGATGCTCGACCTCGTCCGCGAACTGATCCAGGGCGCCGCGACCGCCGCGTTCGGCACCCCCGTCGCCCACAAGGACGGCAAGGAGTACGACATCTCCGGGCAGTGGCCCGTCAAGACCGTCTACGGCGCCATCAGCGAGGCCCTCGGCGAGGAGATCCACCCCGGCACCGAGGTGCCCGACCTGCTCCGGCTCTGCGACCGCGCCGACGTGCCGTACACCGCAGACGACGGCCACGGCGACGTCGTCCTGGAGATGTACGAGCGGCTCGTCGAGGAGAAGACCCAGCTGCCCACCTTCTACAAGGACTTCCCCACCGACGTCTCCCCGCTCACCCGGCAGCACCGCTCCGACCCGCGCCTCGCGGAACGCTGGGACCTCGTCGCCTTCGGCACCGAACTCGGCACCGCCTACTCCGAACTCACCGACCCGGTCGAGCAGCGCCGCCGCCTCACCGCCCAGTCCCTGCTCGCCGCCGGGGGCGACCCCGAGGCGATGGAACTCGACGAGGACTTCCTCGACGCCCTCGAATACGCCATGCCGCCCACCGGCGGCCTCGGCATCGGCGTGGACCGGCTGGTCATGTTCCTCACCGGACTGACGATCCGCGAGACCCTGCCCTTCCCCCTGGTGCGCCGCCGCTGACCCACTTGCATGGGCCGAACGGGTGAAAGTGTGCCGCCACGCCGGTGTTGCTCGCGTGCGTCGGCCTTCCGCCGGGCGACTGATGAGTCATGAAGAAGGATCAGTTGCTCACCCGGCTGCTCACCCGGCGCCGGGCGTTGATCGCGGGGGCCGGCGCCGTGGGAGCGGCCGCGACGGCCGGAGTGGTCACGGCTGTCACCGGGGACGGCCCCGTC
>NZ_POUC01000571.1 GCF_002891435.1 Streptomyces cahuitamycinicus
AGATGTGTATAAAGAGACAGGGTGAGGTGGTGGGCGGTGATGTCCTGGTAGGTGACGTGGACGGTGGTTTCGGTGATGCCGTACATGTTGACCAGGCGGGTGGTGGGGTGCGTGTAGTGCTCGAACCAGGTCCGTACGTGCTTGGGTTCGAGTGCTTCGCCACCGAAGATCACCCAGCGCAGTGAGGGAAGCCGCTCTTCGCCCGCATTCGCCGCGTGTTCCACCAACTCCCGGAACATCGACGGGGTCTGGTCGAACACCGTGACCTTCTCCTGCCGCAGGAGTTGCCACATGGTCTCGGGGTTGCGTGCCGTGTCGTGGGGGACGATCACGGCTCGGCCGCCGGTGATGAGGGCGCCCCACAGTTCCCAGACGGAGAAGTCGAAGGCGTAGGAGTGGAACACCGTCCACACGTCGTCCGGCCTGAACTCGTACAGATCCTGGGAGTTGGCCATCAGGTGCAGGACGTTGTGGTGCTCGACCGCCACGCCCTTGGGGCGGCCGGTCGACCCGGAGGTGTAGATCACGTACGCCAGGTCGGAAGCCGACACCTCTGTCTCCGGAGCTGTCGCCGGTAGTGCGGACAGGGTGTCCCGCTCGGCGTCCACGTCGACGATCCGGATGTCGTCGGCCGGCAGGCCGCTGTTCAGTCCGTGGTGGGTGACCAGGATCGTGGCCTCGGAGTCTTCGAGCATGTAGGCCAGTCGGTCGGCCGGGTAGGCCGGGTCCAGGGGGACGTAGGCGGCCCCGGACTTGAGGATGCCGAGCAGGCCGACGGCCATCTGGGTGCCTCGTTCGACGGACAGGGCGACCAGGTGTCCTGGTCCGGCGCCGAGCGAGACGAGGTGGTGGGCGAGGCGGTTGGCTGCCTGGTCCAGTTCGCGGTAGGTGATGTGCTCGCCGGCGCAGGAGACGGCGATGGCGTCGGGTGTGGTCTCGGCGCGTGCGGTGACCTGGTCGTGGATCGTGCCGTCCCAGGGCGCGACGCCCGGAGTTATGGCCCAGTCGTGGACCAGCCGCTCGCGCTCAGCCGGAGCGAGCATCGGCAACGCGGAAACCGCCCGGCCGGGGTGGTCCACCATGCCGGTGAGCAGGGCGTCCAGATGCGCGGCCATCCGCTCGACCGTGCCGGCGTCGAACAGCTCGGGGTCGTAGGCGAGGGCGTACGCCAGCTCCTCTCCCGCGTAGGCGATCAGGTTCAGCGGGAAGTTCGTGACATCGGCACCCTCCAGACCGTGCAGCCGCACGCCGTCGGAGGGGCCGGTGTCGCCGTCCACGGGGAAGTTCTCGAACGCCACCAGGCTCTCGAAGAGGTTCGTGCCGCGTTCGACGTGGCTCCATCCCTGGATCCGCGGCAACGGCACGTACTCGTACTGGCGCGCCTCGACCTGCGCCTGCTGCACGCGGGCCAGCCACTCGGCGACCGGTGCGTCACCGTCGACGGACACGCGCACCGGCAGGGTGTTGATGAGCATGCCCACCATGGAGTCGACACCCGGCAGATCGGCCGGGCGGCCCGACACGGTGGCGCCGAACACGACGTCCCGCTCCCCGGCGTACCGGGCCAGCAGCAGCGCCCAGGTGCCCTGCACCACCGCGTTGACCGTGAGTCGATGGCTCCGGGCGAACGCGTACAGGCGTCGCGAGACGTCCGCGGGGAGCCGCGTCACCATCCGCTCCGTGGACTGCGCACGGTGGCTCGCGGCGGGACGCCGGTCGTACGGCAGTGCCGTGGGTTCGGTGAACCCGTCCAGCAGCGTCCGCCAGTAGGCCTCCGCATCCGACAGGTCCTGGCCCTCCAGCCACTCCACGTATGCGCGGAACGGGCGCCGCACAGGCAGCAGCGGCTCCTCGCCGGCGGCCAGCGCCCGGTACGCGGTGGTCAGGTCGTCGAGCATCTGGAACGTGCTCCAGCCGTCCAGCAGCACATGGTGGGAGGTGCGCACCACCCGTACGGACATGTCCGACGTACGCGCGACGGCGATCCGCGCCAGCGGGGCGACCGACAGGTCGATGCCGCGTTCCCGGTCGTCCGCCAGATACCGCTCCAGCGCCTCGTCCTGTTCCGCGGAGCCCAGTCCGCGCCAGTCGAGATGGACGATCGGCGTGTCCACGTGCCGGCGCACCACCATCAGCGGGCGGTCCACGCCCTCCCACACGACGGCACCGCGCAGGATCTCCAGGTGGTCCGTGACGTGCCGCCAGGCCCGCTCCAGCAGGGCGGGGTCGGTGACACCGTCGAGGACGAAGCTCATCTGCTCGAAGTAGGCGCCGGACCCGGGCTCGGCGAGCGTGTGGAAGAGCATGCCGCTCTGCATGGGGGTGAGCGGGAAGATGTCCTCGACGTCCCGGCCGTCGCCGGCGATCCGGTCCACGGCCGCCTGGTCGAGACCGGCGAGCGGGAAGTCGGACGGGGTTGCCCCGCCACTTGCCGGGTCCTGGCAGTGCTCCACCAGGGCGCGCAGCGCGGCCACGTGCTCACCGGCCACCCGCTCCACCGTCGACCGGTCGAAGACCTCACCGGAGAAGATCCAGGTGAAGCCGAGGCTGCCGTCCTCGACCATGCCGACGACATCGAGGAGGTACGGGCGGGGCTCGTCCGCCGCGTGATCGTGGCCGAGGGCGGGCAGGCGGTCGCGGACCAGCCCGTCGCGCCCGGTCGTGCCGTCCCACTGACCGAGGTAGTTGAAACTGATGGGCGGAAGCCGGTCCGCGCGCAGTTCGTGGCCCGGCGTGCCCGGCAGGGACAGGAAGCGGAGCGCGTCGTAGCCGAGGCCGCGGCCCGGCACCGCCCGCAGCTGCTCCTTGACGGACTTGAGCGTCTCGCCCCAGTCGCGCCCGGAGGGAAGCGCCAGGGCGACGGGGAAGTGGGTGGTGAACCAGCCGACCGTGCGCGACAGGTCCAAGTCGTCGAACAGTTCCTCGCGGCCGTGCCCCTCCAGTCCCAGAACCAGCCGGCCGGCGCCCGTCCAGTCGGCCAGGACGCGGCCGAGCGCCGTGACGAGCACGTCGTTGATCTGCGTGCGGTACACCGACGGGAGGCGGTGCAGCAGCGCCCCCGTCTCCTCGCGGCCGAGGCGCACCTCGACGCTCTGCTCGGCGGCGGTCACATTGCGGCCGCCGGGGTGGTCCACGGGGAGCGCGGGCGCCCCGCCGGGGTCGACCGAGCGCCAGTGGTCGAGCTCGTCGTCGAGGGCGCCGGAGCGGACGTGTGCGCTCAGGCGGTCCGCCCACTGCTGGCAGCTGCTGGTCCGGTGGCCCAGGTCGGCCGGGCGCCCGTCGGCGAGCTGCGTGTACGCGGTGGACAGGTCCTCCAGGACGATCCGCCACGACACCCCGTCCATGACGATGTGGTGGACGGCGAGGAACAGCCGCGGCGCGGTGCCGTCCTCGAAACGGAACAGGACACCCTTCACCAGGGCGCCGCCGCGCAGGTCGAGGGCGCGCTGCGCTTGCAGGGCCGCGCTGTTCAGCACCTCTTCCGTGTCCTCGACGTCGGCGATGTCGCGGACCGTGAGGAGGCCGGAGGAATGGTCGCCGTACTCCTGGATCCAGGTGCCGCCGGCCCGGGCGTAGCGCATGCGCAGCGCGTCGTGGTGGGCGACGACCGCGCCGAGCGCCCCCTCCAGCAGTGTGGCGTCCGTACCGGGAGCCAGCTCCAGGTGGGCGGACATGGCGTAGTGGTCGGGGTCGACGGTGTGCTCGTCGAGGAACCAGCTCTGGATCGGTGTGAGCCCGACGCGTCCGGAGACCTGGGCCGGTGCCGTGGCGGTGGGCCGCACGTCGCCGGTGGTGACGTGGGTGGCGAGGGAGGCGATGGTCTGGTGGAGGAAGAGGAGGCGGGAGGTGAGGTGGAGGCCGTGCTGGCGGGCGCGGGAGACGGCTTGGATGGCGAGGATGGAGTCGCCGCCGAGGTCGAAGAAGTTGTCGTGGATGCCGATGTGTTCGATGCCGAGGATGTCGGTCCAGATGGTGGTGAGGGTTTCCTCGGTGGGGTTGCGGGGTGGGGTGTGGTCGGTGTCGGTCTGTGTGGTGGAG
>NZ_POUC01000572.1 GCF_002891435.1 Streptomyces cahuitamycinicus
GCCCGGTGTTTGCCGCCCACTTCCACCTGCCGGGCGAGCCGACCGGCCCCTACACCTACGGTCGCGACGAGAACCCGACCTGGACGCTGCTGGAGCGTGCCGTCGGCGAGCTGGAGGCACCCGGCCGGGACGATGCCGAGACGCTCGTCTTCGCCTCGGGCATGGCCGCCATCTCGGCAGTGCTGTTCTCCCAGCTGCGCACCGGCGACGTGTGCGTCCTGCCGGATGACGGCTACCAGGCGTTGCCGCTGGTCCGCGCCCGGCTGGAGGCGTACGGCATCGAGGTGCGCACCGCGCCGACGGGCGCCGACGCCCAGCTCGACGTCCTCGACGGCGCGAGGCTGCTGTGGATCGAGACGCCGTCGAACCCCGGGCTCGACGTGTGCGACATCAGGCGGCTCGCCGAGGCGGCACACGCGCGTGGTGCCCTGGTGGCCGTCGACAACACCCTTGCGACGCCGCTCGGCCAGCGTCCACTGGAGCTGGGTGCCGACTTCGCGGTGGCCAGCGGCACCAAGCAGCTCACCGGGCACGGAGACGTCCTCCTGGGCTATGTCGTCGGCCGGGACGCCGAGGTCATGACCGCCGTACGCCGCTGGCGCAAGATCGTCGGTGCGATTCCGGGGCCCATGGAGGCCTGGCTGGCACACCGTTCCATCGCGACGCTCCAGATGCGGGTCGACCGGCAGAGCGCGACGGCCCTGGCGGTCGCAGAGGCGCTGCGCGAGCGGCCCGAGGTGACGGGGCTGCGCTACCCGGGTCTCCCCGGCGACCCCTCGCACACGATCGCCGCGCGGCAGATGCGGCGCTTCGGGTGCGTGGTGTCGTTCACTCTGCCCACGCGTGCGCGTGCCGACCGCTTTCTCGAAGCGCTGCGGCTCGTGGACGACGCGACGAGCTTCGGCGGGGTGCGGTCCACGGCCGAACGGCGGGGACGCTGGGGCGGGGACGCGGTGCCTGAGGGCTTCATCCGCCTCTCGGTCGGTGCCGAGGACCCGGAGGACCTGGTGGCGGACGTGGTGCGTGCGCTGGACGGGTCGGCCGCCTGACCATCCCCACGGACGGTCCGAGCCTCCCCCCTCGTGGCTCGGACCGTCCCCCGGTTCCGCGCGCAAGAACCGCGCGACCAAGGCTAGTTGACTCTCTGTCAGTGTCCAATCACGGTAGCGACAGAGACCTATCGACTTATTTATAGTTGGGCACGGCCGTGGGCGGGTGGCGAGGGGCGGAGAGGGGAGTGCGCGGTGGATCTGGCCTTACTGCGGACCTTTGTGACCGTGCACCGGGCCGGCTCCTTCACCCGCGCCGCCGCCTTGCTCGGTCTCTCCCAGCCTGCCGTCACCTCGCAGATTCGGACGCTGGAACGGCAACTGGGCCGCCCCCTGTTCCTGCGGCAGGCCCGCGGCGTGACCCCGACGAGCATCGGCGACGAACTCGCCCACAAGGCCGCGCCCCATCTCGACGCCCTGGTGGAGATCACCGAGACCGGCCTCGACGACGACTCCTCCTTACGGACCCTGCACCTCGCAGGTCCTCCGGAGTTCACCGCCGAACGAGCCCTGCCCGCCCTCACGGAGCTGACCGGTGAGGACGGCCAGGGCTTTGCCTTGCGCGCTTCCTTCGGGACGGCCGAGGAAACGCTGGAAGGGCTTTCTGCCGGGCACCATGATCTGGCCATCAGCACGGCCCAGCCGCGCGGCTCCCTACTCACGGCGACTGCGCTCTGCGACGAGGAGCACGTCCTGATCGCCGCGCCGCGCTGGGCCGAGCAGATCGGCATCGTGCAACCGGACCGCGAGCCGGAACCGGCCCTCGAGAAGGTGCCCGTGGTGGAGGTGCACGAGTCGCTGCCCTTCGTCTCCCGCTACTGGGCCTCCGTTTTCGACTCGCATCCGGCTACCCCAGGCACGGTGATCGTGCCCGACCTTCGGGCGGTCCTGGCCTGTGCGGCCGCCGGCGCCGGCCTGGCGGTGCTGCCCCGCTATTTGTGTGCGCCGGCGCTGGAGCAGGGCGATGTCGTGTCCCTGCACGAGCCGACGGTGCCGCCGCTGCGGACATACTTTCTGGTGGTTCGGACCGGGACGCTGGCGCTGCCCCATATCGCTCGAGCCCACGAGTGGTTGCAGCGGGCCTCGGCCGACTGGTGCTGAGTCCCTCATGGGCCGGGCTCCGAGCTGGGGTGACGTGGGTTTCGCGGGCGCCCTGGCGGTGACGTCGAGGGCCTTCTCAAGGAGGCGACGGGGGCGCCTTGTGGTGGGTATCGGGGCGCTCGGCACTGTGCCTCACTCTGGGAGCTCGGCCGGTGACGGTTCGCGATGTTTCACGTGGAACCAGCCGGGCCACATTTCACTCATGACCGTCCGACCCGTGGTCAAGCGCACCGCACGCGCCGTTCTGCTGGACGGCGCCGACCTGATCTTGATCAAGCGCACCAAGCCGGGTGTGGATCCCTACTGGCTCACCCCCGGTGGCGGGGTCGAGCCCAGCGACTCGACCGTCATCGACGCCCTGCACCGCGAGGTGTACGAGGAACTCGGCGCCAAGATCACCGATGTGGTGCCCTGCTTCGTGGACACCATGGAGCACATCGGGGAGGACGGCGGAGCAACCGGCGTGAAGGTGCAGCACTTCTTCGTGTGCCGCCTGGAGTCCATGGATCCCTCCCTGCGCCATGGCCCCGAGGTGGACGAGCCGGTCGGCGAGTACGAGATCGTGCGCGTGCCCTTCACCCGGGTCGGTATCGCCTCCGTCCATCTCGTGCCGCTGTCGCTGCGCCACTACCTGGACGGCAACATCGAGGGCGTCCTCGCCATGCACGCGCCCGACCTGGGCTGAGGCCCTGGTCAGCTTCCGGCCGCGACCAGTTCCTCGACGGAGTCGTGCCGTATGCGGTTCGACGGGATACCGATGTCCCTCAGGGCGTCCACACTGCTGCGAATCATCCCGGGCGGGCCCGAGAGGTAGGCGTCGAACTCGTTCCACGGCCCATAGGCGCGTATCGCGTCCGGCAGCTGCTGGTTCGCCTGCTGGTCGATGATCGCCCTGACCGAGAGCCAGGGGTGGCTCTGCTGGAGGCGGAGCATGGTGTCGATGTCGTACAGGTCGTGGTCCGTGCGGGCTCCGTAGAAGACCTCGACCGGCCTGCGGTCCCCATGCTCGGCGACATCTTCGACCAGAGCCTTGATGGGCGCTATGCCCGTGCCGCCGCCCAGGCAGAGCAGGCCGCTGTCAGTGGTGTGGTCCACGGTCATGGAACCGGCGGGCGGGCCGAGCCGGATGATGTCACCGGGGCGGGCGCGGTGCACCAGGGCGTTGGAGACCCAGCCCGCCGGAACGGCCTTCACATGGAACGACAGAAGACCGTCGGAGCGGGGCGCCGAGGCGAAGGAGTAGTGCCGCCATATCCGGGGCCACCAGGGCGTCTCCACGCTCGTGTACTGCCCGGCGAGGAAGGGGTACGGCTGGTCGGGCCGGACGGTGACGACCGCGACGTCCGGGGTTCGCAGGTCGTGCGTGACGATCTCGGCGTACCACCAGGCCGGGGCGCGCAGTTCGTCCGCGGCCGCCGCGTCGATCATGACCTGGGAGATCGTGGTGTAGGCCCTGACCCAGGCCGCCTCCATCTCCGCGTTCCAGACCCCGGCGGCGTATTTGCTCAACGCACCGATGAGGCACTCGCCGACGGCCGGGTAGTGCTCGGCCCGCGTCCCGTACTTCCGGTGCCCCCGGCCGAGATTCTGCAAGTAGTCGACGAGGACATCCTTGTTGTCGATGTGCTCGGCGGCCGTGAGCAGCGCTCTGAGCAGCCGGTCCCGCTGCGTGTCCATCGCGGCCGGGAACAACGACCGCAGGTCGGGGTGGCGAACGAAGAGCAGAGCGTAGAAGTAAGACGTGACCTTGTCGGCGACCGGGGATGCCTCGGCCATGGCGCGGCGGATGAGCAGGGCGTCCGGGGAACCCGCTTCGCCCCGGGGGGTGGCGGCCTCTTCCGGGGACGACACCGGTGCGTACCGCTGGGCGGGGACACGCTGCTCGGCAGCGGCAGTCGGGGGCGGAGCCGGCGTGGAGGCGAAGGGCGTGGGGGTCAGC
>NZ_POUC01000573.1 GCF_002891435.1 Streptomyces cahuitamycinicus
AGTTCGTCGGCAGCGTCAGATGTGTATACGAGACAGGCGACGGGCAGCCCCCCGAGCCCGAACACCCCCGCGTGGTCGACGACCCGCAGCGGCTCCCGTACGAGCGACTCCGGCCACGCGGGGAGCGCGACCGCCCGCTCGTGCAGCTCGGCCACCTCACGGGCCCGATCTGCATCTGGCGACCGGGGGCGGGGTCGTGGTGCTGGACACACGGTTGATGACCGGATGGGGGCTGGTGCCCGCGACGGCGGGTGAACTGACCGTTCCGACCAGGCAGTTCAAGGAGGCGGCGGGCGTGCAGGACGGGCTGTTCTGACCTGGCGGCGCCTCCCAGGTACTGCCTGGGAAATGCCTGTGTGTTTCTCAGGGAAATCACAGGTTGCCGAAAGCGTGTTCTCAGAGCCCCCCGACATCGTGTTCACATGACCACGACCTCGCCCCAGGGGCGCACCGAACTGCTCAGGCCGGACGGGAGCCCCGTCCGCGTGCTGGTGGTGGACGACGAGATGTCGATCACCGAGCTGCTGTCCATGGCACTGCGCTACGAGGGATGGCAGATCCGGAGTGCCGGTGACGGCACGGGCGCGATACAGGCCGCCCGGGACTTCCGGCCCGACGCCGTCGTCCTCGACATGATGCTGCCCGACATGGACGGGCTGGCCGTGCTCGGGCGGCTGCGCCGGGAACTGCCGGACGTGCCGGTGCTCTTCCTCACCGCGAAGGACGCCCTCGAGGACCGGATCGCCGGGCTGACGGCGGGCGGTGACGACTACGTCACCAAGCCGTTCAGCCTCGAAGAGGTCGTCGCGCGGCTGCGCGGGCTGATACGCCGTGCCGGTGCCGCCGACCGGCACTCGGACTCCACGCTGGTCGTCGGCGACCTCACCCTCGACGAGGACAGCCACGAGGTGACCCGGGCCGGGGACGGCATCCACCTGACCGCCACCGAGTTCGAGCTGCTGCGGTTCCTGATGCGCAATCCCCGACGCGTGCTCAGCAAGGCGCAGATCCTCGACCGCGTGTGGTCGTACGACTTCGGCGGCCAGGCCAACGTCGTCGAGCTCTACATCTCCTATCTGCGGCGCAAGATCGACGCCGGGCGCGAGCCGATGATCCACACGCGGCGCGGTGCCGGGTACCTGATCAAACCCGCGCCATGAGCGGCCGACGGCGGCCGGGTACGCAGCAGCGGGCGGGCAGGCGGTGGGCAGGCAAGCCGCGCACGCTGCGGACACGGCTCGTCGTCGCGTCCGTGGTGCTGATCGCCGTGGTGTGTGCGGTGATCGGGACCGTGACGACACTCGCCCTCAGCTCTCATCTGTACGAGCAGTTGGACGGGCAGCTCGGCGGAGCCGCGTCCAGAGCCGCGTCCAGCCCACCCCGGGTTCCCGGCGAGGGCAGGGCCGACGGGCTCGCGAAGAAGAAGGAGGAAAGCCTCACCGACTTCGTCACGAAGGGCCCGCAGCCGGGCGGTACGGTCGCCGCCAAGATCGAGGGCGGCCGGATCACGGAGTCCGCGTACGGCGTCTCCGAAGACAACTTCCAGATGAGCGCGCGGGCGCTGAACTCCGCCCAGGCAGCCGCCCTCGCCTCCGTGCCACAGGTTGAGGGACCGCCGAGAACCGTCGACATCCCCGGCCTCGGCGAGTACCGGGTCGAGTACGAGAACGGTGACAAGGGCAGCTACTACGTGGCCATCCCGACCACGGACGTCACCAACACCATCAACACCCTCATCCTGGTGGAGATCAGCGTCACCGGGGCCGGTCTCGCCGCTGCCGGTCTCGCGGGTTCCGTGCTGGTCGGCGTGGCCACCCGCCCCCTGCGCCGCGTCGCCGCCACCGCCACCCGGGTCTCCGAACTGCCCCTGCACACGGGCGAGGTGAATCTCAGCGAGCGGGTCCCCGACTCCGAGACCGACCCGCACACCGAGGTCGGCCGGGTCGGCGGGGCGCTCAACCGGATGCTGGACCACGTCCACGGGGCGCTGCACGCGCGGCAGCAGAGCGAGACGCGCGTCAGGCAGTTCGTCGCCGACGCCAGTCACGAACTGCGTACCCCGCTGGCGTCCATCCGCGGGTACGCCGAGCTCACCCGGCGCGGCAGGGAGCAGGTCGGGCCCGACACCCGGCACGCGCTGGGCCGGATCGAGTCCGAGGCCGGCCGGATGACCCTCCTCGTGGAGGATCTGCTGCTGCTGGCCCGGCTCGACGCGGGACGGCCGCTGCAGTTCGAGCAGACCGACCTCGTCCCGCTGGTCGTGGACACCATCAGCGACGCCCGGGCGGCCGGCCAGGACCACAACTGGCGCCTCGACCTGCCCGACGATCCCGCGCTCGTGTCGGCGGACGCGGCCCGACTGCAACAGGTGCTGGTCAACCTGCTCGGCAACGCCCGCACCCACACCCCGCCCGGCACGACCGTCACCGCCCGCGTCCAGCGGCGGGGGGCCTTGCTGTGCGTGGACGTCGAGGACAACGGGCAGGGCATCCCGGCCGCGTTGCTCCCGCACGTCTTCGAGCGGTTCGCGCGGGGTGACTCCGCGCGCTCCCGTGCCACCGGCTCGACCGGTCTCGGCCTCGCCATCGTGCAGGCCGTGGCGACCGCGCACGGCGGTGCCGTGAGCGTCGACAGCGCGCCCGGGCGGACCGTGTTCACCGTGCGTCTGCCCGCCCTGCCGCCGCAGCCGGGGCCGGACACGAGCCGGCAGGGGCACTCACAGGCACGCCACAGCCTCACCACATGGGTACAACAGGGCGCCTGACGAAAGTCGGTTCCATGCGAACCGACTCTTCTCCCGGCACGCTGCCGACGCGCGAGCACCTCCCGGCCACACCAGCCGGAACGCCTGTCCTGGACGTAGTGATCCCCGTCTACAACGAGGAGAAGGACCTCCAGCCCTGCGTCCGCAGACTGCGTGATCACCTCGTCCGGACGTTTCCCTACGCGTTCCGCATCACGATCGCGGACAACGCCTCCACGGACAACACCCCGCAGGTGGCGCGGCAACTGGCGGCGCGGATCCCCGAGGTCAGCACCTTCCGCCTGGAGCAGAAGGGGCGCGGGCGGGCCCTGCGGGCCGTCTGGTCCGCCTCGGACGCCCCGGTCCTCGCCTACATGGACGTGGACCTGTCCACCGACCTCAACGCCCTGCTCCCGCTGGTGGCGCCGCTGATCTCCGGCCACTCCGACCTCGCGATCGGCTCCCGGCTGGCGTGCGGTTCCCGGGTGGTGCGCGGACCCAAGCGGGAATTCATCAGCCGGGCCTACAACCTCATCCTGCGCGGATCGCTCCAGGCGCGGTTCTCGGACGCCCAGTGCGGCTTCAAGGCGATCCGCAGGGACGTGGCGCAGGTACTGCTGCCGCTCGTCGAGGACACCGGCTGGTTCTTCGACACCGAGATGCTGGTGCTCGCCGAGCGCGCGGGGCTGCGGATCCACGAGGTGCCGGTCGACTGGGTCGACGACCCCGACTCGACCGTGCACATCGTGAAGACCGCGACCGACGACCTCAAGGGCGTGTGGCGGGTCGGCAGGGCCCTGGCCACCGGCTCACTGCCGCTCGACCGGATCGCACGGCCGTTCGGCGACGACCCACGCGACCGGGACATCGAGGACGTGCCGAAGGGCCTCGCGCGCCAGCTCGTCGGGTTCTGTGTGGTCGGCGCCCTGTCCACCCTCTTCTACCTGCTGCTCTACAGCGGCTTCCGGGCGTTCACCGGCCCCCAGATCGCCAACGCCCTGGCCCTGCTGGTCTCGGCGGTCGCCAACACCGCGGCCAACCGGCGGCTCACCTTCAGGGTGCGCGGGCGCGGCGGGGCCGTACGGCACCAGGCGCAGGGTCTGGTGGTCTTCGGCATCGGACTCGCCCTGACCAGCGGTTCGCTCGCGGCACTGAACGCGGCGGCCTCCGAGCCCGCCCACTCGACCGAACTGGCCGTCCTCATCGCGGCCAACCTCGCCGCGACCGTGCTGCGCTTCCTGCTCTTCCGGGCGTGGGTGTTCCCGGACCGGCGCGAGGACGACTCGGCGCGCGCCGCCTCGTCCTCGCGCCGGTCCCCGTCCCCGTCCCCGTCCCCGTCCC
>NZ_POUC01000574.1 GCF_002891435.1 Streptomyces cahuitamycinicus
CCCCCGTGGGTGCGTCGACCACCGTCATGAACGTGGTGTGCTGACGCCCGGTGCCGCGAGCGCACCCCCGCCCACGCTCCAATCCGCTCGCGCGGGAGGGGCCGCCATCGGCACCGGCTTTCTCGGAACTCCGGTGCACATCGTGCAGACGCGTGACAACTGCGCTGGTGCTGATGCCGTGCAGCGTGTTCATCTCGCGCCCCCCGTCGTGGACTTCCGGTGTGCGGCCCGCCGGTTGGGGCGGGCTTCCTTGCCTGTGCCGAGAAGCTTGCCGCGGCACTTTCATGGCCGTGTCCGCCGACTGTCACAGACCTGTCACAGGGGTCGGGCACAGGTCCGCCACAGGTCGTACACACGCGTCGGCGGTACCGGCCCGAACCGACTGGACCCCACCGGTCGAACCCCGACCCCTCCATGGGCCAGAATGAGCGCGTGCCTTCCCTGTTGCTGATCGAGGACGACGACGCCATCCGGACGGCCCTGGAGCTCTCGCTGACGCGCCAGGGTCATCGCGTGGCGACCGCTGCCAGCGGTGAGGACGGTCTGAAGCTGCTCCGTGAGCAGCGGCCGGATCTGATCGTGCTGGACGTGATGCTGCCCGGCATCGACGGGTTCGAGGTGTGCCGGCGCATCCGGCGCACCGACCAGTTGCCGATCATCCTGCTGACCGCGCGCAACGACGACATCGACGTGGTGGTCGGGCTGGAGTCCGGCGCCGACGACTATGTCGTCAAACCGGTGCAGGGCCGGGTGCTGGACGCCCGGATCCGGGCCGTGCTGCGGCGCGGCGAGCGGGAGTCGAACGACGCGGCCAGCTTCGGCAGCCTCGTCATCGACCGCTCGGCGATGACCGTGACGAAGAACGGTGAGGACCTCCAGCTCACGCCGACCGAGCTGCGGCTGCTGCTGGAGCTGAGCCGGCGGCCGGGCCAGGCGCTGTCCCGGCAGCAACTGCTGCGGCTGGTGTGGGAGCACGACTACCTGGGCGACTCGCGGCTCGTGGACGCGTGTGTCCAGCGGCTGCGCGCCAAGGTCGAGGACGTGCCGTCGTCCCCGACGCTGATCCGTACCGTGCGGGGTGTCGGCTACCGGCTGGACGCGCCTCAGTGACCCAGGCGCACCAAGGGGGAGCCCGCGGCTGGACCGGGGCGCGCAAGGGAGTTCTGTCGCGGCTGCGCTTCACCAGCCTGCGGCTGCGACTGGTCGTCGTCTTCGGCCTGGTGGCCCTGACGGCCGCCGTGTCCGCGTCCGCGATCGCGTACTGGCTCAACCGCGAGGCCGTGCTCACCCGCACCCAGGACGCCGTGCTGCGCGACTTCGAGCAGGAGATGCAGAACCGGGCGGCCGCGCTGCCCGAGCGTCCGACGCAGGACGAGTTGCAGCACACCGCGGGCCAGATGGCGGGCAGCGACCAGCGCTTCAGCGTGCTGCTGGTCGGCCGCGACACCGAGGGCCGCACCGTCTACGGCAGCTCCGGCGGGCTGAACGGCTTCTCGCTGCGCGACGTGCCGGTCTCGCTGCGTACGGCGGTCAACAAGACGCAGAAGCCCGACGGGGCCGACAAGCACCCGCACCACCTGTACTGGCAGCGGATATCCGACCACGACACGCCGTACCTGGTGGCCGGTACGCGCGTGATCGGCGGCGGCCCGACCGGTTACATGCTCAAGTCGCTGGAGCCGGAGGCCAAGGACCTCAACTCGCTGGCCTGGTCGCTGGGCATCGCCACGGGTCTCGCCCTGATCGGCTCGGCGCTGCTCGCGCAGGCCGCGGCGACGACGGTGCTGAAGCCGGTGCAGCGGCTCGGGACGGCCGCGCGGCGGCTCGGGGAGGGCAAGCTGGACACCCGGCTGCGGGTGTCGGGGACGGATGAACTCGCCGATCTGTCGCGTACGTTCAACAACGCGGCCGAGGCGCTGGAGAAGCGGGTCGCCGACATGGCCGCCCGGGACGAGGCGTCCCGGCGGTTCGTGGCGGACATGAGCCATGAGCTGCGCACGCCGCTCACCGCCATCACCGCCGTCACGGAGGTGCTGGAGGAGGAGCTGGAGGCGGAGACCGGGAGCATGGACCCGATGATCGAGCCCGCCGTCCGGCTGGTGGTGAGCGAGACGCGGCGGCTGAACGACCTGGTCGAGAACCTGATGGAGGTCACCCGCTTCGACGCGGGCACCGCCCGGCTCGTCCTGGACGACGTCGACCTCGCCGACCAGATCACCGCCTGCATCGACGCCCGCGCCTGGCTGGACGCGGTCGAGCTGAACGCCGAGCGCGGTCTGCACGCCCGCCTGGATCCGCGCCGCCTGGACGTCATCCTGGCCAACCTGATCGGCAACGCGCTCAAGCACGGCGGCTCCCCGGTGCGGGTGTCGGTGCGGGAGGCGGACGACTCGATCGTCATCGAGGTGCAGGACCACGGGCCCGGCATCCCGGAGGACGTCCTACCGCACGTCTTCGATCGCTTCTACAAGGCCAGCGCCTCCCGGCCGCGTTCCGAGGGCAGCGGCCTGGGTCTGTCCATCGCGCTGGAGAACGCCCACATCCACGGCGGCGAGATCACCGCGGGCAACTCATCCGACTCGGGCGCGGTGTTCACCCTGCGGCTCCCGCGCGGCACGTCCCCGGAGGAGGAGCAGCCCGCCGAGGACGAGCCGGCGCCCGAGGGCGGCACCGACCGGCCGCGGTGCGAGGACCCGAAGGGGAACGCATGATGACCGCTCGTCTCACGGCCGTGCCCCGCCTGCCGGCCGTCGTGGCGCTCGCCCTGCTGCTGGCCGGCTGCGGGATCCGGGCCACGGAGGTGCCGACGAACTTCGGGCCCGCGCCCTCGCGGGTGCAGTGCTCGCTCTCCGAGCCGGACGTCTCGACGCAGGCGGCCCGGGGGCTGCCGGTGCAGGTGTTCCTGCTGTGCGGGTCCGCGCTGGTGACCGTCGACCGGACCGTGCGGGTCCCGGACGGCGCGGCCGACTCCGAGCGGCGCGTGCTCGTCGCGCAGGGCCTGCTGGACCAGCTCGCCACACCGCCGTCGGCCGCCGAGAAGGAAGCCGGCTACAGCACGGACGTCCGCGACGGCATCACCGTCGGCGGGCCGCGGCCCGGCGACCCGGAGGACACACTGCGGCTGAGCACGGCACCGGCGGGGCTCACCTCGTACGCGCTGGCGCAGATCGTCTGCACCTTCTCCGACTCGGCGGCGGCCGAGGGGGACGGCTCGGTGGTCCTGGGAGGGCCCGGCACCGGCGCACCGCGCCGCTACGAGTGCACCGACGAGGTGCGGGCCCGGCCGGGCAGCGCGGAACCGCCGTCGAAGGCCGTGGCCGGGGAGTGACCCGGCCGGATTGTGGCGCACGCCTCACAGGCCTGTCAGGGTCCATCCCGGAACCGATCCCGCCGAAGGCCGCGTCTAGGGGGGCGTGCAGCGTCAAGGTTCCGTCGGCGGCAGCGCCGAGTTCCGCATCCGTGTGACGGGGGGTGTCCTCCTCGTCGCCCACCTCGCGTTCGTCGCCTGGCTCACGCTGCGGCCGCTGGACGTGCCCTGGGTGATGCCCGCCAATCTGCGTCCGTTCGCCGGTATCCGGGGCGATCTCGCCCTGGGCTGGCCCGCGGCGGCCCGCCGGATCGGTGAGGGGCTGGCCCTGCTCGCCCCACTGGGTGTGCTGCTGCCGATGGTGAGCGGCAGACTGGTCGTCTCGCCGCTGGCGTCCCTGCTGCGCACCGTCGCGGCCGGCGCTCTGCTGTCGTGGGGCATCGAACTGCTGCAGACCGGCGTGCCCGGTCAGGTCGTCGACGTCGACTCGTTGTTCCTGAACACCGTGGGCGTGGCTCTCGCGCATCTCGCGCTGGTCCCGGCGGGCCGCTCCTGGCTGCGCCGCCGTACCGCCACTCGCGTGCTGCGTACGCCCCTCCCCCCGGAGGGGCCGGCTCAGGGTCGGACCCCGACGATTCCCAGGGTCGGGATCGCTCCGTGGAGCGACGCTTTGCCCCCTTCGTCTCCGTAGCGTGGAGTGCAGATGGGGTACTCGGACGAGAGGCCTCACTCACCCTCACGAAGGAGTCGCACATGTCCCGCCC
>NZ_POUC01000575.1 GCF_002891435.1 Streptomyces cahuitamycinicus
CAGGTCCACCCCAGGGGCCGGGACCGAAGCCCGGGCCGCCGGGCCCGCCCCAGCCGGGACCGCCCGGCCCGAACGGACCGAAGGCCGCACGCAGCCCTTCGAAGCCGCCCCGACCGTGATGCGGGCCGCCGTGTCCATGTCCACGCTCGAATCCGTGGGTACGCATCGCAACCACTCTCCCATTCCATCGTTGATCTGTCGCGATGCTTCAACGATATATCGGTAAGTCTCACTCGGGCAAGGCCCTCGCCGGAACGCCAGGCCGGGAGAACCGGGCCGCCGCTTGCGAATTGGCCTTGGTCTGCGGCTTCGTGGGCGCCCTAGCGTCGGGGCATGAGGATCCGAATCGTCGACGCCTTCACCGACCGCCCCTTCTCCGGCAACCCGGCCGGGGTCCTGCTCCTGACCGGCGCGCACGCCTTCCCGGACGACACCTGGCTGCAGAACGTCGCCCTGGAGGTCAACCACGCCGAGACGGCCTTCGCCCACCCGCTCCCCGAGGGCGCCGGGGCGGACTGGGCCCTGCGCTGGTTCACGCCGGCGACCGAGGTCGCGATGTGCGGCCACGCGACCCTCGCCACCGCCCATGTGCTGCACACGACCGGTGCCGACGAGGGCCAGGTACGGTTCGCCACCCGAAGCGGCGTCCTCGTCGCCACGCCCGCCGCGGACGGCTCCGTGACACTGGACTTCCCGACGGCCCCGCTCACCCGCGTCGACCCGCCCGGCGGCCTGGCCGAGGCGCTGGGCACGGCACCGCTCACGGTCCTCGACACCGGCCCGAACGTGGGCGACCTGCTCGTCGAGGTCGCCGACGAGAAGACGGTGCACGGCCTCGCCCCCGACCTGAAGGCCCTCGCCGCCCACTCCGAGCGCGGCGTCATCGCCACGGCCCGCGCCGAGGACCCCGTCCGGGGCTACGACTTCGTCTCGCGCTGCTTCTTCCCGAACGTCGGCATCGACGAGGACCCGGTGACCGGCAGCGCCCACACCGCCCTCGCCCCGTTCTGGTCCGAGCGCCTGTGCCGCGCCGGCCTCACGGGGCTCCAGGCCTCACCCCGCTCCGGCCGGGTCCGCACGGAGCTGCGCGGCGACCGCACCCTGCTGACCGGCAGGGCTGTCACCGTCATCGAGGGCGACCTGCTGGCCTGAGACACGGAAAGGGGGCGTACGAAACGTCGTACGCCCCCTTTTGCACGGTGTCACGCCGTCGGCAGCCAGCCCACCTTGCCCGCCAGCAGCGCGTACCCGACGAACGCCCCGATGTCGAGCAGCGAATGGGCCACCACGAGCGGGCCGACACGGCCCCAGCGGCGGTAGAGCCAGACGAAGACGACGCCCATGACCATGTTCCCGATGAATCCGCCGATGCCCTGGTAGAGGTGGTACGAGCCGCGCAGAACGGCGCTGCCGGCCAGCGCGGCCGCCGGGGTCCAGCCCAGCCGGCCCAAGCGCCGCAGCAGATAGCCGACGACGATCACCTCCTCCAGCACCGCGTTCTGGATCGCCGCGAGGATCAGCACGGGGTACTTCCACCACACCGCCGGCAGCGCCTCGGGCACCACCGTGAGGTTGAAGCCGAGTCCACGGGCCGCGAGGTAGAAGGCGATGCCGGTGCTGCCGATGACCGCCGCGATCGCCGCACCGCGACCGAGGTCGAACCACGGCCGGGTGCGGTCGAAGCCGATCGTGCGCAGGCCCGCGCCCTCGCGCAGCAGGAAGTGCGCGACGAGCGCGACGGGGACGAGCGCCGTGGTGATGCCGAAGAGCTGCCAGGCGAGGTCGAGCCAGGGCCGGCCGGGCGCGGCCGAGGCGTTCATCGTGGCCGCCTGGTCCTTGAGGCCGCCCGGCTTGGTGACCGACCCGATGAAGCTGATCAGCGCGGACACTCCGCTCGCGCCCAGCGACAGCGCGAGGACCAGCAGCGTCTCGTTGCGGAGCATCCGCCGTGAGAGCCCCTGCTCGGGAATGGAACCGCCCACCGGGTTCTCCTCCGCCTGCACACCTGCCTCCACTTCACCGACGTGTCGGATCAGTATGGCGGCAGCGGGACGTCACCCCGACGGCGGCGGTCGGTCCGGCGACACCGGCTCCGGCAGTCCCACCGGCCAGGTGTGGACCGGGTCGCCCTTGTGCATCAGCTCGCGGTACCGCCGGGTCGTGGCGGCCAGGGCGTCGTCCCGGGTGAGACCCGCGTCCAGCGCCTTGTGGAACGTGGCGGCCTGCCAGCTCGCCCCGTTCACCCTGCGCCGGCACCGTTCCTCGATCACGCCCAGGTACAGATCGCGGTCGGCCGGCTCGACCCCCCAGGCATCCAGTCCGGCCTCGGCGAGCGGCAGCAGTTCGTCGCGGACCAGACTCACCGCGTCGACCTGGGTGGTGCCGCTGTAGCGGCCGCGCCGGGGCCAGGTGAAGCGGGCGTCGATACCGTCCTTGCACGCGGCGTCGAAGTTGGCCGCGGCCGCCTCGAACGGCAGCCGGGCCCAGACCGGCCGGGACTCCTCGGCAAGGGCCCGGACGACCCCGTAGAAGAAGGCCGCGTTGGCGATGACGTCGATGACCGTGGGCCCGGCCGGCAGGACGCGGTTCTCCACGCGCAGGTGCGGGACGCCGTCGGCGATGCCGTAGACCGGTCGGTTCCAGCGGTAGATCGTGCCGTTGTGCAGGACGAGTTCGGCGAGTGACGGCGTGCCGCCCTGGTCGAGCACCTTCAGCGGGTCCTCGTCGTCGCAGATCGGCAGCAGGGCCGGGTAGTAGCGCAGGTTCTCCTCGAAGAGGTCGTACGCCGAGGTGACCCAGCGCTCCCCGAACCAGGTGCGCGGCCGGACGCCCTGGGCCTGGAGCTCGGGCGGGCGGGTGTCGGTGGACTGCTGGAACAGCGGGGGCCGCGACTCGCGCCACAGCTCCCGGCCGAAGAGGAAGGGCGAGTTGGCGCCGACGGCGATCTGTGCGGCGGCGACCGCCTGGGCCGCGTTCCACACGTCGGCGAAGCGGGCCGGGGTGACCTGGAGGTGCAGTTGCACGGAGGTGCAGGCGGCCTCCGGCGCGATGGACTTCGAGGTGCAGCTGAGGTGCTCCACGCCGTCGATGTCCAGGGTGAACTCCTCGCCGCGGGCGGCCACGATCTGGTCGTTGAGGAGGGTGTACCGATCGACGTCGGAGAGGTTCGACGACACCAGGTCGTCACGGTCGAGAGTCGGCAGAATACCGATCATCACAATACCCGCGTCCACCTCGCCGGCTTTCCGGTCGGCATATGCCAGCGACGTGCGGAGTTCCTCCGCGAGGCGGTCGAATACCCGGCCTCCCAGTCGATGTGGAGGAATGTTGACTTCCAGATTGAACATGGCGAGTTCTGTTTGGAAATCGCGGCTCGCGATGCGTTCGAGGACTTGTCCGTTCAACATTTTCGGCATGCCGTCGGCGCCCGCGAGATTCAGCTCGATCTCCAGCCCCATGAGGTTCCTGGGACGGTCGAACCGCTTCTCCGCCAGGAGTCGCTCCAAGCCCGTCAGGCACTGACGCAGCTTGTCGCGGTAGCGCTGGCGATCGGACAGGTCGAACCGGCCTGCCGCGACCTTCTCCCCCATCGAAGCGTCCTTCCTCGGTGTTGCGTGCCAGGATCCAGGGCCGCCGGGGTCCCGGTCAGGTGGAGGATGCCCAGCGGAAGCGATCGATAACGTCCCGGACGGACCCGTCGGCCGTTACGCTGGTCCCGAGTGACCGGTGGCACATTCACTCGGCATGACGCACCGGACAGGTTTCGGGGCCCAGGAACTCGTGAAAAACGCCGACGAGAATGGGCCGACCGGCTCGCGGGCATTCGCCGAGGTCACCACGGTGCACCCCCACCTGAAATCAGGATAATTCTCGCGTATCGCCGACCGAATGTACCCTTGTTCTACTCACCGGAAACGGCTAGACGAAACACAGTCTGAACCCGTGTCGTATAAACTCCGCAAACAGAAGGTTGGCGCCCACGGTCGATGGGTCCTGCCGTCGAGGCGACGCGGACCCTGTCTCTTATACACGTCTCCGAGCCCCCGAGACTAGCGCTCAGCTCGTATGCC
>NZ_POUC01000576.1 GCF_002891435.1 Streptomyces cahuitamycinicus
CGCAAGATCCGCTCCTGCATCACCGGCTACGGCAGCAAGGCCCCCGGAGAACCCGCGAGCCACCGCCGCTCCCCGGTCGTCGTCACCCTGAACCACCGATGGCACGACCACTAAAGCAACGGCATTGGCCTGAAGGGCCTGGGGGGACCCCCAGCCGCTCACCGCCGGAGAGCGTGGAGAGGGGCTGGCCGAGGGTGAGGTACGTCAGTCCGACGTCCCGCAGGGCGCGCAGCCGGCGCCGTACGCCCGTGTCGTCGAAGAAGCCGAGTGCCTGCTCGGCCGTCATCCCCAGGACGTCCGCGACGGACCTGCCCCGCACGGTCAGCCGCAGCACCTCCTCCTTGAAGCGCCGTCCCTCGCAGTCGTGGCAGGTCGTCGTCACGGGGTCCATGAAGGCGAGGTCGGTGTAGATGACGCCCCGGCCCCCGCAGGTGCCGCAGGCACCGCCGGAGTTGAAACTGAAGAGGCCCGCGCCGGCCCCCGTCTCCCGGGCGTAGATCTTCCGCACCGTGTCCATGATCCCCAGGTACGTCGCCGGGGTGGAGCGCCCCGAGATGCCGATCGACGACTGGTCGACGACCACGGCCTCCTCGTGCGCCGCGGTGAACTCCCCGGCCAGCGTGCTCTTCCCCGACCCCGCGACGCCGGTCACCGCCGTGAGCACACCGGCCGGGAACCGTACGGTCACATTCCGCAGGTTGTGCCGGTCCGCGCCCTTGACCCACAGCTCGCCCCGGGGCTCCCGCACCTCGTCCTTGACCGCCGTACGGGTGCGCAGGCAGCGCCCGGTGAGCGTGCCGGACACGGCCAGTTCCTGCGGCGTCCCCTCGAACACCACCGCGCCGCCCCCGGCACCGGCGCCCGGGCCCATGTCGACGACGTGGTCGGCCAGCGCGATGACGTCCGGGTCGTGCTCGACGACCAGCACCGTGTTGCCCTTGTCGCGCAGCCTCAGCAGCAGGTCGCCGAGACGGCCCACGTCACGCGGGTGCAGGCCGACGCTCGGCTCGTCGAAGATGTACGTCATGCCGGTCAGGCTGGAGCCGAGGTGCCGCACCGTCTTCAGCCGCTGCCCCTCCCCGCCGCTGAGCGTGGCCGTCTCCCGGTCGAGGCTGAGGTAGCCGAGGCCGATCGCCTCGATGCGCTCAAGCGCGACCACGGCGGCCGAGGCGATCGGCCCGGCCACCGTGTCGTCGATCTCCCTCAGCACGGCGATCAGGTCGGAGATCTGCATACGGGTGCAGTCGGCGATCGACCGGCCGTTGATCCGGGTTGCCAGGGCTGCCGCGTTGAGGCGGGCTCCGTGGCAGACCACGCAGGTGTTCTCCACGAGGAACGCGCTCACCAGCTCCCGGGTCTTCTGGCTCATGGCCGACAGGTCCCGCTTCAGGTACAGCCGCTCGAAGCGGACAACCAACCCCTCGTACTCCGTGGTCCAGGTGCCGCCCGTGCCGTCGACCGTGACCTTGCTGCCGGGCCGCCCGCGCATCAGGAACTCCCGCTCGGCGGCCGTGAAGCGTCCCACCGGCTTGTGCGGGTCGAGGTCGGCGCTGTTGGTGTACGTCTGTCCCTGCCAGGTCCCGGCGGCGAAGGGCGGGAAGCGGACCGCCCCTTCGGCGAGGGAACGGTCCGGGTCCAGGATGCGGTCCCAGTCGGGCCGTACCGCCCGGCCGAGGCCGTCGCACCCGGGGCACATGCCCGACGGGTCGTTGAACGAGTACGCCGTCGCCGGCCCGGCGCTCGGAGTGCCGTACCGGGAGAACAGCACCCGGATCACCGAGTAGACGTCCGTCATGGTTCCGACGGTCGACCGGGAGTGGCCGCCGACCTGCCGCTGGTCGACGACGATCGCCGGCGTGAGGTCCTCCAGGCCGTCCGCGTGCGGCCGCTCGAACTTGGGCAGCCGGTTGCGGACGAACCAGGGGTACGTCTCGTTCAGCTGGCGCTGCGACTCCACCGCGATCGTGTCGAAGACGACGGACGACTTCCCCGACCCCGAAACGCCGGTGAACACCGTCAGCCGGCCTTTCGGGATGCGCAGGGTGACGTCCTTGAGGTTGTTCTCACGTGCTCCGGTCAGGGTGATGGCATCGTGTGCGAAGTCGGTCATGCCACCGACGCTAAGCGGAAAACCAGACAGCCTCTGGCGTGATTTCCCTCAGTTCTCCCTCCTCCAGCACCAGCCATCGCGTGATGCCGAGCGACTCCAGGAACGGCAGGTCGTGACTGGCCACGATCAGTGCCCCCTCGTACGACTCCAGGGCCGTGGTGAGCTGCCGGACGCTCGCCATGTCGAGGTTGTTGGTCGGTTCGTCCAGCATGAGCAGCTGCGGCGCGGGCTCGGCCAGCATCAGCGCGGCCAGCGCCGCCCGGAAGCGTTCGCCGCCGGACAGCGTCGCCGCCTTCTGGTCGGCGCGGGCGCCCCGGAACAGGAAGCGCGCCAGCCGCGCCCGGACCCGGTTGTTGGTGGCGCCCGGCGCGTACCGGGCCACGTTCTCGGCGACGGTCCGCTCCCCGTCGAGGACGTCGAGCCGCTGCGGCAGGAACCGCAGCGGGACGTGCGCCCGCACCTCGCCCGACTCCGGGGGGAGCTCCCCGGTGATCGTGCGCAGCAGTGTGGTCTTGCCCGCGCCGTTGCGACCGATCAGCGCGACCCGCTCGGGACCGCGCAGCTCCAGGCCGCCCTTCACCCGGGCGCCGTAGCGGAGCCCGAGATCCTGCAGCGTGAGGACGGTACGCCCCGGCGGCACCGCCGTGTACGGCAGATCGACACGGATCTCGTCGTCGTCCCGGACCGCCTCCGCCGCCTCGTCGAGCCGCTCCCTGGCCTCGGCGAGCTTCTCCTCGTGCATGATGCGGTGCTTGCCCGCGGACTCCTGCGCCGCGCGCTTGCGTGCCCCCATGACGATCTTCGGCTCGCGCTTCTGGTCCCACATCTTCTGCCCGTACCGCTTGCGGCGGGCCAGTTTGACCTGGGCGTCGGTCAGTTCGCGCTTCTGCTTGCGGAAGTCGGCCTCGGCGACGCGCACCATGCGCTCGGCCGCCTCCTGCTCGATCTCCAGGGCCTCCTCGTAAGCGGAGTAGTTGCCGCCGTACCACGTGACCTGGCCGGAGCGCAGATCGGCGATCTGGTCGACGAGGTCCAGCAGTTCACGGTCGTGGCTGACGACGACCATCACGCCCGGCCAGGACTGGACGGCCGCGTACAGCCGCCTGCGGGCGTACAGGTCGAGGTTGTTGGTCGGCTCGTCCAGCAGCAGCACGTCGGGACGGCGCAGCAGCAGGGCGGCCAGGCGCAGCAGCACCGACTCGCCGCCCGACACCTCACCGATGGTGCGGTCCAGCCCGATGTGTCCGAGCCCGAGTTCACCGAGGGTGGCGAGGGCGCGTTCCTCCACGTCCCAGTCGTCGCCGACGGTCTCGAAGTGCGTCTCGGAGACGTCGCCGGCCTCGATGGCGTGCAGGGCGGCGCGCTGTTCGGCGATGCCGAGGGCCTCGTCCACGCGCAGGGCGGTGTCGAGCGTGACGTTCTGCGGCAGGTAGCCGACCTCGCCGGCCACGCGGACGGTGCCGTCGGCCGGTGCGAGTTCACCGGCGATCAGCCTCAACAGGGTTGATTTTCCGGACCCGTTGATGCCGACCAGGCCGGTCCGGCCGGGGCCGAACGCGACGTCCAGGCCCTCGAAGACGGGGCTGCCGTCGGGCCAGGTGAACGAGAGGGACGACACGGTGATGGAAGTAGACATGGGGCCTCACTCGCGGATGCTCGAAGCGGTCAGGGGCAAACGCGTGTCGAGACACCTGCGACCAGGGGGAGGCTCCATGGCACACCACGGACATGAAAAATGCCCCGCACCGGAGGACGGCTCGAACGCCGAGGTCGCACGCAGCGCACACCAGTCGGGTGTGACGCGGTGTCTCAGGACCTCAGACGAGCAACGTCCTTCTCCAATCGGCGGCAACAGGGACGCTTTACACCGTACGAGGGCGCTCTGAGCCTGTCAACGAATTAACGTGGAACCCGATCCCACC
>NZ_POUC01000577.1 GCF_002891435.1 Streptomyces cahuitamycinicus
CCTCCACTCCCACCGACGGCTGCTACGTCAACTACCCCGACACCGACCTCGACGACCTCGGCCGCAACACCTCGGGGCAGTCCTCGTACCGGCTCTACCACAAGGACAACTACGCCCGGCTGCAACGCACCAAGAAGCGCTGGGACCCGCACAACGTCTTCCGCCACGCCCAGTCGGTCCGTCTCCCCGACAAGACCCCTAAGGGAGGTAGCGTCGCACCGGGCGACGCCAGCGGGCCGCGGACCGTGCCGCACAGTGGTCGATGAGACCAGCACGAACCGGTGGCGGCGGGCGTGGCCGACGAGGCCGCCGTGGCCCCATGGCCGGCGAGCGCCGGCCGCCCCGGGTTTCCCTCCTGGCCGGCGCCCCCAGCTGCCCGGCACAGGCACAACCGCGTCGGCCGCACCCCCCTTCCCACAGTCGTACCGGACCGCTCCGGTACCGGAGAAGCCGACCCTTTGCCGTACGGGGCTGATGGCCGACTGGGCGTGTGCGGTCAGTGGTGGGGAGGGCGGATCACGCACCAGGCCCTGGGACCGCCGTCGGGCAGGGCGGCTGCGCCGGTCGTCGTCTCGAAGCCAGGTGCACGGTGGCAGGGCAGATTGTGCTCGTCGGCCGTCTCCAGGCCGGCACACCATCGTCGTCCGTTCGCCGCAGACCGGGAGCCAGGACGGTGCTGCCCCAGCCCTCGGGGCACCGGCTCTCCTCAGCACCGACCGCGACCAGCGTCCACAGCGGACCCGTAGGCCGATAGGGGGCCAGTTCACGCTCACTGCGTTCGAAGGTGGCCCTGTGCCCACCGGTGATGGCGGGCAGCTCCTCCTCGAGCCCGGCGAGAACGTCACCGCACGATTCAGGCGAATCAGCAGCCCACACGGCTGCGGCCGCGACCGGGGCGTCGGCGCCCTCTCCCACCCACACACTCCCGTGTTCTCCTTCGACGTGGGTTACGAACAACTCCACAGGTCGGTCACCCTGCGCCGGTAGTGCTCGGGGTCCGGGGACGCGGCGCCCTGCCGGCACGAGGCCGACCTTCGGCCAGGACATGACGCGTTCAGGCGTAAGGGGCAACGCCCCCGCCAGAACCGCTGCCTTCATGTCGTCGTCTGCCGGACGGATTCGGTATCGCACCGCCGATCACCCGCCTCTACCGGTTCCTGGGACGCTCCGACACCGTGCTCACCTGGCACGGGGCAGGCGGCGTGATGGACAGCTGTCCACTCTGCTGCGCTGCACCTGACAAGTCCACGAAACGGTGGTCGCTGGTCCGGCAGCCGACTACCCAGGCTCGCGGTGCCGCATCGACAGGGCACCGGCCGTCGCCGGGCGCCGCATGGTGCTGGGTGAGGGCCCATTGCCCGGCCTGGCGGCCGGGCGGCCGGACTGATCAGTAGAGAAGGAGTCGGCGCTACCGGTCTGTGGGAGGAGCCGGGTGCGGATGCCGGGGTGCCGGTCGAGTTCGCGCAGGAGCCAAGCGAGGAATGCGCCGGTGGTTTCGACTCCCGCGAGGAGCATGGTGACTGCCTCGGCCTTCCCTCGGAGATGCCCTGTGCGTTCCAGAAGGACCCGTCGCGGACGGCCCTCGACCGGAACTGAACGGCGGTACCGCCTCCTCGCCGCCGGTGCCGTGTCAGTCTGGAGCTACGGGCATGCTGACGGCCGGCCGACCGTTCTCGGCGAGTACCACGACGGCATCGTCCTCGCGCAGGGACAGTGGCGCGGTCTTGTCGGGATTGAGGAAGATGCCGTAGGTCGGAGGTTCATCGCTGTGCCGCGCGATCCGATAGCCGATGGCTGTCTCTGCCCGGTGCCGGGCCGCCTCGATGACTGTTGCGAAACTCGCTGGTGTTTCCGGGCAGAGGTAATCGGTGGCCGGTTTGAGGTAGATCTCCGATCCCGCCGGATCGAAGAGATCGGTGAACACGGCATGGAGATGGCGGTCCTCGACGAGTTGGGTCAGCAGGAGGCTGAATATCTTGGTACTGACGATGAAGTCATCCGCCTTGGTGACCTGGGCGATCTCACGGTTGGCGTCGTTGTTCATCTCGGTGACGATCGAGTACGGACTGCCGTACCGGACGGCGATGTCGCGGAGGTGAGGCAGCGCCACCAGCGTGTGGGCGTCGGCCGGTTCAGAGTCGATACCCTCGTCGGTCAGGACGATGATGTTGCGGTAGCCGTTCATGCCCAAAGACTCCAGTGATGGCCGGAGTGTGGGTTCGCAGGGTTTGTAGCCGACTGTGAGGTTCTCCAAGCGCTCCAGGAGGTCGTTCTCGGGGCGTTGAGTCGCCGCGATGTCGATCAGTGATCCGGGCTCGACCAGGCAGTCCAGCAGCAAGGGGCCGTAGCCGATGCCGCCTCCGAGGTCCGGCCCGGTCCCGAGCGGGAGCGCCGCCCGGGACCGGTACCGCGTCAGTTGTTCTGAGTGGTGCGGCGGCGACGCATCAGGTACACGGCCGCGGCGCCACCGAGGATGAGCGCCCCGCCCGCGCCTGCGATGACGGGTGTGGCGGCGTTGCCGCCGGTCTCAGCAAGGTTCAAGCCGTCGTCGCCGGTCTGGGTGTTGGGCTGATTGCCCGCGGCAATGGCGTTCTCGGTGTCCTGGGCGCTCTTCGGGTCGGCGGACTCGGCGGCGGACTGGTCGTCGGACGAGCCGCCCTCGGCGCCACTGCCGGATCCGTCACCGCTCGCACCGTCGCTGTCCGAACCGTCATGGTCGGCGCCGGAGGCGCCCGGCATCGCGCAGGTGGCCTCGGCGAGCACGATCTCTCCGGATGCCTTCACCACGCCCAGCTTGGCCGGAGTCACTGTGTACTTCAGCCGAAGCGCGGTGGCGGCCCCCGTGCTGTCCGTCGTGGTCTCGTTCTCCAGGACGAGGTCGACGGTGCCGACGCCCGGCACCTCGACGTGCTGGTCGCCGGGCCCGTTCACGGGGACGGGCTTGCCGAGGACGGTCACGTTGTCCGCCAGCGCGGCCTTCGCGGTCGGCTTCTTGCCCGTCTCGCAGGAGGCCGTTGCCTTCACAAGGTCGGCGGCCAGCAGCGGATTGGTGGGCAGGCCAGGTGCGTAGGCCCGTACGCCGACGAGCTTGGCGTGACCCACCGACCAGTGCGCGTCCGCCTTGACGCTGGAATGCGCGACCTTGGCCTTGACCAGGGTTGTGGGCTGCCCCTTGTTCACACCGTTCACCTCGGCGGTGAGCAGCGTCTGCTGCGCGTCCCCGGGCGCGCTCAGATCGTTGAGCGACTTCTTCACCGGAACGTCGCCGACACCCTCCACGGCGACCTTGAGGTCGGCGCGCGCCGTGGCGGCGGTCGCCTTGCCGGTGGAGCCGGAGTATTCGTCCGCAGGTACGGCGTAAGCCGGGCCGACGGCCAGTGCGCCGCCGATCGCCAGAGCCGAAACACTCAGGAGAGCGGCTGAGCGGGCGGGCATGCTGAAGACATTTTTGTACACTGAGAAACCCCCGTGGAGACATGGAGCCGTCGGCACTGCCGTGCTCGGTACAGCGTGTCCGCCGACGACCTTGACCCGCAGATCATGGCCTTACGGATGCCAGTCGTGCGACAATCCGACAGCTGATCACCCCAACGTGCGGTTTCCTCGCCCACTCCTTGCCTACCGCGCAACTTCTGAGCCGGTAAGTCGTTACCGCCACCCGGCCCCGCTCAGCAGGGTCGGCGCTGCCGGCCCGGGGCAGCGACGTCCCCCTCCTAACACCGCCGCCATGACGGCGGCGCAGCGCGGCGGCCCCGGCCGGCGATAGGTGAGCGTACAACCGCTGCGGAATTACCGGCCCCGCGTCCAGCGGCTAGAAGGCATCCTGCGGCTGCGTCCACCAATGCCGACCACGCTGCCCGTCCCCGGGGCGCGTCAGTGAGCTTCTTCAGCGTTGCCGCTCCAGGGTGAGGACGGCTTTGGCGATTGACGTCATGCGGTTCGGACTGCAGCGGGCTCTGCGGAAGATCCGCCAGGACTTCAGGCGGGCGACGCCTCGTTCGACC
>NZ_POUC01000578.1 GCF_002891435.1 Streptomyces cahuitamycinicus
GGCCTCGACCGGTACAACGCGACCGCGTCCGCTTTGAACTCCGGCGGGTAGTGCTTCATCACCATCTGTGCAGGACTCCTGTCCACCCGGACCATCAAGATCCAAGTGTCTCCGGTGTCCAACATCCAGGGTCAAGGCCCGTCCGTGAGCGTCGCCGCCACGTCGTCCACCCAGCGCACGCCAACCGGAACTGCCGGCCACCCGCCCGGACGAGATCCGGTCCCGGGACGTAACGCGGCTGCGCGGACCGGGCAAACGGGTCTTCTGCCACCTGTACTCGATCGTCGACATCTACAGCCGCTACACCGTCGTCCGGATGGTCGCCGTCCGCGCCGACGTCCTGACCGCCGTCCACCAGCGCACCCCTGAACGGTTCGTCAACAAGCCACCCACCCCGCCGATCACCCCCACCAACGTGTGGATCAACCAGCCGGACGACCACGCCGCCGCCCAGTGATCACCTCGGACGCCGACGACCCCGGCTCACTCGACAAACCCTGAAAACCGACCGATTCACCAGGCTTGACACGTTCCGCGTCTCGTCGTCGACCAGGACGAGGCCGCCACCATCCGGGTTCTCCACGTGGCGGCGGGCTCGGCCTTGCGCCGAGCCCGCCGCTCCCACTCCACCCGTTCCTGATCGCTCGCTGTGACGCTCACCCGGTTCGGCGTACGTCGTTGCCCGCGAGCGTCAGGAACAGCGGAGCCGGACCTGTGTCACGCCACCGGTTAGCGCTGCAGTGTCAGCACGCCAGGCCGGTACGGCAGGGTGCCGTAGTCCCCGCCGTCGGTGGCGGGGTCGCGCCCCTGGTAGAGGAACTGCAGGTTGCAGGGGTCAATGGTCTTGGTCTGGTCGGGGTTGGTGCGAACCAGATCGCCGTGGCTGATGTCCCTGGTCCAGGCCGTCGCGCCGCTGTTGGCACTGCCGGCGAAGGGGCTGGCCGCGGTCTCGGCCTGCGGCTGCGGTGTCCACGTGCCGTCGAGGCTGGTGGCCGTGAACGAGCGGAAGTAGCGACCATACCCCGTGTAATTCTGGGCCTCGACGATCATGAGGTACTGGTTCTGGCCCTGAACCTTGTAGACCTCCGGCGCCTCGAACAGGTTGAGCTCCGTGTCACTCATGATCTTCGTGACCGAACCGAAGGTGCCCGGGAAGCTGCCGATGGGCATGCTGGACCGGTAGATGTCGCCCTTGTCGTTGGCGAAGAACATGTACATGTTCGTGTCGTCGCCGATGAGGGTCACGTCGAGGGGGCCCCCCTTCGGGAGGGTGCCCGTCCACAGCTCCTGCTGCGCGGACCAGCCGTTGGGGTTGGTGGGGTCGCTAGAGGTGCGGTAGGAGAAGCTGTAGGGATAACCCCCGTTGTAGGCGAGCACCCAGAGGTTCTTCGGGGCGAAGTTGAACAGCGTCGGCGCGATGCCATCGAAGGGAATCGTGTTCTGGGTGGCGGTAGCCATGTCGGACCAGTTCGTGAAGGGGCTGAAGGTCGTCAATCCCCAGCGCCCCTTCTCACCGGCGACGGTGTCGTGCGTCGTGGCATAGACGACGTGCTTGCCGTTGTGCTTCACGGTGGTGAAGTCCTTGAGCGAGGCCCACCCCGCCTTCGGCTCCGCCAGCGGGCCGGTCGAGTTCCACCGGTAGGTCGACGGAAGAGCACACGCGTTGGTCACTCCGGACAGGCCGGTCCACTTCTGGTTGGCGCCGCCGGTGCACGACCAGAGCCGCACCTCCGTGCCGTTGGCCTTACCCCAGCCCGAGGCCTCCAGGCACAGCCCGGACCGCACGCCGATGATCGTGCCGTCGGGGTTCACCCGCCACTGCTGGTTCTCCGTGCCGGTGCACGTCCAGATCTGCACCGGGGTCCCGGGCGTGGTGCCGCCGTTCCGGGCATCCAGGCACTTGTTGCCGTACACGGTCAGCTGGGCGCTGTCCGTCAGCGTCCACTTCTGATTGGTTCCGCCGTGGCAGTCCCAGATGTGCACGTTCGCGCCGTCGGTCTGGCTGAAGCCAGCCACATCGAGACAGCGGCCGGAATCAACACCGCGCACGTCGCCGGTGGTGGCCGCCTGAGCCGGGCTGGCGACGATCAGGGCCGCCAATGAAGTCATGACCGCGACCGCCGCGGCGAGCACCGCGGACGGATGCCTGCGGCGGGAACTACGTCTGCGCATGGGACCTCGTCGTCCTACTTGAGTGAGCGGGTTTCCGGTCGGCCCGTCGGGAACTGTGCGGACCTCGATCGACACACACCCCCGGGATGTTCGTTACGTCGAACAAAGGCCGGAATGTCGATCAACTGGATGATAGGGAACCGGTGAACGACGTCAATACCTCTCACATAACTCGCAAGCCGCAACATTCACAGACTGCAAGCAGGCGGCCTCAAGTCCCCTGGCTGTACGGGTCTCTGGCGTGAGGGCAGGTAGCGGGCGGGCGCGGGCTTGGTGATCATTACGGACCCCGACCAGGCCGCTCACCCGAGCCTCTGGTACGGCACTGTGCCCAACCCGCGCTGTGCACAGTGCTCACTCAGTAGCCGGCCTCCCGGCCGCGGTGCGGTCCGGGCTCCTGCGTGCGGTGCGCTCGCTGGTCGTCCTGGCGCGCCGGTTGCGCTCCGTCGGCATCGTCCTGTTCGGCGTAGCGGTCCGCGCGGGTGCGGGAGTCGTCGGCCGCCTTGGCGAAGGCGTCCTGGAGGTGGCGCAGTCGCTCGGCTGTGAGTGCGTGTTTCTGAACCGGGGTCGGCCGTGCGTTGATCATCGGAAGTTAGGGTCACCAATAGATCGAGGTTTGGCTGACTGGGAGGACACATGGTTCGGGGGCGTTTGCTGCGTTTAAGGGCTGCTGGGTTGGTGTGTGTACTCGCTGTCGGGGCTGGGTGCTCGGGAGGGGAGGCGTCGCCCCCTGGCCCGGCAATGTCTGACAAGGCCCGGTCCTACCTGTCCACCGCGTTGGACCTCATGGAGGACAAGGCACTTCGCCGCGACGATGTCGACTGGGATGAGGTACGGCGAACAGCCTTCACCGAAGCCGGCAACGCGCAGCGTCCTGGCGATACCTATCGAGCCATTGAGGCGGCCCTGGGCAGATTGGGAGACGGGCACAGCAGTTTCTACGACCCAAGGAAGGCGACAGAGCTGCACGGGGACGAGCAGATCCGCAACCCTGTGGAAGGGCGGGCGTTAGCCGACCGCCTGGGGTTTCTGTCGCTCCCCGGCGTCCAGGGATCTGAGAAGGTCTATCAACAGTACGTGCGGGAGGGGCGAAATGCCGTGGCGAAGGCTAATCGTCCGAACGCCTGCGGCTGGGTGATCGACCTGCGCCGCAACCTCGGTGGCAACATGTGGCCAATGCTTGCCGTCGTGGGACCGATCCTTGGTGACGGCAATGTCGGATCATTCGTCGATGCGGATGGCAAGAAGACGGTGTGGTCCATTGAGAAGGGCAGCCCTCGTTTGGACGGTGATTCCACCGGCTGGGGAACAAGTCCTCCCGTAGGTGGCGGATCGGCCCCCGTTGCGGTGCTCACCAGCCGTTCCACTGGCAGTTCCGGGGAGGCGGTGACCGTGGCCTTCCGCGGGCGCCCTTATACGCGCTCCTTCGGCGAGGACACCTCAGGCGTCCCCACCGGCAACGCACAGCATCGACTGCCCGACGGGGCGATCCTCAACCTGACAGAGTGGAAGGACGCCGACCGCACAGGGCGCGCATACGACAGCCCCATACCGCCTGACCAGCCAGTCGTCGACAACCTCGGGCGCGGAGGAAGCAAAGATCCCGTCCTGGACGCGGCAACGCAATGGTTGTCCGAGCAGCCCGGCTGCTCGTAGGCGGCCCGGGTGATCAGCTGGCCGACGCCGGTTTCCTTGGCCAGCTGGGGGGCCTTGACCCCGGATGTTGGACACCGGAGACACTTGGATCTTGATGGTCCGGGTGGACAGGAGTCCTGCACAGATGGTGATGAAGCACTACCCGCCGGAGTTCAAAGCGGACGCGGTCGCGTTGT
>NZ_POUC01000579.1 GCF_002891435.1 Streptomyces cahuitamycinicus
TGAGCTGGAGATATACCTCCCGCTCACGAGTCAGGCGACGACCGCCCCCTCCATGTCTGACCTTGCGGACCTCGAAGTCCATCGCATCCCCTGAGCTGGGGTGTTGCGACGACTACTAGAACTCAAGCTCACAGAGGGGCCCTGCCGCCATAACCGGCACACGCGCGTGACCTTCTCGCGCGGCGCAGCGCGCTGGTTGCAGTCCTGCACTACATTGATCTTGAGCGTGCGGCAGAAAACCGCAGGTGTGCCTCGCGCTGGTGGTCCAAGGAAAGACGCCCCACTTCCTGTGGGGAGATGCAGGTGCAAGGCCTGCCCGGCGCTCCAACAAGACCGCACCCCAGACAACCGGGGTGCGGTCTCTGCGTTAATGACGTCAGCGAGACACACGCGGGCGATCGACAGACCCGCTGAGGCTCCTTGGTCAGCACCGTGCCAGGGGACTGTTTGCTGGTCCGGCGTCCAGGATCCCGCACAGATCGGAGTGCCAGTGACCAACGACTCGACGGCGACGCACGGTCGGGAACCGCTTCCGGAAGCCGCCCGACTACGGCAGCACGTGGAGTTCCTCGCCGCCGAGCCGCGCAGTCGGCTGCGGACACCTCGGGCGATGCAGCGCGCCGAGGCATATGTCCATGACGAACTGACCGCCGCGGGCTGGCTCGTGGAGCGACATCCGTTCGACGCCCGCTGGCAGATCGGCTCGACGGACCGACACGGCCACCGGGCCCTCGCCCTCAAACCGCGGCTTCACCGGCGCCTGCGCGGAGCGAACCTCATCGCTTCGCTGCCCGGATCCGGCGACGGGCCGCCCGTGGTCGTCGGTGCCCATCTGGACAGCGTCAGCGGCAGTCCAGGCGCGGACGACAACGCCTCGGGCGTGGCGGTGCTCCTGGAGATGGCGCGCCTGCTGTCCGAGGCGCCCGTGCCCCCGCACGTGGTCCTGGCCGTGTTCGACATGGAGGAACTCGGACTGATCGGGGCCCGTCAGGCGGCCCGTGAACTGGGCCGCCGCGGCGGTGTGCGGGGGATGATCTGCCTGGAGTCGGTCGGCTACTTCGTGGACGACCCGGGAACGCAGCGCCTGCCCGCCGGCTTCGAGCGGATCTTCCCCGAGGCGTCCGCCGAGGCCCAGGCGGGCGGCTACCGGGGCGACTTCACCCTCGTCGTGCACCGGCGCTCCTCGGCGGGGGCCGCCGAGGAGTGGAAGCGGGCCGCCGCGGCGGCGTCTCCGGCGGTCCCGGGTCTGCTGCTGCGAGATCCGCGACCCGACGGCCTGTTGGGCCTGCTCATCGGACTGGCCGTGCCGCCCGCGGGCCACCTGGGACGCAGCGACCACGCACCGTTCTGGAACCGTGGGATCCCCGCGTTGATGCTTACGGACACCGCGAACTTCCGCAATCCGCACTACCATCGGTTGACGGACTTGCCGAGGACGCTCGATTACGAGCGTCTGGCCGCCGTCACCGCGGCCACCACCGCGACCGCCGTCTCGTGGCCCGATGCCCGACGTACGGGGGTTTAGGTCGTTTAGGTCGAGCACGGCCACCGCCAACCGGGTGTCACCGTCCCTCAGTGCCAGCTCGAGCGCGCCCGCGCGAGAGCAGCGCCGGCCTGACGGTGGCCCGGCCAATGCGGCGGCTGGCGTTACTGTGCGTGAGGGACGTCTGCACCTCAGCGACGTGCCGGTAGAAGAACAGGCGGCGAGCGACGCCATGATCGCGGCGGTGGCGCAGGCCGCCAGCGTGCGGGCGGAGGGCGACGCAACGGGGTCTTCTGAGCTCGCGGGCGCCGAACCGCAGCGGCGCCCGGCCCGAGGTCCCTGCGCGGGTACGATCTCGGTAACAGCTGTTACCATGCTGGTATGGCTAAGACACAACTGGGCGCCCGCGTGGACGAAGACGTCGCGGAACTCGCAAAGATGCGCGCCGCCGACTTGGGGCTGAGTATCGGGGACTACCTCGCGCGGCTGGTGCAGGACGACGCCAGCGGGCTGCGTGCCCGAGCGGTGGGGGCGGCCGCCCGCTTCCTGGCCGACCACCAGGCGGTCTTCGATGAGGCCGAAGAGGCCCAGCAGGCACACCGGGGAGCACGCGCGGCCTGATGGACCTGCACATCGACGTTCCCTGGATCCTGCAGGTCGCCGAGGCCGCTGGGGCGGACGATCCGGCCCCCGATGACTACGGTGTCCCGGTCTCGGCGGTTGCCCGCCACCGGGCCGAGCTGTTTGAGCACCCCGTCTACGACGGCCCCTATGCCAAGGCCGCCGCCCTGGTGCACACCCTGGGCCGATGCCGCTGGCTGGAGCGCTCCAACATGGCCGTCGCCGCCGCGTCCGGCGTCATGTACCTCGAAGCCGCCGGGATCTCCGTCAAGCCCGGCCACGAGGACGCCGTCGCCCTCAAGAACCTGCTCCTCGACCCCGCCTGCACCGCCGGGAACATTGCCGCTCTGCTGCGGACCTGGCCCACCACCACCTGACGCCCGCAGGCCAGCCTGGCGCCGGGTCCGGTATCGGCCCGCGCGGAGACCGGTGAGCCGCACCCCACGCGCACGCGGTCTCAGCAGCGCAGCAAGAACCGCGACCCCAGGGACGAGCAGCCTGCAGCAGATCCGTGGCGCCCCGTCACCCCGCCGGCCTTCACCGCGACAGGCCGTTTGTGCACCGGCGTGCCTCGGTCAGCTGCGTCCCCCACCCCCGCCAGGTGTCGGGAGTGCGGATGCGGCAGCCCGGCTGCTGGTGGTGATCAAGGCGGTCAGCGGCGGGGCGGAACGGGAACGGGAGCGGGAGGCGGATCTCAGGGCCGGTCGAGGACAGCGCCGAAGAGGGGATCAAACGGATCGCCTTCGTAGCCGAGGACCAGGCAGAGTCCTTCGCGACCTGTCCCTGGGAGGGTTCCACGAGTCGAGCTCACCGCCTACCGTGCACGAGCTCGGCTTGGAGGAACGCAAGCTGCCCTACGCGGGGGGATTTCCTCCCGCCACAGCGCCCATCCCGCCGACGCCCGGATCGTCCAGCCCGCCTACGCGGGCACCGGACGACCACCGAAAATGCAGTACGCCGAGTCTGCGCAGAGCGTGAAGGACCTGGTCATCGCGGCCGGCCGGACGGCCGCCAGGCCGGTGTCCTGGCGGGAGGGCTCCCGGCCCGGCAAAGGCCAGAGTGGCTTCAAGCGCATGTACGCGCGGTTCGTCGCCCTGCGGATCCGGCCCGCCGGACGCGGAATCCGCAAGACCAGCGACGGTCCTGAGCCGCCTGAGCGCTGGCTGCTGGCCGAATAGCCGGCCGGCGAGAGCGAACCGGTGCAGTTCTGGCTCTCCAACCTGCCCTCCGGGATGCCGCTGGCCACCCTGGTGCGGCTGGCCAAGCTGCGATGGCGCAGCGAACACGACTACCGGGAGATGAAACAGGCCCTGGGCCTGGCCCTCTTCGAAGGCCGCACCTGGAGCGGCTGGCACCACCACGTCACCCTCGTCTCCGCCGCCCACGCCTTCTGCACCCTGCAACGACTGGCACGCGACCCAAGAGACGTGCCGCAGGACTGAGCCTCTACCAAGTAGTCCGGGAACTGCAGACACTCCTCGCCACCTGGACCGGCGGCTGCGGTTCTCGCCGACCGCGCCTACCAGGGCGCCGGCGCCGCATTTCGAACTCCCTACTACCACCACAGCGAACAGCCCGAGCATTACCAGCAGTTCAACCGCGACCACGCCCGTCTGCGAGCACCCGGCGAACGCGCCTTCGCTTAGCTGAAGTCCTGGCGAATGCTCCGCCGGGCCCGTTGCTCCACCCGCCGTATCGGCACCATCGTCCAGGCTGTCCACACACTGCTTTCCTGCAGCTATTCAGGATGAAAGAGGTTCACTGAGCCTCTTTCATCCTGTGCTGGAGGGTGAAATGGGCTGGTCAGCGGGTGTGGTGACGAGGCAGGGCCCCTCGTCGTTGGTGTGGTGATTCCACTCAACACACTGGTGACCGAAGGGGCCCTGT
>NZ_POUC01000057.1 GCF_002891435.1 Streptomyces cahuitamycinicus
CCCTCACGGATGGCGAACCCGAGCCCCGGCTCCAACGGCACGTCCCGCCCCAGCTCCACGGTCATCACGACCGTGTCACCAGGCCGAGCCACAGCCACGTCACCCAGGTCGACGTCCCCGACCACGTCCGCCGTGCGGATGTAGAACTGCGGCCGGTACCCGCTGGAGACAGCCGTCGTACGCCCGCCCTCGCGCGCTGACAGCACATACACCTGCGCGGTGAACCGGCGACCCGGCACGACACTCCCCGGGGCGGCGACGACGTGTCCCCGCCGGACGGCGTCCCGCGGGACCCCCCGCAGCAGCATGGCCACGTTGTCCCCGGCCTGCGCCTCCTCCATCGGCTTGCCGAAGGTCTCCAGACCCGTGACCACCGTCTCCACGGCGGCCCCGAGCACCTCGACCCGGTCACCGACCCGCACCGCACCCCGCTCGACCGCCCCGGTCACCACGGTCCCCCGCCCGGTGATGGTCAGCACGTTCTCCACCGACAGCAGGAAGGGAGCGTCCACGTACCGCTCCGGCATCGGCACATAGGTGTCCACCGCGTCGAGCAGCGCCTCGATCGACGCGGTCCAGCGCGGGTCCCCCTCCAGCGCCTTCAGTCCCGAGACGCGTACGACGGGTACGGAGTCGCCGCCGTAGCCGTGGGCGGTGAGCAGGTCGCGGACCTCCAGCTCGACCAGGTCGGTCAGCTCCTCGTCGCCCGCGTCGGCCTTGTTGAGGGCGACCACGATGTGGTCGACGCCCACCTGCCGGGCGAGCAGGACGTGTTCGGCGGTCTGCGGCATGATCCCGTCGAGCGCGGACACGACGAGGATCGCCCCGTCGAGCTGGGCGGCGCCGGTGACCATGTTCTTGACGTAGTCGGCGTGGCCCGGCATGTCGACGTGCGCGTAGTGCCGGGTGTCGGTCTCGTACTCGACGTGCGCGATGTTGATGGTGATGCCGCGCGCCGCCTCCTCGGGCGCCCGGTCGATCCGGTCGAACGGCACGAACGCGCCGCTGCCGCGATCGGCGAGGACCTTGGTGATGGCGGCCGTCAACGTGGTCTTGCCGTGGTCGACATGACCCATCGTGCCGATGTTGAGATGCGGTTTCGTACGGACGTAGGCCGTCTTGGACATGGCTGTACCTCGAAGCGTCTGATCAGCGAAGAACGAAGTGGGACCCCGAGAACCTGCCCGACCCTCCCCTTCCGGGGTCCGCCGGACGAACCGGAGAGGGTCAGCTTCGGGCGCCGTCCGTAACGGCCGGGAGATCGGCGACGGCAGCCTTCGGGGCATCCGTGACCACGGATGCTGCGAGGGTGAAGGCGTGCCGGAACATGACTCAGATCATTGCCGACGCTTTACCGCACGTCGAATGGTTTTAGGTGCCCTGCGCACAAGGCTGCGCCCCCGGCTGCACACGCCGGTCGGTGACGCTCGTGAGACGAACCATACGGCGATCACACACATTTGTCGGTTAGTGTCACCGGATGCTCGATGCCACCACCCGCTCTGGGGGCACCGCCACGGCCTCTCCCCGGGCCACCACCGCGGAGCTCGCCGTCGCCGTTCCCCCGGCAGCGAACGCCTCGCCCGCCGTACCGACCCGTTTCGCCGCCCGTTGCACGAGAGTTCTGCTGTCCCCGTGGTCGCGGCTGTCCCTGCTCGTCGTGCTGCTCGCCGCGGGCGCCTGCGGCGTGCTGCTGTTCGAGCCGCAGCGGCTGCTGACGGAGGGCTGGCCGCCACAGCTCGGCGGTGCCGCGGCAGCGGCGGTGTTCGCGGTGGCGTACGGCGTGTGCACCGTGGCGTTCGTGCCGAGGCCGCTGCTGAACCTGGCTGCGGGCGCCCTGTTCGGTTCGCAGCTCGGCCTCGGCGTGGCGCTGGCGGGCACCGTGCTCGGTGCCGGTATCGCCTTCTGCCTGGGCCGGGCGCTGGGCCAGGACGCCCTGCGCCCGCTGCTGCGGGGGCGCTGGCTGAAGGCCGCGGACGGCCAGCTCAGCCGGCACGGCTTCCGTTCGATGCTGATGGTGCGCCTGTTCCCGGGGGTGCCGTTCTGGGCATCGAACTACTGCGCCTCCGTGTCCCGCATGGGCCTGCTGCCGTTCCTGCTGGCCACGGGCCTGGGGTCGATCCCGAACACCGCCGCCTACGCCGTCGCCGGCGCCCGCGCCTCCACCCCGACCTCTCCCGCCTTCCTGATCGCCATGGCGTGCATCGCCCTGCCGGCTCTGGCGGGCGCGGTGGTGGCCTGGCGCAAGCGGCACCGGCTGCGCCGCCTCTGAGGCACTGTCACGCCCTTCTGCGCAACGGCCGTTTCGACCAGCTGGTCCGCAACACCGGCGCCCCGCGCGACATCCTGGCCACCCGGCTGCGCCGGCTCGTCGACGGCGGAATCCTGGCCAAGCACCTCGACAGCGAGCGCTCGCAGCGCTTCGAGTACCGGCCGACCCGGGCGGGACTGGAACCGGAGCCGGTACTGGTGACATGACCCTCATGGCGTGGGGCGACCGCCACCTCCGGCCGGACGGCGACCGCCCGATGCTCCTGGAACACTCCTGCGGCCAGACCCTCACCCCGGCCGTCACCTGCCGGGCGTGCGGCGACGAGGTGCGCCACGAGGACCTCACGGCCCGCCCCCAGACACCCGGCTGGACGGTGACCGGGCCCACCGCGGCCTGATCGCCGCTGGTCGGGAGCGGCAGCAAACCCCTGTGTCCTGGCGGCCTTCCAATGGCGCTACGCTTCCCCCTCGGCACACCTGATACCCCGTTCCTCGCGACGGCGGCCTGGTGCGTCCGTCGTCCGTCCCACGATCGGCACTTGGACTCCGTTACCTCATGTCTTGGTTCGAATCACTCATCCTCGGACTCGTCCAGGGGCTGACCGAGTTCCTTCCCGTCTCCTCCAGCGCCCACCTGCGGCTGACCGCGGCCTTCTCGGGCTGGGAGGACCCGGGCGCGGCCTTCACGGCGATCACGCAGATCGGTACCGAGGCAGCCGTGCTGATCTACTTCCGCAAGGACATCGGACGGATCATCTCGGCGTGGACCCGCTCGCTCACCGACAAGACGCTGCGCGGCGACCCCGACGCCCGGATGGGCTGGCTGGTCATCGTCGGCTCGATCCCGATCGGTGTGCTCGGCGTGACGCTGAAGGACCAGATCGAGGGACCGTTCCGCGATCTGCGGATCACCGCGACGATGCTGATCGGCATGGGCATCGTCCTGGGCGTCGCCGACCGGCTCGCGGCCCGCGACGAGAACGGCGGCAAGCACCGCGCGCCCAAGCAGCGCAAGGCCCTCGAGGACCTGGGCGTCCGTGACGGCCTGATCTACGGCGTCTGCCAGGCCATGGCGCTCGTCCCGGGCGTCTCACGCTCCGGCGCCACCATCAGCGGCGGCCTGTTCATGGGCTACAAGCGCGAGGCCGCGGCCCGCTACTCCTTCCTCCTCGCCATCCCCGCGGTGCTGGCGTCCGGCATGTTCGAGCTGAAGGACGCCACCGCGGGCGGCCATGTCTCGTGGGGCCCGACGATCTTCGCCACGGTGATCGCCTTCGGGGTGGGGTACGCCGTGATCGCGTGGTTCATGAAGTTCATCTCGACCAGGAGCTTCATGCCCTTCGTCTACTACCGCATCGTCCTCGGCATCGTCATCATCGTGCTGGTCAGCATGGGTGCCCTGAGCCCCCACGCGGCCGAGTCGGCGGGCTGACCCGGAGCCTGCGTGACGCGGGTCTCGTGACCAACCGCATAGGGATCGGGTAGCTGTCCGGTAGCGGGCTGTCAGTGGCTGCGCCTAGGCTTGTCCGCATGTCCCCCGATTTCGTGACCCCTGGTTCCGTGCGGCCCGCTGCCGAGGTCAACGACGAGATCCGTGCGCTGTGGCAGCGCACGGGCGGCACCCTGTCGGCCGAGGAGCGCGCCGAGTACGAGCTCCTCGTCGTCGAGTGGGCTGCCGCGATCCGAGGCGGCGTCGTCACGGCGGCCTGAGCGGCCGCGCCTCCCTTCTCCCGCCTCCCTTCTCCCGCCTCCCTTCTCCTCGGATCCTCTCCAGGCACAAAGCCGTGCGAGCACCTCGTCGTCGAGGGCGAAGGGCCGCTCCTCGGGCAACAGCCCCGCGGCGGAGTCCCGTTGTCCCGACCGCACCAGCCCGTGGATCTCCCTGGCAAGCGGTGTGACGTCCTCGATCCCCACGATCCACTCGTCCGCGTACCGCGCGGCGGCCTCCCCCGCGAGCCCCAGCTGCACCGACCGGTGCGGCAGCGGGTTGAGGTGCAGGTCCCGTTCCGGATCCCACTGCACCCGCGCGGGCGCCTGCCTCAACTGCCGCTTCCAGGAGGCCCGGTCGCCGTGCAAGGCGGGGACGTGGTGGGACAGGCAGGCGTTGCGCAGCGCCCAGAGGAAGCCCTCGCGGTCGATCTCGATCGCCAGGACCGTCTCCTGGCCCTCCTTGGTGGCCCAGCCGCAGCGGTACATCATCCACAGGAACGACGGCTTGATCCAGGTCATGCGCTCCCGCTTCCAGGACGACGGGAAGCGGTCCAGGCGGGCGGCGGGGCCGCCGATCTCCGGGCGGTAGGCCTGGTAGACGGTGATCGTGGACTCGGTGTGGTGTGCGCGCACCCGGAATCTCGGTTCGTGTCGATCGTTCACGGAGGACATCCTGGGTCCCCGGCGTCCTCGGCGGCCACCGAGTATCACCCGCGCACGGGAAGTGGCGGCGCGTTCCCGAGCCGCGGACGGCGCCTGTGGTCAACTGACCCGGCGTCCTGTGTTCTAGATCGTCCGCAAGGCGCACACTGGAGGCACCCGCGGGTAGGAGGCGCCTATGAAGACGCTCGGCCACTGGCTCGCCTCCCCCTGGCGCCGCTCGGCCGCCGCGGCGGTAGCGGGCGCCCTCCCTGTCCTCGCCTTCCCCGCGCCGTCCCTGTGGTGGTGCGCCTACGTCGCCCTGGTCCCGTGGCTCCTGCTGCTGCGCACCGCGCCGACCGGCAAGCGGGCCGCGTACGACGGCTGGTGCGGCGGCCTCGGCTTCATGTTGGCCATGCACCACTGGCTGCTGCCGAGCCTGCACGTGTTCACGCTCGTCCTCGCCGCCCTCCTGGGTGCCCTGTGGGCCCCGTGGGGCTGGCTGGTGCGCCGTCTCCTGGGAGGCCTGCCCTCCCTCGGGCGGGTCACGGTCGCGCTCCTGGTCCTGCCGTCGGGCTGGCTGGCCGTCGAGCTGGTCCGCTCCTGGCAGGGGCTCGGCGGCCCCTGGGGCATGCTCGGCAGCAGTCAGTGGCAGGCCGAGCCCGCGCTGCGACTCGCCTCGGTCGGCGGGGTGTGGCTGCTCAGCTACCTGCTCGTGGCCGTCAACGTCGCGGTCGCCGTCCTCGTCGCGGTCCGCCGGGCCCGGGTGCCCGCCGTGGCCGGTCTCGTCGCCACGGCCGCCGCCACCTCCGCCGCCTGGGCGTTCTCACCCCGCCCCGCCGTCGACGGCCAGGTCAGGATCGCGGTCGTGCAGCCGGGCGTCGTCGCCGGCCCGGACGCCCGGTTCGCCCGCGAGGAGCAGCTCACCCGTCGGCTCGCCGGCCAGGACGCCGACCTGGTCGTCTGGGGCGAGAGCAGCGTCGGCTTCGACCTCGACGACCGGCCCGGCCTCGCCCGGCGGCTCGCGGACCTCTCCCGCGCGACGGGCGCCGACACCCTGGTCAACGTCGATGCCCGGCGTTCCGACAAGCCCGGCATCTACAAGAGTTCGGTCCTGGTAGGACCCGACGGCCTGACCGGCGAACGCTACGACAAGATGCGGCTCGTGCCCTTCGGCGAGTACATCCCGGCCCGGTCCCTGCTCGGCTGGGTCACCTCGGTCGGCAAGGCCGCGGGCGAGGACCGCAGGCGCGGCTCGCAGCCGGTCGTGATGAACGTCGGGGACGATCTGCGCGTCGGCCCGCTGGTGTGCTTCGAGACCGCCTTCCCCGACATGACCCGCCACCTCACCCGGGAGGGCGTCGACGTGCTGATCGGCCAGTCGTCGACGTCGACGTTCCAGCACAGCTGGGCACCCGAGCAGCACGCGTCGCTCGCCGCACTGCGGGCCGCCGAGACCGGCCGCCCCATGGTGCACGCGACCCTGACGGGCGTCTCCGCCGTGTACGGCCCGGACGGGCGGCGCGTCGGATCATGGCTCGGTACGGACGCCTCCGCCGCGCAGATGTACGACATCCCCCTCGCCCACGGCACCACGCCCTATGTCCGCCACGGCGACTGGACGGTGCACGCGGCGATGCTGCTCCTCGCCCTGTGGGCCGTCGGCGAGGGCGTACGGACCGTGCGGCTCAGGCGGTCCGCTCCTGGACCGCTCGCACCACCCGCTCGCACAGGTCATGGGTCTCCAGCGCGTCCCGGGCGCTGAGCACCTTGCCCGTCCGGACCGCGTCGAGGAAAGCGAGCACCGCCTGCTCGATCCCGCGCTGCCGGGCCACCGGCACCCAGTCCCCGCGCCGCCGCACGGTCGGCTGGCCCTTGTGGTCGACGACCTCGGCGAGGTTGACCACCTGGCGCTTGGTGTCCTGCCCGGACACTTCGAGGATCTCCTCGGCGGAACCGCTGAGCCGGTTCATCACGCCGAGCGCGGTGAAGCCGTCCCCGGCGAGCTGGAGCACCAGGTGGTGCAGCAGCCCGTCCTGGACGCGGGCGCGCACGGTCACGTCGTCGATCTCGCCGGGCACCAGGAACCGGAGGGTGTCGACGACGTGGATGAAGTCGTCGAGGATCATCGCGCGGGGGTCCTCCGGCAGCCCGACGCGGTTCTTTTGCATCAGGATCAGCTCGCGCGGATGGTCCGCGCACTGCGTGTAGCCGGGGGCGTGGCGCCGGTTGAAGCCGACGGCGAGACTCACGCCCCGCTCCTCGGCGAGCGCCACCAGCCGCGCGGAGTCGTCGAGTGCGTAGGCGAGCGGCTTGTCGACGTACGTCGGTACGCCCGCCTGCAGCAGCCGCGTCACGATCTCCGGGTGCACGAGCGTGGGCGCGTGCACGAACGCCGCGTCGAGGTCCGCCGCGATCAGGGAGTCGAGGGTGGTGTGCCGCCGCTCCGGCGGGACGCGCAGGTTCTCGGCGACCCGGTCGAGTGTGGCGGGCGTGCGGGTCTGCAGGTGCAGTTCCACCCCGGGCTGGAAGGCGAGGACCGGAAGGTAGGCCTTCTGCGCGATGTCGCCGAGTCCGATGCAGCCGACCTTCACGGGGTGATCTCCTCTAACGGTTGCCTGCCGGGGTCTGCTCGGAGCATACGGCGTCCCTCTGCGGCGGCCGCCAGTCGGCGATGCCGTCGAAGCCGCGCAGGACCAGGGCGGGCCCGGCCTTCGACAGCGTGGCCACGGCGGTGTCGCGTACGGCGATCCCGGCGCGGTTCGTCATGAGGTTGAGGCGGGCGACCCGCACGGCCCGGCGTGCGACGGCGGTCGTGCGGGGCAGCCGGGCGGCGGTGTAGGCGGGCAGGTCGTCGCGGTGGTGCGCGAGGACGATCGCGTCCTCGATGGCCTGGTTGCCGCCCTGGCCGAGGGTCGGGGGCATGGCGTGCGCGGCGTCGCCGACCAGGGCGACCCGGCCGTGGTGGTAGGCGGGCAGGGGTTCGGCGATGTGGTGGACGTCGTGGCGCAGGACGTCCTCGGGCCGGGCGGCGGCGAGCACGGCGGGGATCGGGTCGTGCCAGTCGCCGTAGCGGCTCAGCAGCTCGGCCCTCTCGTCGGGCGCCTGTCCCCCGGCGGGCGTGACCGCGGCGGCGTAGGCGTAGACGCGGCCGTCCTTCAGCGGGTGCGTGCCCCAGATGCGGCCCCTGCCCCAGGTCTCGTGGGAGGCGAACTCGGCACCGGGCACGGGGATCACGACCCGCCAGGTGGTGAAGCCGGAGTACACGGCCCCGGGGTGGGCGGGGAAGAGCGCGTGGCGTACGGCGGAGCGGATGCCGTCCGCCCCCACCACCAGGTCGGCCTCCAGCACCTTGCCGTTGCTGCTGACCCGGGCGGGCCGGTCGGTGCCGCCGCTGTCGGCGAGGGCCGCGGCGGCGTCCGTGCGGATGGTGCCCGGGGGGAGCCGGGAGGCCAGGCTCGCGATGAGGGTGGCACGGTGCAGCAGCACGAGCGGGCCGCCGAAGCGCTCGGCGGCGGCGTCGGCGGAGGACCGCGAGAGCCACCGCCCGGAGGGGGTCCGCAGGCCGCCGTCCCCGGACCAGACGGCGAGGTCGCGGATCTCGTCGCCGAGGCCGATGACGTCCAGCGCGCGCAGGGAGTTGGGCGCGAGGGAGATCGCCGCGCCGACCGGCTCCAGCGAGGGGGCGCGCTCCAGCACCGTGACCCGCAGGCCACGCATGTGCAGGGCGACCGCCGCCGTCAGGCCCCCGATGCCGCCACCGATCACGACGGCATGCCCGAGCTGTGTCATGGCCCCTCCTCGACTCCGACTACATCTGTAGTGACACCATTGACGTTACTACACGTGTAGTCGAACGGGTAGCGTGAGCCCATGTCCGTACGCACCGCCGGCCCTTCCCGCTCCGACCTGATCGCCGACACCGCCCTCGCCCTGCTCGCCGAGCGCGGCATGCGCGGCCTCACGCACCGGGCGGTCGACGAGGCGGCCGGACTCCCCCAGGGCTCCACCTCGAACCTCGCGCGCACCCGGCAGGCCCTGCTGGAGCTGGCGGTGCGGCGCCTGGCCGACCGCGAGGCCCGGGTCCTGGCCCTGCACGAGATGCCGGACCCCGAGGCCGGGGCCGCCTCCCTGGCGGACGCGCTGGCCCTGGCGGCCCACCGGGCCCTGACGGACCACCGCGCACTCACGCTCGCCCGCTACGAACTGGCCCTGGAGGCGACGCGCCGCCCCGAGCTGCGGGCCTTCTTCGACGCCACGGGCGCCCGCTTCCGGGACCAGCTCACTGCCCTGGTCAGCGGCTTGGGCTCGACCGACCCGGCCCGGCACACCCTGTCGCTGATCGCCTGGGCGGACGGACTGATGTTCAGCTGCGTGGCGGGGTCGTTCGGCGCCGAGACGCCGAGCCTGGAGGAGGTGCGGGCCGGGCTGCGGGAACTGCTGGAGGGGATGCTCGGGGGCTGAAAATCTTGTGGTGCGGAAGGGGCGGCTCGGAAAGGATGTGTCCATGACGAACGAACGCCGAGAGCCCGCCACCACCGCCGACGAGCGCACGATGCTGGAGGGCTGGCTGGACTACCACCGCCAGACCCTCGCCTGGAAGTGCGAAGGCCTGACCGACGCCCAGCTCCGCACCGCCGCGGTGGAGCCGTCGGAGCTGAGCCTGATGGGCCTGGTGCGGCACATGGCGGTGGTGGAGCGGGGCTGGTTCCGCAAGGTACTCGCGGCCGAGGACGCCGACCGGCTCTACTGCACCGAGGAGGATCCGGACGGCGAGTTCCATCTCTCCCAGTCCGACACGTGGGAGGAGGCGTACGCCACCTGGCAGTCCGAGATCGAGACCGCCCGGCGCAACGCCGCCCGCTTCGGCCTCGACGACATGTCCGAGGGCAAACACCGGCGCACCGGCGAACGCTTCAACCTGCGCTGGATCTACACGCACATGATCGAGGAGTACGCGCGGCACAACGGCCACGCCGACCTGATCCGCGAGCGCATCGACGGCGCGACCGGCGACTGACGTCACCTCCGTGGCACCCGCGCCCTCCGTACGGGGCGCGAGATCACCCGTGCGGGGCATCCTGTGCCAGGTCCGCGGCCCCACCGAGGGCCGGACGCACCAGAGTTGCGCGGGTGCATCGAACGACGACCACAGCGACGCTCCTGCTGACCGTGGCGGTCTCGGCCCTCTCCGGCTGTACGACGGTCCCGCGTCCCCCCGCCCCGGGCCCCTCGGCGGCACCGTCCCTGTCGGCGCCGGAGCGGGAGGACGAGGCGGAGACCCAGATCGTGCAGGCGCCGGCCCGTGAGGCCCTGCAGCTCATCGAAGAGACGTCCCGCCGCCCGGAACCTGTCGCCTCGGCGACCGGCCCGGCCGCGCCCCCGGCGGCCGCGCCGGAACCGGGGACGCCGCAGCCCGGTCATCGCGACGTCCGTCCGCGCCCCGCCCGTCCGGAACACCCCGAGCCCGCTCGGCGCGGCCCCCAGCGGGCGCACGCCGGCCTCCCCGACGTGTCGGAGTCGGTACGGCAGGACGTCGAGAAGAGCGTCCCGAAGGGCAACGCGGACATCTGCGCGCTGGGCAGGCGCTACGGGGGATGGCGGGCGGACAGCCCGGAGGCGACGATCTGCCGTGACACGTACGGGCGTTGACAGGCGGTGACGCGTGGTCCGGTGACCACGCAGGCCGGATCGCCGAGCGTGCCGACCAGGGCCTCAGGGCCGCTGCCGCGGCGGCGACCAGGTCCCCGAGCCGCCCTCCCCCAGCCGGAGCTCCAGCCGGTCGATGGCCGCCCACACCCCCTCGCCGTAGCTGTCGTCGGCGAGGGCGGCGGCGGCCTCCCGGGCCCACCGCAGGTGCGTGCGGGCGGCGTCACGACGGCCGAGTCCGAGGTAGTCGTCCGCCAGGTTCAGATGCAGGGAGGGGTAGATCGCGATCACCGCGGGCACCGCGACGGCCTCCTTTCCGGCCTCCTCGGCCGCCGTCAGAGCACGCAGGTCCCAGGCCAGTTCGTCCGCCGGGTCGTCCTGGGTGTCTGCCAGGTAGTGGGCGAGGGTGCAGCGGTGCAGCGGGTCGCCGTGCTCGCCGATCTCCGCCCACAGGCCCAGGTACCGGTGACGGGCCTCCTCCCGGTCCCCCGCGTGGTGCAGCATGACGACCTGCCCGATCCGCGTCAGCACGGCATCGGGCGCCGTCTGTTCCTGTCGCTCCGCCACGACGCCCTCCGCGCACTCGCCGGCTGTTCCCGCCGACGGTAACCGCAGGCGGGGGCGATCCGGCTCAGGCGGCTCCGGGCGCCGGGCCCGGGCGGCACGGGCGTACGGCGGGCGTGCGTCAGCCCAGGTCCGGGATCGTCCAGTCGATCGGGGTGTGCCCCTGCGCCGCCACCGCCTCGTTGATCTGCGTGAAGGGCCGCGAGCCGAAGAACTTCTTCGCGGACAGGGGCGAGGGATGCGCACCTTTGATCACGGCATGCCGGGACTCGTCGATCAGCGGGAGCTTCTTCTGGGCGTAATTGCCCCACAGCACGAAGACCGCCGGGTCGGGGCGCTCGGCCACGGCCCTGATCACGGCGTCGGTGAACTTCTCCCAGCCCCGGCCCTTGTGCGAGTTGGCCTCGCCGCCGCGGACCGTGAGCACCGCGTTGAGCAGCAGTACACCCTGCTCGGCCCACGGCATGAGATAGCCGTTGTCCGGGATCGGCGTGCCCAGCTCCTGGTGCATCTCCTTGTAGATGTTGCGCAGGGACGGCGGGATCCGCACCCCCGGCCGGACCGAGAAGCACAGCCCGTGCCCCTGCCCCTCGCCGTGGTACGGGTCCTGACCGAGGATCAGGACCTTGACCCCCTCGTACGGCGTGGCGTCCAGGGCGGCGAAGACCTCCTCGCGCGGCGGATGGACGGGACCCTTCGCCCGCTCCTCCTCGACGAACTCCGTCAGCTCCTTGAACCAGGGCTGCTGCAGCTCGTCGCCCAGAACCCCGCGCCAGGACTCGGGCAGCATGGCGATGTCGGTCACGTCAACGTCCTCACGATGTGCGGTCACTTCCAGGCCACGAACCTACCGGCGACCACTGACAACGTGCCCGGGAGAGACCGGAGCCGGCCGCCTACCAGGCGGTCTTGCGGTGCAGCTCCCACAACATCATGATCGTCGACGGGTCCATGGCCCGCTCCGCGCCCGAGATGTCCCGGCTGGCGGCCACGTACTGCCGGCCCTGCCACAGCGGCAGCAGCCGCGCGTCGTCCACGAGGATCCGCTGGGCCTCTTCGAACTCCTTCTCCACGTTCGCGCGGTCGCTCTCCCGGCGCGACCGGGGCAGCAGCTCGCCGGTGATCTCGGGGGCCGGGTAGGGCGTGCCGAGGGCGTTCTGGTCGCCGACGAACGGCGCGATGAAGTTCTCGGCGTCCGGGAAGTCGGGGAACCAGCCGCGCCCGAACACCGGGTACTCGCCCTTCTGGTAGCCCTCGACGTACGTCTTCCAGGGGCGGCTCTTCAGGCTGATCGTGAACAGGCCGGAGGCCTCCAGCTGGCGCTCCAGCTCCTTGAACTCCCCGGCGGTCTCGGAGCCGTAACGGTCGCTGGTGTACCAGAAGGTGAGCGGGACGCGCTGGTTGATGCCCGCCTCGGTGAGGATCTTGCGGGCCTTGGCGACGTCCGGGTCGCCGTAGTCGTCGAAGAAGCCCGTGGTGTGGCCCGTGAGACCCTTGGGGACCATGGAATACAGCGGGTCGACGGTGTCCTTGTAGACCTTGTGGGCGATCGCCGCCCGGTCGACGACCTGTGCGATGGCCTGGCGCACGGCCTTCTTGTTCGCCCAGGAGTCCTTCGGGTTGAACACCAGGTAGTTGATGTCGGTGCCCGTGCCCTCGACGAGCTGGATCTCCTCGTCCTTGGAGGACTTGCTCTGGAGGTCGACGACGTCTCCGGCGGCCAGGCCGCGGTAGGTCACGTCGATCTCCTTGTCCCGCAGGGCCTTCACCATGGCGCCGGAGTCCTGGAAGTAGCGGACGGTCACCGCGTCGTTCCGGCGCTCCGCGTAGCCCGTGTAGGTGTCGTTGCGGACGAGGACGGCTTCCTTGCCGTCGGTGTACGAGTCGAGGGTGTACGGCCCGGAGCCGACCACGTCGCCACCCTTGCGCAGGCTGTCCCGCGGATAGGCCTCCGGGGACACGATCGACATGGCGGGGGTGGCGAGCACGAACGGGAAGGTGGCGTCCGGCTTGTTGAGGTGGAAGATCACCTCACGCTCGTTCGGCGCCTGGACCCGCTCCAGGCTGCCCAGCAGACCGGCGGGGCCGCCGTTGACGTTGATCTTGCGGATCCGGTCGAACGAGTGCTTCACGGCCTGGGCGTCGAGCGCGTCGCCGTTGGAGAACTTCAGGCCTTCGCGCAGCTCACAGCGGTAGACCTGGTTCGAGGAGTCGCTGAAGCCGCACTGTTCGGCGGCGTCCGGCTGGGGCTCGCTCGTGCCCTTCGGATAGCTCAGCAGCGTCTGGTAGATGTTGCGGAACAGCTCCCAGGAGCTGTCCCACGACGCGGCGGGGTCGAGCGTGCTGGGGGCACTGGTGGTGCCCAGGACGATCGGTCCTTCGTCCTCCGGGGTGTCGGACGACAGCACACCGCACCCGGCGAGCAGGGACGATATGGACGCGATGGCCGCCACCCGCCACAGGCACCGGTTCCGCTTGAACACGCGCACGCTCCTCGATCTGCCATACCAAGGGTCGGCAGACCATACCGCAGAGGCGCGCCCCCTGACCCTCCCCGTCCATGACCTCTTGATCGATAAACCTTTGACGACGTTGTCATCGTCTTTTGCCGTGCCTTTACGCCGGCACGGGCGCCGTCGGTGTCGACGGACGCCCGTGCAGGGCCCGTGGGCGCGCTCCGCGTCAGCCCGTTCCGGCGTTGAGGAAGATGCCGCCGTCCACGACGAGCGTCTGGCCGGTGACCCAGTCGGACTGCTCGGAAGTGAGGAACGCGGCCGCGCCCCCGATGTCGGACGGCACGCCGAGGCGGCCCAGGGGGTAGGCCGCGGCGGCCTCCTCCTCGCGGCCCTCGTACAGGGCCTGGGCGAACTTGGTCTTCACGACGGCCGGGGCGATCGCGTTGACCCGGACCTTGGGCGCGAACTCGTGCGCGAGCTGCACGGTCAGGTTGATCATCGCGGCCTTGCTGACGCCGTACGCGCCGATGAAGGGCGAGGGCGACAGCCCCGCGACGGAGGCGATGTTGACGATCGCGCCGCCGTTGTCCTTCTGCCAGGCGTGCCAGGTCCGCTGGGCGAAGCCGAGCGCCGAGACGACGTTGGTCTCGAAGACCTTGCGGGCGACGTTCAGGTCGAGATCGGCGATCGGTCCGAACACCGGGTTGGTGCCCGCGTTGTTGACCAGGTAGTCGACGCGGCCGAAGGCCTCCATCGTCCGCTCGACGGCGACGGCCTGGTGGGCCTCGTCGTGCGCCTTGCCCGCCACGTAGACCGCGCGGTCGGCACCGAGCCGCTCGACGGCCTCCTTGAGGGCGTCCTCGTTGCGGCCGGTGATGCACACGCGGTCACCGCGCGCGACCAGTGCCTCGGCGACGCCGTAGCCGATGCCGCGGCTGGCGCCCGTGACGAGGGCGGCCTTGCCGGAGAGTTCCACGGAAGTCATGTTCTTCGTCCCTTAGTCGAGCGGTCCGCCGGCCACGTACAGCACCTGGCCGGAGACGAACCCGGCCGCCTCGCCGGTGAAGAAGGCGATGGCGTTGGCGATGTCCTCCGGCTCGCCGACCCGGGCCACCGGGATCTGGGTGGCGGCGGCGGCCTTGAAGTCCTCGAAGCCCATGCCGACGCGGTCGGCGGTGGCCTTGGTCATCTCGGTGGCGATGAAGCCGGGGGCGACGGAGTTGGCGGTGACGCCGAACTTGCCGAGTTCCTTGGCGAGGGTCTTGGTGAAGCCCTGCAGGCCCGCCTTGGCGGCCGAGTAGTTCACCTGGCCGCGGTTGCCCAGCGCGGACGACGACGACAGGTTGACGATCCGGCCGAAGCCCGCGTCCACCATGTGCTTCTGGCAGGCCTTGGACATCAGGAAGGCGCCGCGCAGGTGCACGTTCATGACGGTGTCCCAGTCGGAGACGCTCATCTTGAACAGCAGGTTGTCGCGCAGCACGCCCGCGTTGTTGACCAGGATCGTCGGCGCGCCGAGCTCCTCGGCGATCCGTGCGACGGCCGCCTCGACCTGCGCCTCGTCCGAGACGTCGCATCCGACCGCGAGGGCCTTGCCGCCCGCTGCGGTGATCTTCTCGACGGTGTCCTTGCAGGCCGCCTCGTCGAGGTCGAGCACGGCGACCGCGCGGCCCTCGGCGGCCAGTCGTACGGCGGTGGCGGCACCGATGCCGCGCGCGGCACCGGTCACGACGGCAACCCGCTGCTCAGTGGTGGACATGACTGCTACTCCTCAGGTGAGCGACCGCTTAGTACCTTCAGTGGGTGTGACGCTAGAAGCCCTGGCACGCGGTGTCAACGGCCGAGGGCGGCATGTGATCCATCACCCGGGCCCACCCTGCCCCACGGCACCTCGCGGGACACCCGATCAGCCTACGGACACGCGCCGCCGCACCTCTGGGCGCCTAGCGTCGGAGCGCGAGCCACCCGTGGCCGGAAGGGAGGCGCTCCATGCGCCGTCGCACCGGTGCCATAGGCACGCTGTTCGCGATCGCCGCGATCGTGCCGCTGGCCGACCCCGCTCATGCCCGGCAGGACCTGGACTGCCGTGATTTCGCCTTCCAGGAGGACGCGCAGGCCGCCTTCGAGGCGGATCCGGGCGACCCCCACCGACTCGACGAGGACCAGGGCCCGGACGACGGCATCGCGTGCGAGGCGTTGCCCCGCGTCGGCTCGGGCGTCATCTCCCCCGTCCGGCCGTCCGCCTCCGCGAGCCCCTCCCCGTCCGCGAGCCCGTCCGCGAGCCCGTCCGTCGGCCCGTCCGGGTCCGCGAGCCGGTCCGGCCTCGTCGCCACGGCGACCGCAACCGCCCCTTCCCGCGGCGTGCGGGGCGGGGCCGGGGGCGCGGTGTCCTCGGGGCCGAGCGACTGGGAGACGGGGATCGGCCTGACCTTCGCGGCGGGTGCCGTCCTCGCGGCCGGCTGCCTGGTGAGGCGCCGCCGGCACTGACGGTCGGCGCGGCGTCCGTCACCGCACCAGCAGGTCCAGCAACCGGTCGGTCTCCGCTGCCGGGTCCGTGGTCAGGCCGGTGTGCACGGGGCCGGGCTGGACGATCGTGGAGCGGGGGGCGACGAGCCAGCGGAATCGGCGGCCCGGGTCGTCGGACGCCGCCTGGCCGGCCGCGGAGCCGCCCGCGCAGAGGCTCTCGACGGCGCGCAGGGCGGCTCGGACCCCGGCCACGTCGGCCCGGGGGTCGAGGGCCAGCAGGCGCATCTCGTCGAGGTGGGTGCGGGCACCGACGTACGCCTCGGCACGGCAGTAGACGAGGATCCCGGCGTTGACGCACTCGCCGCGTTCCACGCGTGGGACCACGCGCAGGACGGCGTACTCGTAGACGTGGCGGTCCCGCGGTCCGCCCCTGATGATGTGCCGGTCGTTCACTTCAGCCCCTGGATGCGCTCGTGGATGACGGCGGCCCGGGCGAGCAGCGGGCGCGCGTAGGCCTGCCTCAGGTCGTCCGGCGCGGCGAAGCCGGGTTCGTCCGTGAGCCAGGCGTCAGGGATCTGTGCGGTGACGTCGGCGAGGAGTTCCCCTGTCACCAGGGGCGTCAACTCCGCGGCGGCGGAGGCGACATCGGGTGAGAAGGACGCCAGCGCGTGGTCGGAGGCGTCGTACGGGCGGGCGGCGGAGGCGTCCACGCCGGGCCAGTTGTGGTGCCAGATCATCGTCGCGCCGTGGTCGACGAGCCACAGCTCGCCCTGCCACCTCAGCAGGTTGGGGTTGCGCCAGGACCGGTCGACGTTGTTGATCAGCGCGTCGAACCAGACCACACGGCCGGCCTCCTCGGGGCTCACAGGGAAGGCGAGCGGGTCGAACCCGAGTGCGCCGGAGAGGAAGTCCATGCCGAGGTTGGTGCCGCCGCTGGACCTCAGCAGACTCTGCACCTGCTCGTCCGGTTCGCCCAGGCCCAGCTCCGGGTCGAGCTCGACGGTGACCAGGCGCGGTATCCGCAGCCCGAGCCGGCGGGCGAGTTCGCCACAGACGACCTCGGCGACCAGTGTCTTGCGGCCCTGCCCCGCGCCGGTGAACTTCAGGACGTAGGTGCCGGAGTCGTCGGCCTCGACCAGGCCGGGCAGCGAACCGCCCTCGCGCAGGGGCGCGATGAATCGGGTCGCGATCACTTCCTTGAGCATCGCCCCAGGTTACTGACGTACCCGGCGACCGCGGCGACGGCCTCGCGGCACCGGGCCGGAACCCGACAGCCAACCGACAGCTCCGCTTTACCCGCGTCGTTCCGCGAACAGGTCAGGATTTCGACATTGCCTGAACAGCCGGTCCCCAAGGGCCGTACCTCACGGCAGATCACGAACCCCCCGGAAGGAACGTCAGCATGACCAGCGAATCAGTTCAGCCGATGTCGGGACCGAGCCGCCGCGCCGTCGTGGCGGCGGTTGGCGCGGCGGGGCTCACCGTGGCGCTGACGGCGTGCGGGTCGGACGACAAGGCGTCCGACCCGTCCACCGAACAGGGCGCCGCCGGCGGCGGCGCGACGAACGAAGGGGGCGGCTCGTCCGCCGAAGCGGGAGCCGGTGGTGCGGCGCTCGCGAAGACCACTGACATCCCCGAGGGCAGCGGCAAGATCTTCAAGGACGAGAAGGTGGTGGTCTCGCAGCCGGCCGCGGGCGACTACAAGGCCTTCTCGACGATCTGCACCCACCAGAACTGTCCGATGGTGGATCTCAAGGACGACGTCATCTCCTGCGCCTGCCACGGCAGTCAGTTCTCCGTCCTCGACGGCAGTGTGAAGAAGGGCCCCGCGGTCAAGCCGCTGGAGGCGAAACAGGTGACGGTGAACGGAGACTCCATCACGCTCGCCTGATTCCACCGGGACGTTCCAGGCACGCCAGCACCTCGTCCGTGGTCGCGACCGTGGCGACCAGCGCGAGGGTGTGGCGGATCATCGCGGGGGTGTAGTCGGAAGGCACCCCCGCGATGGCGTCCGCCGGGACGACGACGGTGTAACCGCGGTTCACGGCGTCGAACACGGCGTTGGGTACTGCCACGTTGGCGGAGACCCCGGTGAGGATCAGTGTGCGGCAGCCGAGGTTGCGCAGGAGCGGGTCGACGTCGGTGCCCTGCAGGGGTGACAGCCCGTGCAGCCGCCGCACTACGAGGTCCTCCTCGGCCACCTCGATCGGAGCCGCCACCCGTACCGCCGGGGTGCCGGTCAACTGCTGGACGGGCAGGCGTGCGGCGGCGCGGAAGAGGCGGGCGTTGCGGCCGGCACCGCGGCCGTCGGGGCGGCGCTCGGCGATGGCGTGCACGACCTGAACGCCCCCTTCGTGGGCGGCCGCCACCAGACGGGCGACGTTGCCGAGGGCACCACCGGCTCGTGCTTCCTCGGCGAGTTCGGGCAGTGCGCTGTCCGCCCCGACGACGCCCTCCTGGCACTCGACGGTGAGCAGCACGGTGGTGCCCGGTTCGAGGAGTTCGCTGAGCGCTTCGTGCGAGGGCACGGTTCCCCCTGTCACCGGCGGCTGGGCGGGCGAGCGTAACCACCATTGCGCACGGACGGAAGAGAACCCATCCTTTTCTGACGTGATGTCAGAGGATCTCTCCTCTGACACGACGTGGGAGAAAGAGGGGGCGCATGACCGTCACACAGCAGCGCAGAGGCCGGAAGATCATGATGACGCCGGGCGAGCTGCATGACCAGCGAATCAGTTCAGCCGATGTCGGGACCGAGCCGCCGCGCCGTCGTGGCGGCGGTTGGCGCGGCGGGGCTCACCGTGGCGCTGACGGCGTGCGGGTCGGACGACAAGGCGTCCGACCCGTCCACCGAACAGGGCGCCGCCGGCGGCGGCGCGACGAACGAAGGGGGCGGCTCGTCCGCCGAAGCGGGAGCCGGTGGTGCGGCGCTCGCGAAGACCACTGACATCCCCGAGGGCAGCGGCAAGATCTTCAAGGACGAGAAGGTGGTGGTCTCGCAGCCGGCCGCGGGCGACTACAAGGCCTTCTCGACGATCTGCACCCACCAGAACTGTCCGATGGTGGATCTCAAGGACGACGTCATCTCCTGCGCCTGCCACGGCAGTCAGTTCTCCGTCCTCGACGGCAGTGTGAAGAAGGGCCCCGCGGTCAAGCCGCTGGAGGCGAAACAGGTGACGGTGAACGGAGACTCCATCACGCTCGCCTGATTCCACCGGGACGTTCCAGGCACGCCAGCACCTCGTCCGTGGTCGCGACCGTGGCGACCAGCGCGAGGGTGTGGCGGATCATCGCGGGGGTGTAGTCGGAAGGCACCCCCGCGATGGCGTCCGCCGGGACGACGACGGTGTAACCGCGGTTCACGGCGTCGAACACGGCGTTGGGTACTGCCACGTTGGCGGAGACCCCGGTGAGGATCAGTGTGCGGCAGCCGAGGTTGCGCAGGAGCGGGTCGACGTCGGTGCCCTGCAGGGGTGACAGCCCGTGCAGCCGCCGCACTACGAGGTCCTCCTCGGCCACCTCGATCGGAGCCGCCACCCGTACCGCCGGGGTGCCGGTCAACTGCTGGACGGGCAGGCGTGCGGCGGCGCGGAAGAGGCGGGCGTTGCGGCCGGCACCGCGGCCGTCGGGGCGGCGCTCGGCGATGGCGTGCACGACCTGAACGCCCCCTTCGTGGGCGGCCGCCACCAGACGGGCGACGTTGCCGAGGGCACCACCGGCTCGTGCTTCCTCGGCGAGTTCGGGCAGTGCGCTGTCCGCCCCGACGACGCCCTCCTGGCACTCGACGGTGAGCAGCACGGTGGTGCCCGGTTCGAGGAGTTCGCTGAGCGCTTCGTGCGAGGGCACGGTTCCCCCTGTCACCGGCGGCTGGGCGGGCGAGCGTAACCACCATTGCGCACGGACGGAAGAGAACCCATCCTTTTCTGACGTGATGTCAGAGGATCTCTCCTCTGACACGACGTGGGAGAAAGAGGGGGCGCATGACCGTCACACAGCAGCGCAGAGGCCGGAAGATCATGATGACGCCGGGCGAGCTGGACGATTTCCTGACCACCCAGCGCACCTGCCGGGTCGCCACGGTGTCGGCCGGTGGCGCACCGCACGTGAGCACGCTGTGGTACGCCTGGGACGGCGCGTCGATGTGGCTGTACTCGGTCGTGCGCAGCAAGCGCTGGACCGACCTGCGGCGCGACCCGCGGGTGGCGATCGTGGTCGACACCGGCGAGGAGTACGACGAACTGCGTGGCGCCGAGCTGTCCGGCACGGTCGAGTTCGTGGGCGAGATCCCGCGCACGGGCGAGCTGCGCGCCGAACTCGACGTCCCGGAGACGCTGTTCGCGCGGAAGAACTTCGGCCTGGAGGAGATGCCGCACGACGGCCGGCACGCCTGGATCCGGTTGACGCCGGAGAAGATCGTCTCCTGGGACTTCCGCAAGCTGGCCGGGCAGTAGCTCTCCCCCGGACGCTCAGCCGACGCCCTCCCCCGCCGCCCGCAGGGCCCGCACCGCCGCCCGGATCGACGGGCGGCGGTCCGCGTCCGCGCGCCAGACGACGTACACGTGCCGCCGGACCCGCTGTCTGAGGGGAACGGTCACGACCCCGGCGGGCACGGGACGGCGGCCGAGCACCGGGGCGATGCACACCCCGAGCCCTGCGGCGACCAGCGCCAGCTGCGTGTGGTTCTCGGCGGCGCGGTGGCCGACGATCGGCTCGACGCCCTTGGAGCGCAGGGTGAACATCAACCACTCGTGGCAGAACTCGCCCTCGCCCCAGGTGATCCACTCGTCGTCGGCGAACTCGGCGAGGTCCACCTCCTCGCGCGCCGCGAGCCGGTGGTCCACCGGCATGGCGACCTCGGCCGGGTCGTCCAGGATCGACGCCTTGACCAGCCCGTCGGGCAGCGCCATCGGCTTGTTGTACCAGTCGAGCACCACGGCGAGGTCGAGGTCGCCGCGCACGACCCCGGCGATGCCGAGCTCCGGTTCGAGCTCGCAGGAGCGCAGCCGGAGCGCGGGGTGCTGCTCGCGCAGCGCGGCCAGCGCGTGGGGGAACAGCCCTCGCGCGGCCGTCGGGAACGCCGACAGCCTGAGCTCGCCCACGACCTGTCCGCGCTGCGCCTCGAGGTCCGACTGGGCGAGTTCGACCTGGGACAGGATGCGTGCGGCGTGCTCGGCGAGCAGCCGGCCCGCGTCGGTGAGCCGCACGCCGCGCCCGTTCTTGGCGAGGAGCTGCTGCCCGACCTCTCGTTCCAGTTTGGAGAGTTGCTGCGAGACGGCGGACGTGGTGATGTGCAGCCCCTCGGCCGCGCCGCTGACCGAGCCGTGCCGGGCGAGGGCATCGAGGGTGCGCAGGCGCTCCAGATTCAACATATAAGCAATGCTACGCAGTACCGGGTGCGAAATCTCGATTGTGCTGCGAGGTCTTCCTGCCACATCGTGGCTGCCATGAGCACCGTCACCACACCGCCCGGCCGGGTCTCCGGCGCCCCGTCCGCACCGGCCCGCCGCCGCTTCGACTGGCGTCTGCGGTTCGCCGCCCTGTCCTTGATCTGGGGCTTCAGCTTCCTCCTCATCAAGGTGGGCACCGGGGCGTACGCGCCGTTTCAGGTGACGCTCGGCCGGCTGCTGTTCGGCACGGCGGTGCTCGCCGCCGCGATGGCGGTGCGCCGCGAGCGGCTGCCGCGCGGGGTCAGGATCTGGGGGCATCTGACGGTCGCCGCGTTCCTGCTCAACGCCCTGCCGTTCTCGCTCTTCGCGTACGCCGAGCTGACCATCCCGTCCACGCTGGCGGGCATCTGCAACGCGACCTCACCGCTGTGGGGCATGGCGCTGTCGCTGATCGCCCTGTCGGAGGACCGTCCGACCCGGTTGCGGGTCGCCGGGCTCGGCCTCGGCTTCCTGGGGGTGCTCACGGTGCTGGGTGCCTGGCAGGGCTTCCACGGCCTCGACGTCACCGGGACGGCACTGGCTCTGCTCGGCTCCCTCAGCTACCCGATCGGCTGGATCTACGTCCGCCGCACCCTGGCCGGTACCGGCGACTCCCATCTGTCGATGACCGGTGCCCAGTTGCTGCTCGCGTCGGTCCAGCTGGCGGTGGTCACCCCGCTGTTCACGACCCTGCCCACCCGCGTGTCCGTCGGACCGCTGCTGGCGATCGCCGCCCTGGGCGCGCTGGGCACGGGCCTGGCAGTGCTCCTCCAGTACGGCCTGGTCGCCGAGGTCGGCCCGACGACCGCCCAGATGGTCACGTACTTCATCCCGGTCATCGCCACGGCCGCGGGCGTGGCTCTTCTCGGCGAGACGCTCACGTGGTCGACCCCGGTAGGTGCGTTGATCGTGCTGACGGGAGCGGCACTCACACAGCTCCGCCCGAAGCCCCGCAGGACATCTCGGCCGTAGCTCCGCGGGGCCCAACGCCTGGGCCGACTGCCTCGGTTTCAGCTCTGCAAAGGCCCAACGGCCGGGCGGCGTCCCGGCCGTGACCGCGCACGGGCCAGGGACCTGCGCCGCGTCTCAGTCGTCGCCCCTTGCGGGCCCGGAACCCCGGCCGGCGTCTCCGCCCCGGCTCCACGGAAGCCGGAAGCCCCCGGCTGTGTTCAGCCCTCACCACACGCGGCCCCAAAGCCCCGGTCGGCGCCACAGCCGTAGCTGCGCGTCGGCCCGGGGCCCGGCAGCCGTGTCCCCGCCCCAGCTCCGGGCGGAGGCCCGCTGCCGGCCCGGCCTCCGCCGTGCCTCAGTCGTAGCTCCGTGCGGGGGCGGGCCCGACTGCCGAGGCGATCGCGTCGGCCAGCGTCTCGATCTCGTCCCAGGCGAGCGTCGAGACGGTGATCCGGATGCCGGGCGGCGCGGCCAGCCGGAAGCGGGCTCCGGGGGCCACGGCCCAGCCGGCGTGCAGCAGCCGGGCGACGGCGCCGGTCTCGTCCGGCACGGGCACCCACACGTTCATGCCGCTGGCCCCGTGCGCCACGACACCGCGCCGTGCGAGCGCGCCGATCAGCGCGTCCCGCCGCCTCCCGTACGACGCGGCCACCTCGGCCGTGTCCACCGCGCCGTCGGCCCACAGCCGCACCAGGGCCCGCTGCATCAGGCGGCTGACCCATCCGGGCCCGAGCCGGTGCCGTCCACGGACCCGGTCCACGGTGAGGGCGTCACCGGTGAGCAGGGCGAGACGCAGGTCGGGGCCGTAGGCCTTGGCCGCCGAGCGGACGAAGGCCCAGTGCCGGGTGCCTCCGGCCAACGGGTGCAGGGGCACGTCGACGATGCCGTGCCCGTGGTCGTCCTCGATCAGCAGGACCTCCGGGTGCTCCAGGAGCACGGCCCGCAGGGCACGCGCGCGTGGCGCGCTCACCGCCGCGCCGGTCGGGTTCTGCGCCCGGTCCGTCACGATGAGGGCGCGCGCCCCGGCCTCCAGCGCCCGGCGCACATCCTCCGCGCGGGGCCCCTCGTCGTCGACGCCCACGGGGACGGTCCGCAGGCCGAGCGCCGGCACGAGATCGAGGGTGCGGCCCCAGCCGGGGTCCTCGACGGCGACGGTGTCGCCCGGCTTGAGGTGGGCCGCCAGCACACGTTCGACGCCGTCCAGCGCCCCGGAGACCACCGCGACCGGCCCCTCCGGCACCCCGTCGGCGTCGAAGCCGGCCCGTGCGATCCGGGCCAGCTCCGGCTCCACGGGGGTGTCCCCGTAGAGCACGGGCGCCCGGTCGCCCTCGGCGGCCGCCGCCGCGAACGCGCCCGCGAGAGGCGGCAGCAGCGCCGGGTCCGGATTGCCCTGCGCGACGTCCCGCACACCCTGGGGGACGTCCACCCTGAAGTGCTCCCGCCCGGTCGTCGCCGGCGCGGGCCGCACCCGGCTGCCCCGCCGGCCCGCGGTTTCGATGACCCCCCGCTCGCGCAGGGTCCGGTACGCGGCCGCGACCGTGTTGGGATTCACCCCCAGCTTTCCCGCCAACTCCCGCATAGGAGGCAGAAGTTGGCCCGGCCGCAGCTGACCGGCCCCTACCGCGCGCTCGATGCTCGCGGAAATGTCCGCTGCGCGACGCCCACTGATCGGATACTCTCCTAGCACAAAACCAAGTATGCACTAGTGCAATGGAGAGCGCCATGCAGGGGACCGCGCAGACGCCGTCACAGCCCGACACCGGCTACACCCCGACCGACCGCACCGTCCCCACCCGCTCCCCGGACCGGGCCTCGTACGACAAGGACCTGGTGCACGCGATACTCGACGAGGCCTACGTCTGCCACCTCGGATTCGTCCGCGACGGGGCACCGGTCGTGCTGCCCACGCTGTACGCGCGGATCGACGAGCGGCTGTACGTGCACGGCTCCACCGGCTCGCGTCCGCTGCGGGCGGCCGGACAGGCCGATTCGGGCCTTCCGGTCTGCCTGACGGTCACGCACGTCGACGGTCTGGTCCTGGCCCGCTCGGCCTTCCACCACTCGATCAACTACCGCTCCGTCGTGGTGCACGGCGTCGCGCACGACGTGACGGACCCCGAGGAGAAGCGGCAGGCCCTGGACGCGCTGGTCGACCACGTCGTGCCCGGCCGCTCCGCCGACTCGCGCCCCGCCAACAAGAAGGAGCTCGCCGCCACCGCCGTGATCCGCCTGGACCTGGACGAGGTCTCCGCGAAGCTGCGCACCGGCGGGGTGAACGACGAACCGGAGGACCTGGCCCTCCCCCACTGGGCCGGTGTCGTCCCGGTGCGTCCCACATACGGCACCCCGGTCTCCGACCCCGGCCTGGCGCCCGGCACCGAACTGCCCGGCTATCTCGCGGCTCTGTGATGCTGATCCACCCCTGGGACGCGCCCCGCGACGACGCCGAGTGGCAACAGTGGCTGGCCGGTCACGACTTCGGCCAGCTCGCCGTCAACGGCCTGCCGGGCGAACCGCCCCACGTCCAGCCCCTGCACTTCGCCTACGACGCCGGGCGCCGCGAGGTCGTCTCCCATCTCGCCCGCCCCAACCCTCTCTGGCCCGCGCTGGAGGCCGGCCCGGATGTCCTGCTGAGCGTGGTCGACGACTACGTGTTCGTACCCGGGCCCTGGCAGGCCGCCCCGGACGTCCCGCCCGAGCACGGCACCCCGACGAGCCTCTACACGGCCGTACAGCTCCGCTGCCGCGCCCAGGTCGTGGACGACCCGGCGGAGAAGGCCGCGCTGCTCAACCGCCAGGTCGACCACTTCCAGCCGCGGGGCGGCTCCGCACGGGCGGCGGCGGGTGAGGCCCCGTACGGCAGGATGCTCGCCGGCATACGGGGCCTGCGTCTCCAAGTGACGGACGTACGGGCGAAGTTCAAGTACGCCAACCACAAGCCGGCCGAAGTCCGGGACCGGATCGCCGCCGGCCTCGCGGCCCGCGGCGGCCCGGGTGACGCGAGGGCTCGCGACCATCTCCTGCGCAGACAGGAGGCCTAGGCCGCGAGGCCCCGCCTCACACGACGGTCCCGCTTCATACGGCCGTCACCGCCTCACACGACCGTCACCGGCTCCTCGCGCGTCCGGGCGCCTCGCACCTCCCCCAGCGCGAGAGCCCCCACCGAACCGAGCATCAGCAGGGTTCCGGCCAGCGTCGCCGCCGTGAGCTGCTCGCCGAGCAGGACGACGGCGAGCACTGCCGCGCTCACCGGTTCGAGCAGCATGATCACCGAGACGGTGGCGGACCGCACGACGGCCGCGCCCGCGAAGTAGAGGCCGTAGGCGAGGGCGGTGGGGACGGCGGCGACGTAGAGCAGCAGGAGCAGGAGCCGACCGGGCTCCTGGGTGTGCGGCAGCAGTCCCTCCGCGAGGGCGAAGGGCAGCAGGCACAGACTCGTGACGGTGAAGGCCCCGGTGGTCGTCCGGGTGACGTCACCCGCGCCGTCACGGCCCCACCGGCGGGTGAGCAGGGTCATCGCGCTGTACCCGGCCGCCGACAACAGCGCGAGCAGCACACCCCCGGGGCGTACGGTCGTACCCCCGCCGCCGAGGACGAGGACCGCGAGCCCGGCGAGGGCGCCCACGACGGCGCCGGCACCGCCCCGTCCCAGACGCTCGGCCAGGGTCAGCCGGGCGCCCAGCGCGATGAGGACGGGCCCCGCGCCCAGGGTGACGACGGTGGCCACCGCCAGGCCGGTGGCGGAGACGGCCGCGAAGTACGCGGTCTGGAAGACGGCGAGCCCGAGCCCGGTGACCCCGGTCCGCAGAGCCCGGCGGCCGAGCGGTTCACGCACGGGGGCCGCGGCGCGGGTCCGCAGCAGGCGGACGGCGAGCAGCAGGACGAGACCGGCGGCACAGCGCCAGAAGGAAAGGGCGACGGGCCCCATGTCGCTGGCCCGGTAGACCAGGGAGGCGGCAGCGCCCGCGGTGCCCCAGGCGACACCGGCGACGATCAGATAGAGGAGGCCTCGCCCGACGGGCAGGCCGATGGCAGTGTTCGACACGCGTTCTCTCCGCAGACGCGCACGGCACGCCGCACATGGCGAGCGGCGGCAGGTGCGCGGAAGTTCGGGAAGAACCCCGGATCATTCGGGATCGGGGGTCCACGGACTTCGTCTGCGGGCAGCACCGTTCTGCGCCGCGGCGAGTCGCCGGGCGCGGTTTCCGGAGGGCCCGCCTCAGGCGGCCGGAGGCGGAAGGACGAGTGCGTTCGAAGGCATGATCGGCACCCTAGGCGCTGGTTCCGCGCCGGGACAACTCCCTTTCCGGGCCGCCGCTCGCCACCGGCTGCCCGGAGCCCTTCGAGGGCGTCGACGACTGCGCGATGAAAGCGCCCGCCAGCACGATCGCCCCACCGGCGATCTGCGGTGCCGATAGGTGCTCGCCGAGCAGGACCCAGGCCAGGACGGTGGCGATGACCGCTTCGAGGCAGGCCACGACGCCCGCGACCTGCGGGGAGAGCCGGCGGACGGAGACGACACCGGTGACATAGGCGACGACGGTGGCGACGAGGACGATCCACGCCAGCAGGACGACGGCGGCGACGGGCCTGCCGTCCATGCTCGCGGTGCCCTGGAGCACCGACCAGTCCATGGTCCAGGGCCGGGCGACGACGGTCAGCACGGCCGCGCCGACGAGCAGACCGTAGGCGATGACACCCAGCGGGTCGGGCGCCTCGTCCCCCGCGTCGCTGCCCTGGTCGGACAGGACGAAGTAGCCGACCTGACAGCACGCCGCGCCGAGCGCGAGCAGCAGCCCCAGGGCGTCGAAGCCGAGGCCCGACCACACCTCGACGACACAGGCGAGCCCGCCGACGGCGAGCACGACGCCGACGGCCGCGGCACGCGTCACGGGCCGTTTCTGCACGAACCGCACCCAGCCGAGCACGAGCGCGGGCGCCAGGTACTCGATGAGCAGCGCCACCCCGACGGGGATCCGGGAGAGCGCCGCGAAGTAGCAGGCCTGGACACCGGCGACGGCGAGCAGACCGAACCCGGCGAGCAGTCCGGGCCGCCGCCGCACGAGCGCGCGATGGCGTACGGCGAGCGGCAGCATGACCAGGGCGGCACCGGCCACGCGCAGCCACACGACGTGCAGCGGGTCCAGTCCGGCCTCGATCAGCGGCTTGGCCGCGACACCGGATCCGCCGAAGGCCACCGCGGACAGGAGTGCGAGGCCGAGCCCCACACCCCTGCCGCGCCCGCTCACGCTGCTGTCAGTGGTACGCACCGGCACATGATGGCAGGCCGTGACAGGAGCGTCATCTCCTATGGCACCTGTCTCACAGCCTGGACGGGGGCGGATCGCCCTTCGGGAGGGCCGCCGCTCAGAGCGTGGCTTCGCCGCACTCCTCGGTGCGGCCGGACCGGTCGCCGAGCCGGCCGGACACCTCGTCCGGGTCGATGCCGGCCCGTGCGAGCACCTCGACCGCGCGCGCCTGCGGGTCGGCGACGATCGCCGCGAGCAGGTCGGTGCCACGGGCCGGCCCGCCACGCCCGGCGGCGCGTTCGCAGGCGTCCTCCATGCACCCGGTGGCGAGCGGCGAGAAGCCCGCCGCCCCCGTCACCACCGGGACGGCACCGGAGTCCTCGACACCGCTCTGCCAGCGCAGGCCGTAACCGATGCTGCGCTGGACGAGATAGCCGAGCAGCCGAGCGATCTGCGGCCCCTCGCCGAAGACGGCACGCGCCTCGGGGTCGGACTCCAGCAGCGAGTGGAGGAGATGGGCGGTGTCGATCTGCCGGTCCCCGTCCCGGACGGCCCGGCGCCGCGCACCGGCGACCACCGACGCCAGCTCGTCGCTGAGCCCGGCATCGTCGTCCGCGCGCTGGATACCGTGCTCATGGGCCGCCTGCCGGGGGGTTCGGGAGTGCACACCCTCTACCCCATCAGCCCCGCGCGCCCGGGTCATCCTCGGTGGGAAGCATTTCCGCGTCCCACGGGAAGTGGACTCCACCGGCCGCAATCTCCTCCTTGGGGAGGAGATCAGGCAGATCCGGAGGAAGACCTCGACGCGACTGACAGTTCGTCAGTATTGAACATTGCGGCCGCCACGGCTACGTTCCGCGACACCCAGCCCCGACACGAAGAGGTGGTCGCATGGCCGAAGTCAGCGCGGAGGCACGCATCGGGGCACCGGCCGAAAAGGTGTGGTCGAGGCTCACGGACTGGTCCGCCTACGGCGAGTGGAACGCGACCCACACGAGCTTCCCGTCAGGCGGCCCGGAGCCCCTGGCGGTGGGGGCGACCTTCCAGGAGAACATGCGGCTCATGAACTTTCCGGCCGAGGTGGCGTGGACCGTCGAGGAGCTGGAACCGGCGCGCGTGCTCGCCATCCGCGGCAGGGGCCCGATGGCGGTGACGGTGGCGACGCGCTACACCCTCACACCCGAAGGAGACGCCACGACGGTCCGCATCGACGGCGAGTTCACGGGCGCGACGGTATCCCTGATGGCGGGCAAGCTCAGGGATTCGGCCGCGGCGGCCCTGCACGAGTCGCTGCGCAGGCTGGACGGGCTGGTGGCCTGACGCCCCGGCATGCCGAAGCGCCCCCGGACCGTTCCGGGGGCGCTCGTCCCGCTATGACTTTCAGTCCTCGTCGGCAAGGATGAGGTACAGCTTCTTGCGGGCTTCGTTGATGACGCCCAGCGCCTTCTCCCGCTGCTCCTTGCTGCCCGTCTTCCAGACCTGGCCGAAGGCCTCCATCAGACCGAAGCCGGCCTGGCGGACCTCGCCGAGAGCCTCCCAGTCGACCCCGCGCGAGGCCTCCTCCCAGGGCGCCTCGGGGCCCTCCTCGGTGGCCTCGCGGCCCGCTTCGGTGAGCGAGAACAGCTTCTTGCCGCCCTCGGACGCACTGGCGATCAGCCCCTCGTCCTCCAGCAGCTGGAGGGTGGGGTACACCGAGCCGGGGCTGGGCTTCCACGCCCCGCCGCTGCGCTCGGCGATCTCCTGGATCATCTCGTATCCGTGCATCGGCCGGTCCTTCAGCAGGGCCAGGATCGAGGCGCGCACGTCGCCGCGGCGCGCCCTCCCCC
>NZ_POUC01000580.1 GCF_002891435.1 Streptomyces cahuitamycinicus
CTCCCGCTGGTGGGCGCCGCGGCCCCCCGGATGCTCGCCGCGCTGCGCGCGCCCCGCCGCCTCGTCCAGCGCTACGGCACCGAGGCGCCGGCCGTACACGCCCTGGCTGAGCAGGATCCGCGACTGGGCGAGCCTGTCGTGCCCGGCCATGCCGTCACCGGCGCCGAACTGCTGTGGGCGCTGCGGCACGAGGGCGCCCTGGACGAAGCCGACCTGCTCGACCGTCGCACGCGCATCGGACTGGTCCCGGCGGACCGGGCCGAGGCGCTGAACGCCGTGCGCGGGCTGGTCGGCGAAGCCCTCGGCACGGGAAGCTGAGGCCGTCGTGTCCGGGCGCGCCCGGGGCAGAAACGCCCAGGGCTGCGGCGGACACGGACGGGCCGCTGAACCCGGTGAAAACGCCGGTGGGTCCGGTCTCGCCCGCCTACTGGCCGCTCTGCGGACTGTAGGGCTGCAGGAGCTGGTCCACAGGGGCGTGATCGTCGGTGAGGAGCCGGGCAGCGCCGGTCCAGGAGCTGAGGTCCTGGCCGGTGGCGATCTTCCAGCCGGTGTGCCGGGCGTCGAGCGCTCGTTGGACCGCCTGGAGGTCGACCGGCCGGTCGGAGGCGAGCACCACCAGATTGCCGCCCTCGGATGCGGCGGCCGGGCCCAGACCGATGTCCGCGGGTTCGCCGAGAAGCGCGACGTGCGCGAAGGTCTCGCCGAGCGTGGCCACTTCGGCGCGTGCGAAGTCCATGCCACCGTGATCGATGAGGTTGGCCACGTACAGGCCGTCGTCGTTGAGCACCCGCCGGACATCGGTCATCGCTTCCACGGTGGTGAGGTGCCACGGCACGCTGACGCCACCGAAGGCGTCGCCGACGACGAGATCACGACTGTCGGTGTCGAGTCGCCGCAGGCCGAGCCTGCCGTCCTCCACGCGTACGTCGATACCGGCTTGCGACCGCAGACCGAGCCGGTCGTGGTTGATGCGCACGACCCCGCCGTCGATCTCGGAGACGAGGCTTCGTGTTCCGGGCCGCGTAGCGGCGAGGTAGCGGGGAAGGGTGAGTCCGCCACCGCCCAGGTGGTGGGCGACGATTGGCTCTTCCTGCGGGAAGCCGGCGTCGACCACAGACGCGACGGCGCGCACGTACGCGAACTCAAGATGGGTCGGGTCGTCGATGTCGACGTAGGAGTGCCGCAGGCCGTCCAGAAGGAGCGTGCGACCGTCGCCTCCGCCGGGGTCCGCGACGACCCGTGCGCAGTGGTACTTGGTCTCCACGTCGCAGCCGCCGGGCGCGACCGTGGCGGCGAGGCCGCCGACCGCGACGACGAGTGCCAGGGCAGGGGCGCCGGTCCACCCGCGCGTTCGCCACTCGGCCCACGCCGAGCCGACCACCAGCAGTGCTCCGAGGCCGAGCAGTATGCCGCTGACCGGCAACCGCGATACGAGGACGAAGCCGGTGAGCACCGTGCCGACGATGGCGCCTACCGTTCCGATGCCCGAGAGCCGGCCGACCACCGTACCGGTCTCCGCCAGGCTGGTGAGACGCAACTTCGTCACGAACGGCGTCACCGCGGAGAGCAGTGCACCCGGTACCAGGATGGTCAGCGCCGCGATGACCAGGAGCACCGCCGACGCCCACTCCGCAGTGCTCCGCAGCACGGCGGGGGTGAGCGCCACCACCGCTCCGGACACCCCCAGCGAAGGGCCGATGAGCCGACGCGGATCGACCTGGTCGGCGATGTGCCCGCCCAGCCAGGAGCCGAAGGCGATGGCCGTGAGCGCGATGCCGATCACCATGGTGCTGGTCTCGAGGGTCAGGCCGAGGTAGGGAGCCAGCAGCCGCAGGGCGACGATCTCGACCACCAGAACCGCCGCCGAGGATCCGAACACCAGTATCGCGGCGGCACGGGGGCCCAGACCGTGATGGGGCGTGCTCTCGACGACGGGCGACGTAGACGATCCGGTCACGGGCGACATTCTCGCATGGGCCTCAGCGACCGAACGGCACAGTCCGAATCCTCATCCGTGCGGTGGGGGTTGAGGGCGGTCGGCATCCAACTCGCGGAGCCGCGGCCCACCGTGACGGCCCCGGCTCCGCGAGGCCGGGTCACACGCGGTCCGCCGCGATCAGGACGTACTGGAAGGAGCCGTCCCGGTAGGACTCGATGAACGCCTTCTCGATCCCGGTGACCAGGGAGGACGTGGCCCGCAACTCCCAGTAGGGCAGGGTGTCCGGAGTGAGGTCGACGATGGTCTGCGGCACGAGCCGGTTGTCGGCCATGGCGCGCAGATATTCACGGCGGGAGTGGATGTTGCACTCGAAGTGGGCGTTGATCTGGGAGACCCACTTCGACGGCTGGCCGTAGCGGGGGTTCCAGCAGCCGGTGATCGTCACGTACCGGCCGCCCACCCGCAGGAAGCGGGAGTGCTCGGCGAACAGGTCGTCGAGGTCGACGTACATGCTCGACTCGTTGTTCCAGGAGGCGGCGATGCTGCCCTTCTCGAAGGGCGTGTCGAGCATGTTGCACACGCGGGAGTTGACGTGGTCCTCGATACGCAGTTCCCGAGCGCGCCTGTTGCCGAAGTCGGCCTGGGTGGCGGAGAGGGTGACGCCCTCGACCTTGCAGCCGTAGCGGCGGTGGGCCATGACCATGGAGCCGCCGCGCCCGCAGCCGGCGTCGACGAGGGTGTCGTCGGGCCCGACGGGGCCGAGGTGGTCCAGGAGTACCTCTGCCTGTGCCGACTCCAGCCGGTGCAGCTCCGCGATGAGCTTCTTCTCGTACTCGCTGTGGGCCGGGTCGCCGAGCGCGGCGTGGTCCACGTCGCCGATGCCGTAGTGGTGGTGGTAGAGCCCGTCCACGTCACCGAGGCGGAGGTTGACCGGCCGTGCCTCGTTGTTCCAGTAGCGGGCGATGTCCCCCTGGTACGGCGTCGCCGGGGCCGGGATCCTCACGGAGGCTGTGGAGGTGGTTTCAGTGGTCACAGAAGGGTCCGTTCTTTACCAGAAGTCGGGCAGGCTGTAGCGGTAGGTGTTGGTGCGGTGCCAGTCGTGGTTGCCGTCGACCCAGGCGGCCACGCCCCTGAGGAAACGCAGCACGGGAGGCAGGGGGCAGTCCGCCGCGAGGTCGGCCGCGGCGGCCTCGAAGGCGTGCTGGAGTTCGTTGTGGACCTCGACGGCCTTCAGATAGGCGTCGCGCTCGGAGAGTTGCTCGCGTTCCGCGATCACCACCGGCAGGTTCAGGTGGCGGCCTGGGCTGTCGAGTTCCTTGGTGTACGAGTAGAGGTCGTTGACGATGGTGGTCGCGTTGCCGGCGAGAGCGATGACCCGTTGCGTGTCCGGCCGGGCGTGCAGATCCGCGGGCAGTTCGTAGCCGCCGACGGTGTCGGTGATCGTGGGGCAGGGGCGGAAGTTGTTGAACTGGCGCATCGCCAGGTACTCCCACACCTCCGGGACGTGACCGGTCTGTGCCCAGGCGGCCTCGGCGAGGTAGCCCATGTGCAGCCGGGCCATGTCGTGCCGGTAGCGGTCGGACTGGGAGGGCGTGGCCGCGCGGACGAAGTAGTCCATCGCGCTGCGGTACGCCCGGCGCGGGGCGTCCGAGCCGAGCGACTCCTGCCACGCCGGCGCGTATTCCGCGGTCGTGTGGAAGTGGTCGATGGCCGTGTGCGCGAGGAGGAGGCGCCCGCCCAGACCGACAGGTGATCCGCCGTGGTCCTCGCAGTAGCAGTCGTCCACCGCGTTCTCCGCGACCATCAGCCGTGTGGCGAGCATCAGGTGGTCGACCGTCGGGGCGTCGGGATGGCAGGCGACCATGTAGCGGCCGACGGAGAATCCGTCGAACTGCCCCTCCCATTCCTCGGGGTAGAGCTGGACCTCGTCCTCGGCCCAGCGCTTGATCCGGCGGCTCACCTCCTCGACGCGGACGGGGTCGGGCTCCGGAACGGGGTGGTGGTAGAGGTCCGGGACGGCTCGCCCCTCGGCGGGCGGGGCCGGGAC
>NZ_POUC01000581.1 GCF_002891435.1 Streptomyces cahuitamycinicus
CAGCAGGACCAGGGACGGGGCGCAGGCCGCGCAGCCGGTCCAGAGGAGGAGTTGGGGGATCGTGGCGTACTGGGTGGGGGTGATGACGCCGGCGGTGATCGCGGTCAGGAGAGCGGTCAGGGCCGCTCCGAGGGTGGCCAGGGTCAGGCCGGCTCGGTGGTCGGCCTTGGCCAGCTCCGCGCGGACCGCCTCGGGCAGGCGCGGCGGGCCGAGTTCCGCCGTGTGCTCGCCTTGGAGTGTGGTCATGCGTACTCCTCGCTGATCAGCGGTTTCCCCCGAGTACCCCAAAGGGTGGGCAGTACACCGGAGTTCAGGCGTTCCACGTCTCGTCGTACGGATCGTGCGGGGTGGGGACCGGTCTGGCGGTCGTCACCTCCAGGTACGGGATCGGGCCGCCGTTGACCGGGTCCTTCATGCGGCGGGGGGTGTAGGTGCCCGTGATCTCCAGCCAGGTGTCCGGTCGCAGGACCGGCGGGATGGCGCCCGTAAGTGCGATCTTGACCGGCTGGGCGTCGGCCGCGCAGCAGTTGAGGCCCATGCGGACCAGGTAGGGCGTGCCCTTCCGGTCCAGGGTGACGAAGCCGGTGATCTTCAGCCGGCGGTCGCGGAGGGAGCGGCCGTCGTCGTAGATCGCGCGGCCCGCGTAGTCGGCCACGGCGAGGCGCAGGGGTGCGTCGCCGGCGGGGAGGGCCGGGAAGCCGAAGGGCTTCGTCAGGGCCGTGCCGGTGTGCGCCGCGCTGTAGGAGCCCAGGGCCGGCGGGGCGACCAGGATCAGGGCGAGGACCGGGAGGGTGAGGAGCCAGGAGACGCGGGGCTCACGGTGACGGTGGTGGTCGTCGGCGGGGGTGCGGCGGTCGTACCAGAGGGTCGCGGCCGCCGTGGCGATGAGGACCGCGCCCGCCAGGAGGACCAGGGGGCGCAGGCCCTCCTTGACGTAGCGCAGGTAGAGGTCGGTCGTGCCGGCGTGCAGCAGGGTCGCGCCGAGCAGGAAGAGGAGGGCCGTCTGGGCCAGGCGGTTCACAGCAGGACCGTTCCGGTCAGGGCCGATACGACGACGGCCAGGGCGAAGGTCGCGGGGGCGAAGCGCAGGGCGAAGGCGCGGCCGAAGGTGCCCGCCTGCATGGCGAAGAGCTTCAGGTCGATCATCGGGCCGACGACCAGGAACGTCAGACGGGCCGTCAGGGAGAACTGGGTCAGGGACGCCGCCACGAACGCGTCCGCCTCCGAGCAGATGGAGAGCAGGACGGCCAGGACCGCGAGGACCAGGACCGACAGCACGGGGTTCCCCGCCGCGAGGCTCAGCCACTGCGCCGGGACCACGGCCTTCAGGGTCGCCGCGGCCATCGCGCCGATCACCAGGAAGCCGCCCGCGTGAGTCACGTCGTGGCGGACCGAGCCCCAGAAGGCCGCTCCCCTGCCCTGGCCCTCGTACGACGCGCGCGCGGACGGCCGGAGCCAGTCCGTGCGGCCGAGGCGGTGCCAGAGCCACCCCATCGAGCAGGCCACCAGCAGGCTCGCGACGAAACGGGCCAGGACCATCTCCGGGTTGCCGGGGAACGCCACGGCCGTCGCCGTCAGCACGATCGGGTTGATGGCGGGTGCCGAGAGGAGGAAGGCCAGGGCCGCGGCGGGCGTGACGCCCCGGCGGACCAGGGCTCCGGCCACCGGCACGGACGCGCACTCGCAGCCCGGCAGCACGGCGCCGGCGACGCCCGCGACCGGGACCGCGAGGGCCGGGCGCTTCGGCAGGGCCCGGGCGAAGAACGACGGCGGCACGAACACCGCGATCGCCGCCGACAGCAGGACACCGAGCACCAGGAACGGCAGCGCCTGGACCATGACCGCGACGAACACCGTCATCCAGCTCTGCATCACCGGAGCGGACAGGGCCCCGCGGATCGGGTCCTGGAACATCACCGCCGTGAGCAGCAGAAGGGTCAGCAGGAGGGGGGAGTTGAGGTGCCGGCCCTCTTCTCGGCGGCCTTCTTCCTCACGGACCGCTTCCCCGTGCCCCGCCTCCCCGCCGCCGTCCGCCTCGGCGTCACCGGGCTCGGCGTCGTCCTGCGGGGCGGTCTTCGTGATGGCCACGGGCCCGGTACCTCCGGTGGTGCGCGAGGGCATTGCCCATTCCCTCCCCTTGCGTACGGACGACGACGGCCGGGCGTTCACGCGACACCGCCCCCTTCTGGAACCGGCCGTCCCGGTGAGGCAGTCTTCTCCCCGTGGGGAGTGTTCCGAACCAAGGTCAGCCGAGTGATCCGGCCACGCACATGATCGTGTGCGGTGACGACGGGCTCGCGCACCGGCTGGCCGCCGAACTCCGCGGTGTCTACGCCGAGCAGGTCACGCTCGTCGTACCGCCCTCCGGGAGGCAGGTGCGCCGGCCCGTGGCCGGGCGGGCCCGGGCCGCGTCTGTGGCGCTGCTCGACCGGGTGGTGAGCGCGGCCGCCGGCCGAGCGGGTGCGGGCGGCGGCGAACCGGCCCCGATCGAGCAGGTCGTCGAGGCCGCCGAGGTCACCGAGGCCGTGCTCACCGAGGTGGGCGTCGACCGGGCGGCGGCGCTGGCGCTCGTCTACGACGACGACGAGACCAACATTCGCGCCGCGCTCACCGCCCGCCGGTTCAACCCCCGCCTCCGCCTCGTCCTGCGGCTGTACAACCGGCGGTTGGGGCAGCACATCGAGGAACTGCTGGACCAGACCGCCGCCGTCACCTCCGGGGACGGGCAGGGCGCGGGCCTCGACACGTCGACGACGGTGCTGTCCGACGCCGACACGGCCGCGCCCGCGCTGGCCGCCACCGCCCTCGTCGGCACCAGCAAGGTCCTCCAGACGGAGGGGCTCGTGCTGCGTGCGGTGGAACGGCAGCCGCCGCGGCCGGGCGAGGTGGCCGACCCGGGGCTGTGCACTCTGGCGTTGCTGTCCGCGACGAGCAACGACCCGGCCGGCGCGGACGGTTCCGAGGGCAGTGGGGAACTCGGGCCGCAACTGCTGCCGGACGAGGCGGCGGTGGCGGCGGCGACCGGGCGCGCCACCGTCGTCCTGGAGCAGGTGTCGTACTCCGGGCCGCCCCTGCCCGCCGGGCGGGGTGGCGTGCCGCCGTTCGCCTCGCTGTTCTCGCGGCGGCTGCGGTGGTCGCTGGCCGGGCTGGTGGGCTGTGTGCTGGCGCTCGCCGTCGCGTTGACGGTCGTGACCGATGAGCATCCGCTGTACGCGACGTACGTGACGCTGCTCGACCTGTTCGGCATCAACGATCCCGCGTTCCACGAGTCGACCGGGGAGCAGGTGCTGCAACTGCTGTCCGGGCTGGTCGGGTTGCTGCTGCTGCCGGTGCTGCTGGCCGCGGTGCTGGAAGCACTCGGCACGTTCCGCAGCGCGTCCGCGCTGCGCAAGCCGCCGCGAGGGCTCGGCGGGCATGTGGTGCTGCTCGGGCTCGGCAAGATCGGGACGCGGGTGCTGACCCGGCTGCGGGAGCTGCACATCCCCGTGGTGTGCGTGGAGTCCGATCCGGACGCCCGCGGGATGGCCACGGCGCGACGGCTGCGGGTGCCGGTGGTGCTCGGGGACGTCACGCAGGAGGGGGTGCTGGAGGCCGCGAAGATCCACCGTGCGCATGCGCTGCTGGCGCTGACCAGTGCGGACACGACGAACCTGGAGGCGTCGCTGTACGCCCGGTCCGTGCGGCCCGATCTGCGGGTCGTGCTGCGGCTGTACGACGACGACTTCGCGACGGCGGTGTACCGCACGCTGCGGGCCGCGCATCCGTTCGCCCTCACGCGGAGCCGGAGTGTGTCGCATCTGGCCGCGCCCGCGTTCGCCGGGGCGATGATGGGGCGCCAGATCCTGGGCGCGATCCCCGTGGAGCGGCGGGTGCTGCTGTTCGCGGAGGTGGAGGTGGCCGGGCATCCGCAGTTGGAGGGGCGGACGGTCGGGGAGGCGTTCCGGGCCGGGGCCTGGCGGGTACTGGCG
>NZ_POUC01000582.1 GCF_002891435.1 Streptomyces cahuitamycinicus
CCCGGCCAACAGCGTTCCGACCTCCGAACAACCCGCCTCCACACGCCCCTCCAGCCGCCTCGCCGCCCTCCGTGAATGCGAGGGCGACCACGTACAGGCGACCCTCTTTCGCCCGATCGGCGACGAAACCCTCTGCAACCGCTGCCTCACCTCACCACCCACCGGTCACTGGGTCTGACGGAGCCGGGAACGGACCCGGACGGCTACCGGAAGGTCGCCGCAGAATCCGAGACCCGTCCCAGTCCGATTGCTACGCGGAGTCGGATAGTTCAAGCCGCTCACACCACTTCCCCGGCTGCTGTAGGTTCCCGACCATGGCCGCGAGCAAAGAGATCGAGAACCCGGAGTCGCGCTTCTCCGCAGTGCTGGCCAGTGCCGCCAGGCTTCCGGGTGTGCGTATCCACAGGGAGGAATACCTCCGAAAGGCGCTGGCCCGCTATTGCTCCGAGGACGAGATCCGGAGGGCGATCGAGGAGACCCCCGCAGCGGCAGGCATCTCTCTCGAGGTTCTGGAGAAAGCGGCCAACGACTCCATCAACTACGAAGCCGCCAAGGCCAGTGCCCTCTCCGCGGCTGCCGGGATACCCGGCTTCATCGCTCTTCCCGCCACGGTGCCCGCCGACACGGCCCAGTACTTCGGCCACATGCTGCGCATCGCGCAGAAGCTCGCCTACCTCTACAGCTGGCCCGATCTGTTCTCCGGCGACAGCGATGACATCGATGACGCGACCAAGGGAGTGCTCACGCTCTTCTTCGGTGTCATGTTCGGCACCCAGTCGGCGAACGCCGCCGTGGGGAAGGTCGCGGGGATGATGTCGAAGGAGGTCGCCAAGAAGCTGCCCCAGAAGGCACTCACCCAGGGCGTCATCTACCCCATCGTGAAGAAAGTCGCGGGCTACCTCGGCGTTCAGATGACGAAGCAGACCTTCGCGAAGTCCGTCTCCAAGGCCATCCCCGTCGTCGGGGCCGTCGTCTCCGGCGGGCTCACTCTCGCCACCTACCTTCCCATGGCCAAGAGGCTGAAAAAGCACCTCTCCAGCCTGGAACTGACGAAGCCGGCGCACCGGGTCGTCGACGAGCCTGTCGTGGATGGGGAGGTCGTAGACGGCGAAGTCGTGGAAGTGCACGAGCACTCCGCCACGATCCCTGAGCAGCATGGCGCGGACGACACCGCCGTCAAGCCGGGGAAACCGCATTCGTCCTAGCCCACCCTTAGGAGTAGAACCACGGGCCCGGAGCGCCGGGGCGCGTATCCCGCGTTGTCGGTGCCGCCGGGCAGGATGCGCGCCATGGCATCGCGAGGCGACAGTGACGAGGCGTACGTGGTCGGCCTGTGCAACCGCGTCCTCGGCGAACAGGCCCTGACGCAGCACCGGTTCGACTGGCTGCTGGGCGACCCGGGGACCGGGGGCCGGCAGGTCAGGTTGCCGGTCGACGCGTACTGGCCCGGTCACCAACTCGTGGTCGAGTACCGGGAGCGCCAGCACGACCAGCCGGTGCCGCACTTCGACAAGCCGGACCGGCTCACCGTGAGCGGTGTCCACCGGGGCGAGCAGCGGGCGTTGTACGACGCCCGTCGTGAGACCGAGATCCCCGCCCACGGGTTGCGGCTGGTCGTGGTCCGGCCCGCCGACCTCGACGCGGACGGACGCGGCAGACTCCGGCGCAGTGAGGAAGCCGACCTGGCGGTCCTGCGGAAGATGCTCGCCCGGGGCAGTGACGAGGACCGGGTCACCGACGCCTTCCGCGCCTGGCTGCTCGGCGAGGGGTGGACACCGGTCGAGCCCACGGACCGCTGGACCGACCTCGAAGCGGTCCGCGGCGAGGAGCGGCTGATCTGCGAGACCAAGGGCCGCACAAGCGAGAAGGGCATCGACGCCGACATCGCCTACGGGCATTTGCTGCGCCGCATGACGAGCCGGGACGCCCGCACCCGGTACGCACTCGTCGTACCGTCCTCGTCCGTGAAGGCCGTCGAGCGGGTTCCGGCACACGTCCGCGAGCTGCTGCGGATCGACGTGTACGAGGTCACGGACGACAACGGGGTGTGCCGGCTGCCCGCATGATGTGTGCAGAGCCGACTGACCGTAGTGCCCGTCGGTCGGCCGCCGAAAACCCTGGCCCTTCATGTACATCTGCTACATTCGTTACATGAGTGAACCGGTAGTCGAGTCCATGGCCGAGGTCCGCAGTCACCTCGCCGACGTCATCGATCGCGCCCGCCGCGACGAGACACCGACGATCATCACCCGGCGCGGCAAGCAGGAAGCCGTCGTGATCGACATCCAGGAGTACCAGCGGCTGCGCCAACTCGCCGAGGACGCCGAAGAAGCATGGCTCAACCGGCTGGCCGACGAAGCCGAGTCCGAAGGCACCGACGGGTCGGTCTCGCTCGAAGAGATGGCCGCCCTGCTCCGCGACCGGCAGGACTGACGCGCATGGGGTACGTCACTCGCTTCACCCCGCACGCCCAGCGGGACATGCTCAAGATCCCGCGCCCCGACGCCCTGCGCATCCTGCACCGGCTGGCTGAACTCCAGAGAGCAATGGACGCAGGGGACACGGCGGCGTTCGACGTGAAAGCCCTCCGGGGCCACGACGCCCGGTGGCGGCTCAGGGTCGGCGACTACCGCGTCGTCTACACCATCGAGGACGACCGGCTCATCGTGTGGGTCCTGACCGCGGGCAACCGCCGCGAGGTCTACCGTCAGACTCCTTGAGGACCCGCGCCGCGCACGGTCCCTTCCAGCCCGCTCGGAGGCCACCCCGACAAGGCCGACGGCATCCGTCCGCCGCCCGACAGACAACCACCGTGGGGGCGTCGTACCTGGTCAGCAGGGCTGCTGCCACGGAATCCTCGGGGCGTGACCACTTCCCCCGGCCAGGCGCGGCGGTCTCATTCCGCTTCACCGCATCGCCCCGCGGCGCGCGGCGCGCCCGTCGGCTCGCGTCCTGCCAGATGGACGCCTGGGGCTGGCTGTACGGCACCCCGGCGCACGACTCCGTAGAGCTGATCATGTCCGAGCCGGCCGCCAACGCCATGACCCAGGGGCGGGTGCCCGGCAGGGACGCCGAGCTGCGGCTCAGCCGGGAGGACGGCGGGCGTGGACTCCTCCGCGTCACCGCCCTGGCCTGGGAGCGGGGAACGGCCCCACGCCCAGGCCCCCCGGCGAGACCGTCTGGGCGGTGGTACCCGCCGTGCCGGTCCACGGGTGAGCCGGGGAAGCACCCGGTCCCGTCAGTAGTGGTAGCGGGCTTTGATGATCACGACTTCCTTTTCGGTGGCCCGGTAGACGAGGCGGTGCTCGTCGTCGATCCGGCGTGACCAGTAGCCCGACAGGTCGCCCTTCAACGGCTCCGGTCTGCCGATGCCAGTGAAGGGGTCCCGCTGGATCTCGGCGATCAGGCGGCCGAGCTTGCGGAAGAGCTTCCTGTCGGCGGCCTGCCAGTACAGCAGGTCCTCCCAGCCGGTGGGACGGAACCGTACGTCCCTCACTCGCCGTCCTCCGCCAGGGCCTCCAGCTCCGCCATGCTCCGGGTGATCACCGGGGTGTCGGCGGCCTTGTCCGCGGCGACGGCCGCCATGAGATGGGCGGCATTGGCCGGCGAACGCAGCAGGTAGACGGTCTCCTGCCAGGAACGGAAGTCGTCGGCCGACATCAGTATGGCGTTGCCGGCCCGGGAGGTGATCTCCACCGGCTCGTGGTCGTCGTTGACCTGCTGGATCAGCGGGAAAAGCCTGGCCCGGGCCTCGCTGGCGGTGATGGACATGCCCCTCCTCCAGGAACTGGTACGGAAAAGCCGTACCAGTCGGATGGTACAGGGACCCAGTACGAGTCGCGGCCTGACGCTTCACAGCACGGAGTTCGACCGCACGAAGTCCTGGTGAGCCGCCGGGCGAAGCCCTCAGGCTGCGGAAGCGCCCTAGTCGCCGCCACCACTACCGCCTCCGTCCCCAC
>NZ_POUC01000583.1 GCF_002891435.1 Streptomyces cahuitamycinicus
TGTATAAGAGACAGGCGGTCCCCGGCCGCCCCGGCCGCCCCGGCCTCCGGCGGACGCACCCGCCATTGGATCGAGATCAACGGCACCCGCCATCAGATCTCCCGCGCAACACTCGTGCTGGGCCGCAGCACCGACGCCGACGTGCGGATCGACGACCCCGGCGTCTCCCGCCGGCACTGCGAGATCCGGACCGGAACGCCCTCGACGATCCAGGATCTCGGATCCACCAACGGCATCGTGGTGGACGGACAGCACACCACCCGCGCTACGCTCCGCGACGGCTCGCGGATCGTCGTGGGCAGCAGCACCATCATTTACCGGCAAGCCGAAGGGTGAAGCGGGGGCAATGTCAGAGCTGACCCTCACGGTCATGCGGTTGGGTTTCCTGGCCGTACTGTGGCTGTTCGTGATCGTGGCCGTGCAGGTCATTCGCAGCGACCTCTTCGGTACGCGCGTCACCCAGCGCGGCTCGCGCCGCGAGGCGGGCCGCCAGCAGCAGGCCGCCGCCCGCCAGGCGCCACCGCAGCAGCGCCAGCAGCCCGCCGGCGGCCGGCGCGGCCGTAACGCCCCCACCAAGCTGGTCGTGACCGAGGGCACCCTCACCGGCACCACGGTCGCGCTCCAGGGCCAGACCATCACCCTGGGCCGCGCGCACGACTCGACGATCGTGCTGGACGACGACTACGCCTCCAGCCGCCATGCCAGGATCTACCCGGACCGCGACGGCCAGTGGATCGTCGAGGACCTCGGCTCCACCAACGGCACGTACCTGGACCGGTCCCGGCTAACGACTCCCACACCGATTGCGCTGGGCGCGCCGATCCGCATCGGCAAGACCGTCATCGAGCTGCGGAAGTAGTGCTACATCATGGATAGGCGCGAGCGGAGCGAGCACGCAGTGGCGGGCCCCACCCCGGCCCCCCGCGCGCTCCCGACCGGAGGGTGGGCAGTGTGGCTCGACACGACCGGCTGTACCCGGAGCCGACAGGCGAGGTGCGCATGAGTCTGTCACTGCGCTTCGCGGCCGGATCGCACAAGGGCATGATCCGGGAGGGCAACGAGGACTCCGGATACGCCGGCCCGCGCCTGCTCGCCATCGCCGACGGCATGGGCGGCGCGGCGGCCGGTGAAGTCGCCTCCTCCGAGGCCATCTCCACCATCGTCGCGCTCGACGACGACGTCCCCGGCTCCGACATCCTCACCTCCCTCGGCACAGCCGTACAGCGCGCCAACGACCAACTGCGCTCCATGGTCGAGGACGACCCCCAGCTGGAGGGCATGGGGACCACCCTCACCGCCCTGCTGTGGACGGGCCAGCGCCTCGGCCTGGTCCACGTCGGCGACTCACGCGCCTACCTGCTCCGCGACGGCGTCCTCACGCAGATCACACAGGACCACACCTGGGTGCAGCGCCTGGTCGACGAGGGCCGCATCACCGAGGAAGAGGCGACCACGCACCCGCAGCGCTCGCTGCTGATGCGCGCCCTCGGATCCGGCGACCACGTCGAGCCGGACCTGTCCATCCGCGAGGTCCGCGCCGGCGACCGCTACCTCATCTGCTCCGACGGCCTGTCCGGCGTGGTGTCCCACCAGACCATGGAAGACACCCTCGCCAGCTACCAGGGCCCCCAGGAGACAGTCCAGAACCTGATCGAGCTGGCGCTGCGCGGCGGCGGCCCGGACAACATCACGGTCATCATCGCCGACGTCCTCGACCTCGACACCGGCGACACCCTCGCGGGCCAGCTGTCCGACACCCCCGTCGTGGTCGGCGCCGTCGCCGAGAACCAGCACCAGCTGCACGACAACGGCATCATGCAGACCCCCGCCGGCCGCGCCTCCGGACTCGGCCGCCACGGACACGGCCAGGGCGGCGGCGAATTCGGCCCGCCCGGCTCCGGCGACACCACCGGCTACATCCCGGCAGCCGGCTTCGACTACGGCGACGACGACTTCACCAAGCCCCGCAAAAAGGGCCGGTGGCTGAAGAGATCCTTCTACGGCGTCCTCGCGCTGGCCCTCGTCGGCGGCGGCCTGTACGGCGGATACCGCTGGACGCAGACCCAGTACTACGTCGGCGCCGAGGACGAACACGTCGCGCTGTACCGGGGCATCAGCCAGGACCTGGCCTGGGTCTCGCTCTCGAAGGTCGAGAAGGACCACCCCGAGATCGAACTCAAGTACCTGCCGCCCTACCAGCAGAAGCTGGTCGAGGCGACCATCCCCGAGGGCGGTCTGAAGGACGCCCAGGCGAAGATCCAGGAACTGTCGGTGCAGGCCTCCGCGTGCAAGAAGGAAGCGCAGCGGCGCGAAGCCGAGAGCAAGAACAACTCCAAGACCGGCGAAGGCGAGGCCGGGGGCACCACGGGAACCACTCCCGCCTCCTTCACGTCCAAGGCCACACCGACGCCGAACCCGTCCAACCCGTCGGGTTCACCGTCGGCACCGGAGAAGTCCACGCCCCCGACCACGACCGCACCCACTCCCAGCCCCGGCCCCAGCCTCTCGGAGGAAGAGCAGAAGGTCGTCTCGCTGTGCGGTAAGCAGTAGCCGTGAGAGGCCCTGTCACACGATGAGCAGTACTACGAACTCGCCGCAGCACCACACGTCCACGATCGGCGCGATCGGCGCCCCGAGCCGCCGCAACACCGAACTGGCGCTGCTGGCGTTCGCCGTGGTCATCCCGGTGTTCGCCTACGCCAACGTCGGCCTGGCCCTCAACGACTCGGTGCCACCGGGCCTGCTGAGCTACGGACTCGGACTCGGCCTGCTCGCGGGCGTCGGCCACCTCGTCGTCCGGAAATTCGCGCCGTACGCGGACCCGCTGATGCTCCCGCTGGCGACGCTGCTGAACGGACTCGGCCTGGTCGTCATCTGGCGCCTTGACCAGGCCAAGGGCCTCAGCAACTATGCCGACGCCGCACCGCGCCAACTGCTGTACTCCGCTATGGGCGTGGCCCTGCTGGTGGTTGTGCTGATCTTCCTCAAGGATCACCGCGTTCTGCAGCGCTACACGTACATCTCCATGGCCGGCGCGCTGTTCCTGCTGGTCCTGCCGCTCGTGCCCGGACTCGGCGCGGACATCTACGGCGCCAAGATCTGGATCAAGATCCCCGGCCTCGGCACGCTCCAGCCCGGTGAGTTCGCGAAGATCGCCCTCGCGGTGTTCTTCGCCGGCTACCTCATGGTCAAGAGAGACGCCCTGGCCCTGGCCAGCCGCCGCTTCATGGGTCTCTACCTGCCCCGCGGCCGCGACCTCGGCCCGATCCTCGTCGTCTGGGTCATCTCGATCCTCATCCTGGTCTTCGAGACCGACCTCGGTACGTCCCTGCTGTTCTTCGGGATGTTCGTCATCATGCTGTACGTCGCCACCGAGCGGACCAGCTGGATCGTCTTCGGTCTGCTGATGTCCGCGGTCGGCGCCGTCGGCGTGGCCAGCTTCGAGCCGCACATCCAGACCCGTGTACAGGCCTGGCTCGACCCGATGCACGAGTTCGAACTCTCTCGCGCCGGCGTCCAGGACGGCATCGTCCACTCCGAGCAGGCCATGCAGGCCCTGTGGGCCTTCGGCTCCGGCGGCACGCTCGGCACCGGCCTCGGGCAGGGCCGTTCCGACCTCATCGGCTTCGCCGCCAACTCCGACTTCATCCTCGCCACCTTCGGCGAGGAGCTGGGCCTCGCCGGCGTCATGGCGATCCTCCTGCTCTACGGCCTGATCATCGAACGGGGCGTACGCACCGCGCTCGCGGCCCGCGACCCCTTCGGCAAGCTGCTCGCGATCGGCCTGTCCGGCGCCTTCGGCCTCCAGGTCTTCGTCGTGGCCGGCGGTGTCATGGGCCTCATCCCGCTGACCGGTATGACGCTGCCGTTCGTGGCCTACGGCGGATCCTCCGTGATCGCCAACTGGGCCCTCATCGGCATCCTGCTGAGAATCAGCGACACGGCCC
>NZ_POUC01000584.1 GCF_002891435.1 Streptomyces cahuitamycinicus
CGGGGGCGGAGCGGCGCTCTGGCGGAGCGGGTGGCTGTAGTCGATGGGGCCGCCGGACGTGGGCGCGGACGGCTGGGTGACGGCGTCATGATCCGGCGCGGAGCCGGGATACGACGGCTGTTGCGGGGCGGGCTGCCCGGGACCGCCGGGCGTCTGACCGCCGTACGGCGGCATCGGCGGCACGGGACCCGGCTGAGGCGCGGTGCCGCCCTGGTCCGGGCCGAGGGCGGGAGCCGCCGCCTGCCGGGAGCGGTCGCCGTCCGCCGTGCGCGGCGGGGGCGCCTGCACCGAGCGGGCCAGCCCCTGGGACACCGCGTCGTTGATGCTGCCGGCGAGCCGGTGGGCCTGCGGCAGCTCCTGGTCGGTGAGGAGTTCGGCGAGGCCTCCCGCGTAGCCCTGGCCGACGGCGCGCACCTTCCAGGCGCCCTGCCGACGGTAGAGCTCCAGGGCGACGACGGCCGACTCGGCCTCCAGATCGGTGATGGTGTAGCTGGCGATCTCGCCGCCGTCGAGGCCGGTGACGGCGACGAAGGGGGCCGCCACCGCGCCGAAACGGACCGGCCCCGTCCTCCCGGCGGGCAGGGCGAGCAGCACGCTCACCCGGTGGACGGCCTCCGGCACGGCATCCAGGTCCACCGCGAGACGATGATCGGCGGCGGCCTGCCGGGGAACCTCGAGACCCGGCTGGGTGGGTGCGCCCGGGTGGGCCACCCACTCCGCGCCGTGGATCCGGCCGTTCTCGTCGCCGAGCGCGGCCACGGCCACGATCGGCGTACCGGCCGAGATCCGGATCTCTAGACGGGCCTGGGAGAGCGGGTGGTTCTGCCCCCGCACCAGCTCGGCCGTCATCGCCTTCGTCCCCCATGTGTCGTTGTGTGGAGTCGGGTACTGCTCGCCGGGCCCGCCGGGTCCGGGTTCGGCGGTCCGGGCCCGCTGGTCCAGGCCCCCGGTCCGCCTGCAGCGGTCCGGGTGCGACGGCCGGCTGCGGCGGTCCGGGTGCGCTCAGAGCACCGGCAGGATCGTCGGCATCAGGTCCTGGAAGGTACGGCCGTTGGCCGGGTTGCCCAGGGCCGTCATCGTCCAGCCCGGACCCGTGCGGTGGACCTTGGCCATGATCTGGGCCGTGTACTGGCCGCCGCCGGCGAGCGTGTAGCGGGCGAGCTCCTGGCCGTTGGTCTCGTCGACCAGGCGGCAGAAGGCGTTCTGCACCTCCTGGAAGGTCTGACCGGTGAAGGAGTTCACGGTGAAGACGATCTGGTCGATGTGGACCGGGACCCGCCCGAGGTCGACGAGGATCGCCTCGTCGTCGCCGCCCTGGCCGACACCGCCGACGAGGTTGTCCCCGGTGTGGCGCACCGAGCCGTCGTCGCTCACCAGGTGGCGGAAGAAGACGACGTCGACCGGCTGCTTGTCCGCGAACAGGACGGCGGAGGCGTCGAGGTCGATCTCCCGCGTGCGCGAGCCGAACAGGCCGCGCCGGGGAGCCGCCTGCCAGCCGAGACCCATGCGAACCGCGGTCAGACTGCCACCGTCGTTCTTCTGCAGACTGATGGCCTGACCCTTGGTCATGTTGACGGTCACGCGCTGATTCCCCTCTCGAACGTCCCCTGTTGCCGCGTAGTCGCGGTTGACCAGAACCCTACGCAGGGGCACTGACAGCGATGTACCCCGCTCCGCGCTTTGTGTCGGTCTTGCAACACTGCGCGTACGCGGCGCGCTGTCAGGCCAGGCCTGCCTCCTTCATCTGGCGCAGCTCCTTCTTCATCTCGGAGACCTCGTCGCGCAGCCGGGCCGCGATCTCGAACTGGAGCTCCGCGGCGGCCGCCCGCATCCGCGCGGTGAGCTCCTCGATCTGCCCGGCCAGTTCGGCTGCGGGGCGGTCGGTCGGCGCCGTCTCCTTGGCCTTGCCCTTCGCGGACTTGGCCGTCCCGGCGGCCTTGCCGAGGGCGGGCACGGGCGCCTTGGTGCCCCCGCCGTCCTTCTTCGCCTTGCGGTAGCCCGAGCCGAGCAGCTGCTCGGTGTCGAGGTCCTCGCGGGCGATCTGGGAGACGATGTCGTTGATCTTCTTGCGGAGCGGCTGGGGGTCGATGCCCCGTTCCGTGTTGTACGCGACCTGCTTCTCGCGGCGCCGGTTGGTCTCGTCGATCGCCTTCTCCATCGCCGGAGTGATCTTGTCGGCGTACATGTGGACCTGGCCGGACACGTTGCGCGCGGCGCGGCCGATGGTCTGGATCAGGGACGTGCCGGAGCGCAGGAAGCCCTCCTTGTCGGCGTCCAGGATCGCCACCAGGGACACCTCGGGCAGGTCGAGGCCCTCGCGCAGGAGGTTGATGCCGACCAGCACGTCGTACTCACCGGCGCGCAGTTCGCGCAGCAGCTCGACCCGGCGCAGGGTGTCGACGTCACTGTGCAGGTAGCGCACCTGGATGCCCAGCTCCAGGAAGTAGTCCGTGAGGTCCTCGGCCATCTTCTTGGTGAGCGTGGTGACCAGGACGCGCTCGTCCTTCTCGGTGCGCTGCCGGATCTCGTGCACCAGGTCGTCGATCTGGCCCTCGGTGGGCTTGACGACGACTTCCGGGTCGACGAGACCGGTGGGGCGGATGATCTGCTCGACGTAGCCGTCCGAGCGGGACATCTCGTATTTGCCCGGGGTGGCCGACAGGTAGACCGTCTGGCCGATGCGCTCCTGGAACTCCTCCCACTTCAGAGGGCGGTTGTCCAGGGCGGAGGGCAGCCGGAAGCCGTGGTCGACGAGGGTGCGCTTGCGGGAGGCGTCGCCCTCGTACATGGCGCCGATCTGCGGGACGGTGACATGGGACTCGTCGATGACGAGGAGGAAGTCGTCCGGGAAGTAGTCCAGCAGGGTGTTGGGCGGGGAGCCGGGCAGGCGGCCGTCGAAGTGCATCGAGTAGTTCTCGACGCCGGAGCAGCTGCCGATCTGGCGGAGCATCTCGATGTCGTACGTGGTCCGCATGCGCAGGCGCTGGGCCTCCAGCAGCTTGCCCTGCTTCTCCAGCTCCGCGAGGCGCTCGGCCAGCTCCTTCTCGATGTCGTTGACCGCCCGTTCCAGGCGCTCGGGGCCCGCGACGTAGTGGGAGGCCGGGAAGACGTAGAGGTGCTCGTCGTCACTGATGATCTCGCCGGTGAGCGGGTGCAGGGTGGACAGCGCCTCGATCTCGTCGCCGAACATCTCGATGCGGACGGCCAGCTCCTCGTAGACCGGGAAGATCTCGATGGTGTCGCCGCGGACGCGGAAGGTGCCGCGGGTGAAGGCCATGTCGTTACGCGTGTACTGGATGTCCACGAAGCGGCGCAGCAGCTCGTCGCGGTCGATCTCCTCGCCGACGCGGAGGGAGACCATGCGGTCCACGTACTCCTGCGGGGTGCCGAGGCCGTAGATGCAGGAGACCGAGGCGACCACCACGACGTCACGGCGGGTGAGCAGCGAGTTGGTCGCGGAGTGGCGCAGGCGCTCGACCTCCTCGTTGATCGAGGAGTCCTTCTCGATGTAGGTGTCCGACTGCGGGACGTACGCCTCGGGCTGGTAGTAGTCGTAGTACGAGACGAAGTACTCGACGGCGTTGTTCGGGAGCAGCTCGCGGAACTCGTTCGCCAGCTGGGCGGCCAGCGTCTTGTTCGGCGCCATCACGAGCGTGGGGCGCTGGAGCTTCTCGATCATCCACGCGGTGGTGGCGGACTTGCCGGTGCCGGTCGCACCGAGCAGCACGACGTCCTTCTCCCCCGCCTCGATGCGCCGGGCTAGGTCGGCGATGGCCGTCGGCTGGTCGCCGTTGGGCTGGTAGGGGCTGACGACCTCGAAAGGCGCCACCGTGCGTTCGATCTTTGAAACGGGCCGCATGGGATCCACCGTACGACCCCGCACTGACAACGGGCTCTGATCAGCGGTTCTGGGGGGTGCGGGGCCCCCGGTGCTCCACGGGG
>NZ_POUC01000585.1 GCF_002891435.1 Streptomyces cahuitamycinicus
GCCCCCGGCCGGGCCGTCCCGCGCACACTCGACTGGACCGGCCCGCCCCCGGACATCGCCGTCGACCTGCACGGCAACGGCCCGCCCAGCCACCGGCTGCTCCTGGGCCTGCGCCCGCTGAAGCTGCTCGCCTTCGCCCACCCGGACCTGCCCGGGATCGACGGCCCGCCCTGGTACCCGGAGGAGCACGAACGTGACCGCTGGTGCCGGCTGCTGCGGGCGTACGGCATCGACGCCGACCCGGGTGATCTGCTGCTGCCCCGCCCGCAGACCGCCTCCCCGGCGCCCGGCGCGGTCGTCCTGCACCCCGGCGCCGGGTCACCCGCGCGCTGCTGGCCCGTCGAGCGGTACGCGGCCGTCGCGGCCGAACTGCGCGCCCGGGGCCCGCGGGTCGTGGTCACCGGCGGCCCGGCCGAGGGCAACCTGGTGGCCCGGCTCGCCCAGCGGGCCGGTCTGCCGGACACGGACGTGTTCGACGGCGGCCTGCCCTTCGAACGGCTGTCCGCTCTCGTGGCCGGCGCCTACGCCGTGATCAGCGGCGACACCGGCATCGCCCACCTCGCCGTCGCCCACGGCACGCGCTCCGTCACCCTGTTCGGCCCGGTCGCGCCGAGCCGCTGGGGTCCGCCGGCCGACCCGCGCCACCGCGCCCTGTGGTACGGCCCGGAGGGCGACCCGCACGGCCGTCGGCCCGACCCGGCGCTCCTGCGCATCAGCGTCGAAGACGTCCTGAGGGCCGTCGACGAACTGCCCGGCGCCCCGCGGCCCTGAGCGGCGCGGCCGCGTTCAGCCGTCGCAGCACCGGCACATCAGCCGGAACGCGGCGAACAACGTCAGGGGCCACAGCGCGGCGAACGCCCAGATCACCCCCGGTTCGGACGTGACGATCCCCGCCACCATCAGCCCGACCGACACCGCGAGCAGGATCAGGACGGTCCGGACACGGGGGCGGTAGCAGGCCAGTCGGGCCAGGACGCGGGCGGGGTCGGGGCGGCGGCTCACTCGGTGGGTGCGCAGCCTGCGGGCGAGGCGGCGGTCGCGGCGCAGAGCGCGTTCCATCTCGTCGAGGATGCGCTGCTCGTTCTCGGGAAGTCGGCCGATGGACACGCTCTCTCCTTCCGGGCGGCCGGACCGTCTCTCCTCCCGGGGGGACGTGCGGCGGGGGAAGTGCAGCAGGGGACGTACAAGCGGGTGCCCCGTGGTCGCCCCGGGCTAACCGGGCACCGGCCGCGCCAGCGCCTCGACGAGCCGGTCCGCGCTGTCCGGCACGGAGCCCTCGCGGAACCCGTCGCGGATCTGCCGCGCGGTCACCCGGCCGCCGGTCAGGCACCAGTCCCACCAGCGGTCCAACTGCCGCACGTCGAGCTGCTCGGCGGGCACCAGTGCGGGCCAGCCGCAGGCCCGGGCCTGCGCGGTCAGCTTGGCGCCGCCCGCGACCGGGTCGACGGCCAGCACCGGCGTGCCCACCCGCAGCGCGATCACCAGCCCGTGCAGCCGGTCGGTGACGACGAGGTCCAGCCGGGCCAGTACGGACTGCAGCTGTGCGGGCGTCGCGCTCAGATGCCAGTCGTGCGTGTCGAGCCGCGTCTCCAGCTCCAGCCGGCCGCAGTCCTTGGACGCCAGCCAGCGCGTTACCTCCTCGGCGACCTGCCCGTGCCGCCGCAGCTGCCCGTACTCGTGCTGTCCGTGCGCGAGGATCACCCCGACGACGGGCCGCGCCGGCACTTCCGGGGCGCGGGCCGCGAGGTCCTCCACCGGCTCGCTGTCGGGCCCGTCCCGGGGCAGCACCCGGTGGAAGCCGGTCACGGCCGGGCTGCCGGGGTCGATCACCGAGGTGCCCACGGCGATCCGCACGCAGTGCGCGAAGCGTTGGTGCAGCTCCTCCACCTGCGGTCCGTGCAGCGGGCCGCACACGAACACGAGGTGGCTGTAGTCCTCGGGCCACAGCCGGTCCAGATGCAGTGCCTCCGGACGGAAACGGGGACTCCAGGCGACGTCGTAGGGAATGCCCGTCCCCCGCAGCACGTCCTCCACCCGGCGCAGGGCCAGCACGTCCCCGGCGGTCGCCTCCCTGTCCCGGAAGCTGAACCAGCCGGTGAGCAGCACCCTGCGCGGTCGCTTGCCCTGTTGTGTCTGCACAGGCCCTGAGTGCCCGCACATCGGCAAGACATTCAGGGCATTACACTCATATGCCGTGCCGTCACTGGGTGTAGAAGGTGGCGTCCGCCCGGTCGGTGGCTGTGCTCACCGCCTGCACGTTCAGCAGGTACTCCCAGTGGCGGACGTATCGCCCGGGGTAGTTGTACGACTCGTACGACACGCCGGCCGAGTCCGCGAGTCCGGCGCGCTGCCGGAAGGTCGCGTCGGACGCGAACTGCGCGCTGCCGTCGTTCTTCCGCAGCCACACCTGGAAGTTCTCGTGCCGCAGGAAGTAGCCGGGGAAGTTGACCGACTCAAGTGAGACCGTGCCGCTGCCGGCGAGGCCCGGCACGAGGCGGAACTGGGAGTCGGCGAGCTTGGTGACGTTCGCCTCGATCCGGGCCCGGTAGTCGTAGTGCCTGACGAACCGGTCCGGGAAGTTGTACGAGGAGAAGCGCTGCGGGGTGACCCCGTCGGCCACGGGGATGCCGAAGTTCGGGGTGCCGTCGGCGTTCCAGTACACCTTCTGCACGCGGGTACGCCGGTTGGGGTCGTAGAGGGGGTCGCCGGTGATGTCCTTGTAGCTGCGGTCGTGGTAGACGAGGATGTCGCTCCTGCCGTCCTCGGAGACCGTGAAGGAGTTGTGGCCCGGGCCGTACTGGCCGGTCGCGGCGCTGCTGGCGAACACCGGGACGGGGCTCTTGCTCCAGGACGCCGGGCTGAGCAGGTCGGCGCTCGCGGAGGCGGTGAGCATGCCCAGGCAGTAGTTGGCGTCGGTGGCGCTCGCTGAGTACGTCATGAAGATCTTGCCGCCGCGCTGGATCACGGCCGGGCCCTCGTTGACCTTGTAGCCGACGGTCTCCCAGGAGTAGGTGGGCCGCGTCAGCATCACCGGAGTGCCGGTGATCGTCCAGGGGTTGGCCATCTTCGCCAGGTAGACGTCGGTGTTGTTGTTCACGGACGGGTCGCGCTGCGCCCAGGCCAGGTAGCGCACGCCACCCACGACGAAGGTCGTGGCGTCGAGCGAGAAGCTCTCCCACTGGGTCTTGATCTGGCCCTTCTCCGTCCAGGTGGCGGCGAGCGGGTTGGCGCCGGTGCCCTCCAGGACGTACATCCGGATCGCCCACACGTCGTCGGTGGCACCCGCGGCGAAGTACACGTACCACTTGCCGTCGATGAAGTGGATCTCCGGTGCCCAGATGTGGGCGCCCATCACACCGCTGCTGTGCTTCGTCCAGATGGTGGTCTCCGGCGCCGTCTTCAGGCCCTGGATGGTGGTCGCCCGGCGCAGCACGATGCGGTCGTACTCGGGAACGCTGGCGGTGAAGTAGTAGTAGCCGTCGGTGTGCTTGAAGATGTGCGGGTCGGCCCGCTGCTCCGCGATCGGATTGGTGTAGGTGACGGCGGGGGAGTCGGGCACGGCGGCCCGGGCGGGCGCCGATGCCAGGCAGGTCGCGAAGGCCATCAGGGAAGCCAGGAGCAGCCGAACGGCTATGCGTCTCAAGGGGGTTCTCCAGCGGGTGATCGGGGGGTGGGAACGAGTCACCCCTGTCCGACATATCGAACGTAGTTCGTGAATTCGACCATGAAGTGGTCAGAAGATAAGGGCGGCTCTTACCGTCGTCAACGGTTCGCGCAAGCGAGACGCACGAGGACGGCGAGCGCCTCGGTCCGGGGGCGGCCGGACGGCCGGGGAAGCGGGCTCCCCGTGAGGACGCGCACGCCGAGGCCGGTGACCCGGCCGCGGGGCCCCCGCCGAGCCGCCCTGGCAGCCGTCAGGCCGGGGGCAGGTG
>NZ_POUC01000586.1 GCF_002891435.1 Streptomyces cahuitamycinicus
CCCTGCCGTCATCGGCTCAGGCGTTCGGCGTCAGCTGCAGCCGCTGGTCGAGCCGCAGCCCTCGCAGATGTAGCAGGAACCGGCGCGCTGCATCTTCGTGCCGCAGGAGAAGCACACCGGGGACGTCGTGGACATGGAGTCGAGCTGGACGGTCTGAGTTCGCGCGTAGGACGAGTGCTCCGGGTGGGCGGGTGCTCGGACCGGTACGGCGCACTGGGCTGTGACTTACATGGCGTGACGCCGTGAGGCCGCGGTGGAGCCGTTCTGTTCGGACAGGCGTGCGACCGGTGTGATCTGTGGTGCAGGAATCATGTGACCTACGCTGTATGGGTGTGGCAGGAGTGCTCAACCAGCCCTCACCCGATCTAGGGTCTTGGCATGGCACGACCACGGCGCATCGTCCTTGTCCGGCACGGCGAGTCAACGGGCAATGTTGATGACTCCGTCTACGAGCGTGAGCCCGACCACGCCCTGGCGCTGACCGAGCGCGGTCGGCGGCAGGCGGAGGCGACGGGCGAGCATCTGCGCCGGCTCTTCGGTGACGAGCACGTCAGCGTGTACGTCTCCCCGTACCGTCGTACGCTCGAGACCTTGCGCGCGTTCCACCTCGACTCCGGACTCATACGGGTACGCGAGGAACCCCGGCTGCGGGAGCAGGACTGGGGCAACTGGCAGGACCGGGACGAGGTGCGCCTTCAGAAGGCCTATCGGGACGCGTACGGCCACTTCTTCTACCGCTTCGCCCAGGGCGAGTCGGGCGCCGACGTCTACGACCGGGTCGGCGGCTTCCTGGAAAGCCTGTTCCGCAGCTTCGAGGACCCCGATCACCCGCAGAACGTCCTCATCGTCACCCACGGCCTGGCCATGCGACTCTTCTGCATGCGGTGGTTCCACTGGACGGTGTCGGAGTTCGAGTCGCTGTCGAATCCCGGGAACGGCGAGGTGCGGATGCTCGTTCTGGGGGACGACGGCAAGTACACCCTCGACCGGCCGTTTGATCGTTGGCGAGATCCCGAGCCGTACGGGATCACCGGATAGAGTTGCAGGGCGATGACCGCTGATTCCTCACCCGACGTGCGCCTGGACCGCGCCCTGGCCTGCCTGCGCGGACTGTCCGTCGGAGACGCCCTGGGCTCCCAGTACTTCGTGCCGGTGAACTACCCGCTGCTGAAGCGCCGCGAGGTGCCGTCCGGGCCTTGGCAGTGGACCGACGACACGGAGATGGCCGGCTCGGTCGTCGCCGTCCTGGCCGTCCACCACCGCATCGACCAGGATGCCCTGGCCCGTTCCTTCGCCGAGCACCACGACTTCGACCGGGGCTACGGCCCTGCGGTCAACCGCATGCTGCGACTCGTCCGGGAAGGTGGGGACTGGCGGGAGCTCGCCGCGGCACTCTTCAAGGGGCAGGGTTCCTGGGGCAACGGCGCGGCGATGCGGATCGCCCCGCTGGGCGCCTGGTACGCGGACGATCCGGAGCAGGCGACCCACCAGGCGGAGATCTCGGCGTACACGACCCATCAACACCGCGAGGGCGTCGTGGGGGCCATGGCCGTCGCCGCGGCAGCCGCGTTCGCCGCCGCCCCCGACGGGACGCCCGGCGCCGAAGCCCTCCTCGACGGTGTCATCGACCTGGTGCCCAAGAGCGCCGTGGGCGCGGGACTTCGCCGGGCCCGGGACATGCTCGACTACGACGACCCGGGCACGGTGGCGGCCGTACTGGGGTGCGGGCGGCGTACGACCGCCCACGACACCGTGCCCTTCGCTCTTTGGTCGGCCGCGAGAAGTCTCGGCGACTACGAGCAGGCTTTCTGGGCGACCGCGCAGGTGGGCGGGGATGTCGACACCACGTGCGCCATCGTCGGCGGCGTGATCGCCGCGGGGAAGGCGGGGACACCGCCCACCGAGTGGGTGGAGCGGACGGAGCCGCTTCCGCACTGGGTGCCCACGTCGATCTGACGGTGGGCTCCTCCGCTCCTTCGCATACTCTCCGTGCGCGTCGGGAACTCTCCGTGACTGTTCGCCCGTTGTCCTGGCATTCGCTGTGCGAGCCATCGAGGGCGTACAGGCCGGAGGGAGAAGGGGGGTGGCGGATGGGCGTGGAGGCTCTGCTCGCCGTTCTGGTTCGCTGGTGGGGCGCTGTCGTCCGTTGTGTGGGACGGGCGCGGGTGGCCCCGCTGCCGCCCACGCTGTTGCGTCCCCTGATTCAGTCCGGCGATCCGCGGTCGGCAGCGAACCGGCTCGCCACCCCTCGGTGCGCCTGTGTAGGGCCCGCCGACGAGCCGCCGGCACCGATTCGCGGCGCTCCCGCGACAGCCGACCCCCGGTCCGGCCGAGCCGGAGAGTGCCTCCAGGTCGCTCTTGCGGACCCGGATCACCAGCCAGGCCCCGGCCAGGGGAGGTACGGCCCATGCCGAGCATCGCCGTGGCCAGGCTCAACTCGAGCACGTATGTGCCCGAGCGGTTCCGGGTCGGCGAACATCCGGGGCGGGGTGATCGGCTCCTCGGCCCGGGACTCGATGATGCCGAAAGGCGGCAGCAGCACCACGGCGGCGAAGGAGCAGGCGCTGTGCCTGCGAGCCCGTGACGCCACATTCTCCCGCCCTGGTTTCGCCCTTCGCTCGGTGATTCACGAGTGCGACACCGTGCAGGCCGAACGCTTCCATGGCGTGATCTTCGAGGGGGTTGTGAAGCCCACCACGAGGATGCTGCGGAAGGTCGTCGAAAGAGAGATCGAGCGAGGCGAGGTGCGCCCCGAGGTTGTGAACGGCTATGTCTTCGACGCCATACCGGCGATGATGATGTACCGCTCGAAAATGTGCGGCTGTGAATGCTGGGATGGCGAAGTCGAGGAAACGATCGACCAGTTGATGCCTCCGCTCCTGCGGCCGCACAGTTCCCGAGGCTGCGGCCGGGAGGCCTGGTGCCGCGGCCGGACGGTTCCCGACGCTCCGGTCGGCCGATGCCTGACCGGGTTGTTCGCGGGCCGCGGCGGACCGGGGTGTCGCGGGCGGTTCCAGGCGGCGTAATCTAGGGGCGCCATGCCGTACGAACCGCCTACTCACACCGTCGAGCGCTCCCTTCGAGCCACGACCGGAGCGAAGATCGTTGCAGGTGTCGACGAGGTGGGGCGCGGCGCGTGGGCCGGCCCCGTCACCGTCTGCGCGGCGATCACCGGACTGCGCCGTCCCCCCGAGGGGCTCACGGACTCGAAGCTGCTCACCATCAAGCGACGTACCGTCCTCGCCGAAGAACTGCGGACCTGGGTGACGTCCTACGCGCTGGGGCATGCCTCTCCCGAGGAGATAGACGCCCTGGGGATGACGGCCGCGCTGCGGCTCGCAGCGGAGCGTGCGCTGGACGCACTGCCGATCCGTCCCGACGCGGTCATCCTCGACGGCAAGCACGACTACCTCGGTGCGCCCTGGCGGGTCCGTACGGTGATCAAAGGCGACCAGTCCTGCGTGGCGGTCGCGGCGGCCTCGGTGATCGCCAAGGTCCAGCGCGACAAAATGATGGCCGAACTGGGTATCGACCATGCAGACTTCGGTTTTGCGGACAACGCAGGGTATCCATCACCCGTGCACAAGGCCGCACTGGCGGAGCGGGGCCCCACCCCCTACCACCGGTTGTCGTGGGCGTATCTTGATGCGCTGCCCCGGTGGCGGCACCTCAAGAAGGTCCGCAGCTGGGCGGACGGAAGTGGTCCGGAGATCGAGGGGCAGCTCGGCTTCGACTTCTGACGTTTCGTTCGCACCCATGCGCAACCCGCCGACGCGGGCCGTACCAACGTTTGATAAATATCAACCCATGCCTCTCATTCCCGAGGAGCCTCAGATTCACGAGAGCGCCCAGGGTCCCCGCGCCACGCCGGCCAGCGGCCGCACCGCGCCGACCCCCCGTCCCGTACCCGGC
>NZ_POUC01000587.1 GCF_002891435.1 Streptomyces cahuitamycinicus
GTCAGCCGGCGCGGGTCGCGGCGGGCTCGGTGTCGAGGACTTCGCAGTAGGCGGCCTCGGTGGCGGCGGCGACCTGGCCCCAGCCGTAGCGGCTCAGGACGCGCCGGCGGCCGGCCGCACCGCAGGCGGCGCGGGCCGCCGGGTCGGCGAGCAGCGCGGCGACGGCAGCGGCCAGGGCCGCCGGGTCGCGGGGCGGCACCAGCCGTCCGGTGCCCGGGTCGGCGACGGTGTCGAGCTGTCCGCCGACCGCGCTGGCCACCACGGGCACGCCGCAGGCCATGGCCTCCAGCGGGACGATGCCGAAGGGTTCGTAGTCGGCGGGGCACACGACGACGTCCGCGGAGCGCAGCAGCGACGGCACCTCCTCGCTGGGAAGGGCGCCGGTGAAGCGGACCCGGTCGGCGACGCCGGCGTCCCGGGCGATGCCCCGCAGCCGCCGCACCTCCGGGTCACCGTCGAGCCCGTCGGCGGGCGGCCCGCCGACCACGACCAGTTCGGTGCCGGGCAGCCGGGCCAGCGCGGTGACGGCGACGGCGCCTCCCTTGCGCGGCACGAGCCGGCCCAGCTGGAGGATCCGGTGCGGGTACGGTCCACGCGGCGCGGCCGGGCCCTTCGGGGTGAACCGGTCGGTGTCGACGCCACACGGCACGATGCCGACCTGGTGCGGGGGGATGCCCATGAGGGCCAGTTCGCGGGCCTCGTCCCGGCAGGTGGCGATGACGCGGTCGCAGCCCAGCCCGACCTCGATCTCGCCGGGGATCCGCTCCGGCGGGCTGGTGTCGGCGAGCCGCTGGTGCCGCCTCTTCACCGTGCCGAGGGCGTGGTAGGTGTGCAGCAGGGGCAGGCCGTGCTCGCGGGCCGCGCGCAGGGCGGCCAGGCCCGACATCCAGTAGTGGGAGTGCACGACGTCGGGGGTCCGGGTGCGCCAGCCGCGGGCGAGGTGGCGGCCGAACTCGTCCATGTGCGGCAGGAGCGCGTCCTTGGGGAGCGGCTCGGCCGGCCCGGCGGGTACGTGGTGCACCTCGACGCCGTCGCGCAGCTCCACCCGGCAGGGCAGGTCGGGCGAGTCGCGGCGGGTGTGGACGGTGACGCGGTGGCCGCGGTCGGCGAGTGCGGCGGCGAGGCAGGCGACGTGGACGTTCTGCCCGCCGGCGTCGACGCCGCCCAGTGCGGCCAGGGGGCTGGCGTGCTCGGAGACGAGCGCGATCGCCAGGACACCCGGGTCGGCCGGGTCGCCGCCGAGTGGCCCGGTGGGGAGAGGGCTGAGGGACGGGGTCATGAGCACACCTCCGTGATCAGGCGCTCCCAGTCGGCCAGGAAGCGCTTGAGCCCGTAGCGTTCGAGGGCCGCCTGGCGGGCGCGGGCTCCGTCCGCGGCCGCCGCCTCCGGTTCGTGGAGATAGCGGCGGGCTGCGCGGGCCAGGACGTCGGGGCGGGTGGTCAGGGTGCCGGCGCCGGGCGGAACGGCCTCGACCGCCTCGGTGGTGGCGAGCGCCAGCACGGGCAGGCCGAGGTGCATCGCCTCCAGCAGGGACAGGCCGAGGGAGGTCCAGCGCACCGGGTGCAGGTACATGCGGCGTTCGGCCAGGGCCGTGTGCAGCTCGCTCTGGGGGAGATCGGCCGTGCGGCAGCGGTCGGCCGACAGGCCGAGGTGTCCGGCCAGGCCCTCGGTGCCCATGCCGAAGACGTCGAGCGGCACGGCCTCGGCCAGGGCGGGCAGCAGGTCCGTTCCGGTGTACCGGGCGCGTCGCACGGGTTCGTTGACGACGACGGCGGCGCGGGCGAGCCGGCCGCTGTAGCGGTGGCCCGGGTCGACGATGCCGTGCTCGATCACCTCGGTGCGGGTGGTTCCGCAGTCCCAGAACAGCCGGTTGAAGTGCGTGACGTGCACGATGGTCAGGTCGTCGCGGCCGGCGCACGGGTGCCGGGTGTCCGGCACGTCGCCGTCGGGCGCGTTGTGCTCCAGGTACACCGCGGGCACGTCCCGGCCCGGGCGGCGTCCGCCGAGCCAGCGTCGCGCCAGCTCCCCCTCGTGCGGCCGCTGGAGAAGGACCAGGTCGACCGGCGTGTCGCGGAGTTCCTCGGAAGTGACCTCGCGGACCGCGGCCGGCCAGGTGAAGGTGCGGGCCCGCCCGAGGCCGTCCGGGCCGCGGCCGGGGGTGACCGGGACGAGGTAGGTGTGCGGGCCCTGGACGAACGCGGTCGTCCAGGAGCCGTGCACGTGCCACAGCAGGATGTTCATACGGCCGCTCCTCGCTCGGTGTGTTCGCCCTGGTCCGCCGGGTGGTCCGTGAGGGCCGCCACGGCGGCGAGCACCTCGGCGTCGCCGATGCCGTCGAGGCAGGGGTGTCCCGGCACCGGGCAGTGCCGGGCCCGGGTGTTCGCGCACGCGGCGTGCGGGTCGCCGAGCAGGACGTGCGGTACGCCGTAGGGGGCCCACCGTTCGGCCGGCACGACCGGCGCGAAGAGGCTGACCACGGGCGTGCCCACGGCGGCGGCCAGGTGCGCCGGGCCGGTGTTGCCGGCCACCACGGCCCGAGCCGCTGCCAGGACTCCGGCCAGCTGCGGCAGGTCGGTGGCGCCGCCGAGGTCCAGGGCCTGCCGTCCGGCCACCCGGGCGGTCAGCTCGCGCTCGGCGCGCCCGCCGGTGACGACCACTCGGTGCCCCGCCGCGGACAGCGCGGCCACGGCGCGTGCCGCCCGGTCCGGTGTCCAGGCCCGTGCGGGCACGGCCGCGCCGGGATGGACGACGACGTACGGGTCGGGGCCCGTGAGGTGGGTGGTGTGCGGCGGCGGCAGGACGCGCAGCCGGCCGTCGTCGCCGGGCGGAAGCTGGAAGCCCGCGGCGCGGGCCAGGTCGAGGGCGGCCAGGGTTTCGTGACGGCGCGGTCGTCTGCGGTGCCGCAGGTCGAGGAGCGCGCCCGGGTAGTCCTCGCAGTCGGCGGCGGTCCGTCCGATCCCGGCCAGCTTCAGCAGGAGGGCGATCGGCAGCGGGCTCTGGTGGTAGGACACCAGCACGATCGCCCGGTCGAAGCGGCCTGCCGTGAGCGCCTCCATCAGCTGCCGGGTGGCGGCCCGCGTGACCGGCGGCGGCTCCAGCCCGACCCACGGGGCGTCGTGGGTCAGCACGTCGTCGACGCCGGGCAGCATCCGCCCGGCGGGGGCGCCCTGGGGTCCGCAGAGCAGCGCGGTGTACGAGGACCCGGCGGCGACGGCCCGTACGGCGGGGCCCGCCAGGAGTACGTCTCCGGAGCTGTCGAGACGGACCACGAGGGTGCGGGGCAGGCGGGCGGGCGTCATCGCGGCTCCCGGGCCGCGACGGCCGGGCCGAGGACGAGACGCACGGCCGCCGGCAGATCCGCTGCCGTGGCCTCGGCCTCCCCTGCCTCCTCGGGACGGGTGACGGCCGTGGGGACCAGGACCCCGCGGGCCCCCGCGGCCCGCGCCGCCTCCATGTCGGATCCGATGTCGCCGATGACGGCGGTGCGCTCCGGCGGGACGCCGAGCCGGCGGCACGCGGCCAGGATCAGGCCGGGGGCCGGTTTGCGGCAGTCGCAGCGCTCCTCCGGCGCGTGCGGGCACACGGCCCAGACGGCGAACGGTCCGAGCAGCTCCTCCACCCGCAGCCGCACGGCCTCGACCTCGCGGCGGGTAAGCAGGCCCCGGGCCACGCCCGACTGGTTGGTGACGACGCCGACGGGCACCCCGGCGCAGCGCACGGCGTCGACGGCCTCCCGGGCGCCGGGCATGAGCGCGACCAGCGACGGGTCGCCGTTGTAGGGGACGTCGGCGACGAGCGTGCCGTCGCGGTCGAAGAGGACGGCCGCGGGCAGCGTGCCGTCCGGATCGTACGGGCTCTGCCGCACGTCCCCGGGGAGCAGCCAGGGGCCGGGGGGCGGCTTCATG
>NZ_POUC01000588.1 GCF_002891435.1 Streptomyces cahuitamycinicus
GCTGGTGACACGGCTCCGGAAGGAAGCGGCCGTGCCGTGGCGGGGGGACTCGGGCGAGGGAAAGCCCGTGCGGACGCACCGGGCGACGAGATGCCCTGACGGGACGAGCGGGTCCGGGACACACGGACGTGCCGCGTGGCGGATCCGGCGCCACGGATCCGGTGAGTCGAGGAGAGTTGTAGACCCGCCTCTCCGTCAACGTCAAGGCTTTGCAAGGGAGTTGTGCGTACGGTGAGCATTTCGGGAAACCGGCGACTCACCCCTGACGCACAATCACCACTCTTTGTTCACACTTCCCTTGACCCTTCATGTAACCCCCGGTAACTTCCTCGACGGCTACTGCGACGTAACGAGAAAGCCCTTGCAACCGCCGGGAGTTGCGGGAGACGTGCGTACGCGGTCGGTGTCCGCGCCAGGGCAACCTGCCACCGAAGTCCGATCCGCACCGACATGCACCTGGAGCAGACATGACCTCCTCCGCCGAGCACACCCCCGAAAGACCGGACGGCGCCGCCGCCCCGGACGTCGGTGACGCCCCCGCACGACGCGGGCGGGTCCGGGCGCGCCGGGCCGCGGTGATGGCGGTGCCGGCCACCCTGGTCGCCGCGGGCCTGGCGGTCCTCACCGCCGAAGGGGCCCTGGGCGTGCAGTTCGCCATCTCCGGCATGCCCTTCACGGTCACCGCGACCGAACTGGACGGCACCGGCTTCGCACAGTTCGGCGGCCTGGACGAGATGGCCGAGGGCAGCCCCAACGCGGGTGAGACCGGCGGCCAGGTGCTGGTCGTCACGTCCGTGATCAAGAACGCGACGCTCACCAAGCTCTGCCAGAGCGTGGACCTGGGCGGCACCAATCTGGTCATCAGGGCGGGTGAAGGCTCGCAGAAGGTGCGCGCCAGCGATCTGACGACCGACTCGACCGAGCTGACCGGCGACGCCGCCTTCACCAACATCGAGATCGGCAACGACGCCAGCACCCTGAACAAGGCCGGCCCGAAGGGCCGTGGGCCGATCGGCGTGTTCAGCCAGCAGTCCGACACCGTGCACATCGCCAACCTGCGGCAGACCAACTACGCCACCACAGCCGGTGTGTTCAAGCTGCCTGGCCTGAAGCTGGGCTTCAGCGGATCGGGTTGCTGATGCCGCGCGGCCCGCGCGAGGGAGTCCGGCCCGCTTTCAGGCAGTGGCGGGCCGGCCGCCCGTTCTGGGGCGGGCTGCTGCTCGCCCTGGGCGGGGCGGAGGTCCTGCTCACCCTGAAGGCGTCGCTGGACGTCATCCTGCACGTCGGCATGCAGGGTCTGGCCGGCTACCTGCTCCCGGTCGTGATGCTGCTGTGCGGCGTGCTGATCCTCTTCAACCCCACCCAGCGCCTGTTCTACTCGGTCATCGGCGTCCTGGTCTCCCTGGGCACCTGGATGACCTCCAACCTGGGCGGCTTCTTCGTCGGCCTGCTCCTGGGCGTGACCGGCAGCTGCCTCGCCTTCGGCTGGCTCCCGGACCAGGAACCCCGTGTCAGCCGCAGACGGCGCCGGAAGCAGGCCCGGGCGGCCGAGAACCTGCCCCCGACGCCGGCGCGGCAGTCCTAGCACCCTCTGCGAACGTGCCCGTCCGCGCGACGCCGCGCTCGCGACGGACCCCCAGGGCCACCGGAGCAAGCGGTTCCTTCCCTCGCGGGGCCAGGAGTGGTGGAATCAGGTGCGGCGGCCAACTGCTGCCTTCTGCAGAACAGTTGAGCACCGGGAGGCCAGATGACGGAGCACCGCGTCGACACCGGGAGCGCGCACTCCGCGCGGATCTACGACTACATCCTCGGCGGCGACGACCACTACCCGGCCGACCGGGAGGCGGGCGACGCCATGTGCCACGAGTGGCCGGCCCTGCCCGTCCACATGCGGGCCAACCGCGACTTCATGCACCGGGCGGTGCGCCATCTGGCCCGGGAGGCGGGGATCCGCCAGTTCCTCGACATCGGCACCGGCATCCCGACCTCCCCCAACCTGCACGAGATCGCCCAGGAGACGGCCCCCGGGGCGCGGGTCGTCTACGTCGACAACGACCCGCTCGTCCTCGCCCTGTCACGGGAGCTGCTGTCCGGCACGCCGGAGGGCAGGACGGCGTACGTGGAGGCGGACATGCGCGATCCGGCGGCCGTCCTCGGCGCCCAGGGGTTCCGGGAGACGCTCGACCTGTCGGAGCCGGTCGCGCTGACGGTGATCGCGATCGTGCACTTCATGCTCGACGAGCACGACGCAGTCGGTATCGTCCGCCGGCTCCTCGAACCGCTGCCGTCCGGCAGCTGCCTGGCGATGTCGGTCGGCACCGCCGACTTCGCCCCGGACGAAGTCGGCCGGGTCGCCCGGGAGTACGCGGCCCGGGGCATGCCGATGAGGCTGCGCACCCATGCGGAGGCGGCGGAGTTCTTCGAGGGTCTCGCCCTGGTGGAACCCGGCGTGGTCCAGGTCCACAAGTGGCGTCCGAACCGCACGGACGGTATGGAAAGCGGAGGTGAGAGCATCCGCGACGAGGACATCGCGATGTACGGGGCGGTGGCGCACAAGCCGTAACCGGAATCCCGCTGTTCGACGGGTCGTACAGATCATCACGATGCGGCAGCATCAACTCACGGCATGTGGCCGCTCACTTGACGACCAGTGGTCACACACGGTTGGCTCCGGGCCAGCGAGAGTCATCAGGCCGCTGCACACTCAGCGGCCGCACGCACTCTCACCCTGCTCTTGCTCGGCCGCACAGCGAGGTCCGCCCCTCATGAACCTTCCTCCCCCGCCGCACACTTCCGTGAGACGCACGCGTGCCGCCGCCCTGGCGTCCGTCCTGTGTCTGCTGGTGTCCGGCTGCTCCGTCCTCGGCGGGGCCGGCGACGAGCCGGACGCGGCGGCCGCAGCCGGCGGCGGGATGAAGGTCACCCTGGTGACACACGGCGGCAAGGGCGACGCCTTCTGGGACCTGGTGCGCAGGGGCGCCGAGGCTGCGGCCGCCAAGGACGGCATCGACCTGACCTACGCCAGCGCCGCGGACCCGGCCGCGCAGGCCGATCTGGTGCGGGACGCGGTGCGCGCCGAGGCCGACGGCATCGCGGTGACGCTGGCCAAGCCGGCGGCCATGCGCGGCCCGGTCGCCCAGGCCAAGGCGGCAGGCATACCCGTCGTCGGGCTCAACTCCGGCATCGACGCCTGGCGGCCGACCGGACTCCTGGAGTACTTCGGCCAGGACGAGTCCGTCGCGGGCCGGGCCGTGGGCGACAAGCTGAACGGCCTCAAGGCCGAGCACGCCCTGTGCGTGGTACACGAACGAGGGAACGTCGCGCTGGAGGCCCGCTGCGCGGGTGTGCGCAAGACCCTCCGGGGCGACACCGACAACCTGTACGTGGACGGCACCGATCTGGACGCGGTGACCGCCACGATCGCCTCCCGGCTGCGGCAGGACTCGAGCATCGACGAGGTCGTCACCAACGGCGCCCAGATCGCGCTGAGCGCGGTCAAGGCGGTGCGGCAGTCCGGCAGCCGGGCCGAGGTCGCCACCTTCGACCTGAACAAGGACCTGGTCAAGGCGGTCAAGGACGGCGAGGTGCAGTTCGCCGTGGACCAGCAGCCGTATCTGCAGGGCTACCTCGCGGTGGACGCCCTGTGGCTGTACCGGACCAACGGCAACGTCAGCGGTGGCGGGACGGCCCCGGTGCTGACCGGCCCCGCCTTCGTGACCAGATCGAACGTGGCCGCCGTGGCACGTTTCGCGGCCGCCGGTACCCGGTGACCGGACACATCCTGTGACGGAGTCGCCAAAGATTCGGTCAGGCCGGGCCCGCACACCCACTTGTACGGATAACATCCAGCACATCCCATGTGCCGTGCCCGGGACGGCACCACCCCCGCGCCCGTCCCCACAC
>NZ_POUC01000589.1 GCF_002891435.1 Streptomyces cahuitamycinicus
ATCCCCCTCCTCGCCTTCACCCCCGACCAGGCCACCCGGTCCCAACTCAGCCTCACCTGGGGCGTCGAGACCTTCCTCGGCCCGTGCGTCGACTCCACGGACGCGATGGTCGACCAGGTCGACGAACTGCTGTCGCGCTACGGCCGCTGCCGCCCGGGCGACACGGTCGTCATCACGGCAGGCTCCCCACCCGGAGTCTCCGGCTCGACGAACATGGTCCGGGTCCACCACATCGCGGAGTAGCGCGCCGTCAGTACTTGGGGCCTACGTGGGCGTCCATGAGAGCGACGGAGGCTTTGCGGGCGACGGAGATGTTGAACGGATCGCTCCCGCGGGCCAATGTGCTCCACTCGACGCCCACCCTGTTCAAGGCGTCGGTGAAGAGCCTCCGGATGTCGTCCGACTTGTTGGAGAAGAAGTACCGCGGATACTCATAGCGCTTCCGCTCACCGCCGACGAGGCGGGTCGTCCAGTTGGTGATCCGACAGCCGTCGGAGTGGATGAGCCCCCGGATGAACTCCCAGGGATGGGCGTCGACGATGACTTGTTGCCAGGGTTCGAGGGCGATACGGCGTGCGTGCTTCTTGCCGGGGCCGTGCTGGGGGAAGAGGACCGGCCAGCTCCGGCAATAGCTGGTGACCGCGACACAGCCTTGCTTCTGCGCGAGGTAGACGCCTACACCAGGGCGCACTTTCCCGATGGCCTCACGGCACTCCTTGATGAGCCCGGGCCAGTCGTCCGCGCAGGCAATCCTGAGGTAGTAGCCGCCACGCGAGTGAGGGCTGATGCAACCGTCACCGAGGTAGAGGCCCAGTAGGTATGCGTATGCGGACTCGTCGGAGGGTGGTCCGGGGTCCGGATGCGCCATACGGGGGCGCGGCTGGAGGCGGTCCTGCCAGGACCGGATCGCGGATCGTGAGATGCCCGTTTGGCGGCTCACGGAGTTCAGACTGCGGCCTTTGGCCACCAGTGCGAGTGCTCGCTCGCGCGTGCTGAGGTCGTACATGCGATCACTCTGTGCTACTGACCATGACCCTGAGCAGCAAAAGGCGGAGGATCATGCGAACGTGATCCTCCGCTTTGGGCGGGAGTGCCGGGTACGGGATTCGAACCCGTATGTCCTCTCGGACAGATGTGTTTGAGACATCCGCGTAAGCCTGTTCCGCCAACCCGGCTGGGTAACCCTCAGGGAGTGTACCGGTTCACCTCAGTCGGTCGCAGCTAGGTACGCTCTTGGGAGCAGTACCGGCCTGCCCCTACCAAGGAGCCCACGTGAGTGCCCCCGAGTCGCCCCAGCCTGTTGACGTGCCTGAAGAGGACAAGTCGCACGTGCCTCCGTTGACGACGCGGGTCGTCATCGCCGAGGACGAGGCGCTGATCCGGCTCGATCTCAAAGAGATGCTGGAGGAGGAGGGGTACACGGTCGTCGGTGAGGCCGGGGATGGTGAGCAGGCGGTGGAGTTGGCTCGTGAGCACCGGCCGGACCTTGTCATTCTCGATGTGAAGATGCCGAAGATGGACGGTATCTCCGCGGCGGAGAAGATCGCGGAGGAGAGCATCGCGCCGGTGCTGATGCTGACCGCGTTCTCGCAGCGGGATCTGGTGGAGCGGGCTCGGGATGCGGGTGCCATGGCGTATCTCGTGAAGCCGTTCAGCAAGACGGATGTCGTGCCGGCGATCGAGATGGCCGTTTCGCGGTTCACGGAGCTGAAGGAGCTGGAGAAGGAGGTCGCGGACCTCACGCTGCGGTTGGAGACGCGGAAGCTGGTGGACCGGGCGAAGTCGATTCTGCAGACGGAGTACGGGCTGTCGGAGCCGGCGGCTTTCCGGTGGATCCAGAAGACGTCGATGGATCGGCGGATGTCGATGCAGCAGGTCGCGGAGGCTGTCATTCAGGACGCGGACGAGAAGAAGGCCGACAACGGCTGAGAGCTCGACGCGAGAGGCCCGCTTCCCTTTCTGGATCGAAGGGGAAGCGGGCCTCTCGGCGTGCGGCGGTGCGGGAGGTCAGTCCTCGCCCAGGTACGCCTTGCGTACCGATTCGTCGTGGAGCAGGTCCTGTCCGGTGCCGGAGAGGACGATGTTGCCGACCTCCATGACGTGGCCTTGGTCGGCGAGGGAGAGCGCGGCCTGGGCGTTCTGTTCGACGAGGAGGATCGTCGTGCCCTGGGACTTCAGCTCGGAGATGGTCGCCATGATCTTCTGCATCATGATCGGGGAGAGGCCCATGGAGGGTTCGTCGAGCATGAGCAGTTTCGGCTGGGACATTAGGGCGCGGCCCATGGCGAGCATCTGCTGTTCGCCGCCCGACAGTGTTCCGGCCGCCTGCTTGCGGCGTTCGCCGAGGATGGGGAAGAGGTCGTAGGCGCGCTGGATGTCTTTTTCGATGCCTTCTTTGTCCTTGCGGAGGAACGCTCCGAGCTGGAGGTTCTCGGCGATGGTGAGGCGGGGGAAGATGTGTCGGCCTTCGGGAGAGTGGGCGAGGCCGAGGGCGACGATCTTGTGGGCGGGGACGCCGCTCAGCGGTTTGCCGTCGAAGAGGATCTTCCCGGATGTGGGCTTGAGCAGGCCTGAGAGGGTGCGCAGGGTGGTCGTCTTGCCGGCGCCGTTGGTGCCGATGAGGGTGACGACCTGGCCGGCTTCGACGCTGAAGGAGATGCCTTTGACGGCTTCGATCTTGCCGTAGGAGACCCGGAGGTCCTCGACTTCGAGGAGTGCGGTCACTGGGCTTCTCCCTTGGTGCTGCTGGTGGTGCTGGTCGCGTCGGCGGCGGCTTCGGCGGCCTCGACCTCGGCGGCTTCGGCTTGGCCGGGGGCGCCTTCGAAGGGTTCGCCGAGGTAGGCGGCGACGACGCGTTCGTCGGCCTGGACGACGTCGGGGGTGCCTTCGACGAGTTTTTCGCCTTGGACGAGGACGGCGACGCGGTCGCTGAGGTTGAAGACGAAGCGCATGTCGTGCTCGATGAGGAGGACGGCGATGCCCTTGTCGCGGATGGCGAAGACGAGTTCCTCGGCGGCTCTGGTCTCCTGGGGGTTCATGCCGGCGGTGGGTTCGTCGAGCAGGAGCAGGCCGGGTTCGGAGGCCATGGCGCGGGCGATTTCGAGCTTGCGCTGTTCGCCGTACGGCAGGTTCCGTGCGAGGTGGTCACGTTTGTGGGCGAGGCCGATGAACTCGAGGAGTTCCATGGCGCGTTCTTCGCTGGCGCGTTCGGCTTTTTTGAAGCCGGGGCCGCGCAGCAGGGCCGACCACAGGCCTTCCTTCGTTCGGGTGTGGCGTCCGACGAGGACGTTTTCCAGGACCGTCATGTTGGCGAACAGGCGGATGTTCTGGAAGGTGCGGGCGATGCCGGCCTGGGTGACGAGGTGGGGTTTGGGGGGGAGGACGGTGCCTTTGTAGGAGACGGTGCCCTCGGTGGGGACGTACAGGCCGGTGAGGCAGTTGAAGAAGGTGGTCTTGCCGGCGCCGTTGGGGCCGATGAGTCCGACGATCTCGCCGGCGTTGACGGTGAAGTCGACGGAGCGTACGGCGGTGAGGCCGCCGAAGCGCATGGTGACGTCGCGGGCTTCGAGTACAGGTGTGGGCTGTGTGGTCATCGTGGCTATGCCCCCGCCTTGGTGACGGCCGGTTCGTCGGTCAGCGTGGTCTGTTTGGGTACGTCGAGTTGGCCGGTCTCGTGGAATTCGAGCTGGCGTCGGCGGTTGGCGATGATGCCTTCGGGGCGGAAGCGCATCAGGAGGACGAGCGCGATGCCGAAGGCGAGGAGTGACTTCTCCTGGAGGAAGACGAGCTTCTCGGGGAGCAGGTAGAGCAGGGCGGCGCCGAGGAGGGGTCCTGCGACGGTGCCCATGCCGCCGAGGACGACCGCGGCCAGGAGGAACGCGGAGTTGGGCGG